>PLAI01000055.1 GCA_003134075.1 Methylocystaceae bacterium | reverse complement strand
AACTTGGCTACGAACTTGGCTACGGCCCGATCGCCCAACTTGGCTATGGATTGCCCGTAGCCAAGTTCGTAGCCAAGTTCGTAGCCAAGTTCATAGCCAAGTTCATAGCCAAGTTCATAGCCAAGTTCATAGCCAAGTTGTTTGCTTTAAAAACAACCGGTTAGAGAAAACGCCCAACTTGGCTACGACTTGGCTACAGACATGTTTTTTGACTCTCTATCCCGTCAAAACGCAAAACACCCCTTCCCCCTTAAGGGGGAGGGGGTGCGATGACCGGCCGTAGGGAAGTTCACAGAAAGACAAAACCAATGGGCGGAAGCGTCGTTCATTAGTAGGAGATCGGGCGGCACTCAAGCTGATGATAACCCGGACGACTGTCGACCGCATGGGTGTCGTTGGGAGTTTTTCTTTCCTTCCCCGCGTAGAAACGGGTAACGGCGGATGCACATTCGTCGAGAGTATCCCACCTCGTATTTGACCCGCCAAGAATCTTGGCCATGTCGCTGCAACCGGTCAAAGCGCGAGACGCGCCGGACGCTGAAAAATAATCATCAGGCACGCCCTGCATTGTATAGAAGCACATGAACAATCCGTAGACCGTATTCATTGTGATCTCCTTTGATGGCGGTGAGAATGAAAAGGATTACGAAACCGCGAGCGCGCGCCTTTCCTGTCTCTGTTATGCTGTATATCCCCCGCGATGTCCCGAAAGGGGTCAAGGTCTTCGTCTTACGGCCGGATTAGAAATCGCGCCTAGATTCCGACCCCGCGACGGGACCCGCAAGGAGGCGGCAAGGTGGACGCACTCAATCGGTATCTAAAGCTGATAGTCGAACCGACGGTCGACGAGTTCAAGAGAAACCCGACTTCAATCCGGCACGCGTATCTGGCGTGCGTCGCGACTTATCATGCGATCGACCGGATTGCATATCCCGGCCCGCGCGGAAACTTGAGGAAGGCGTGGCGCAAAGCGTCTATGGAATTTGCGCTCGTGGACATCGTTGCGCATGACTTCAAGCACGTCAAAAGCACTCAGCATAGGGCTGTGCCGGGCGCAATCCCAATATCCCTCGCTCTCTACGCAAGAATCGGCAGTATGGGTTTCAATACTCACATGCTCAATGATACTGGCGAGGTGAACTCTCTTCGGCATCTCGTCTTCGTAGTTCAAGAAGCTGTAAAGTTCCTACGTTGTCGGGCTGCCTCCGTCAGGTGACCTATGCCCTCATTGTTTTGGCGGCTAGGGCAGTCGCATAAGCCCCGTTCCGTTAAATCGCGCACCGTCACGGAATTGTCGAATTTCGCAACAAAATCCAGCCCCGACGGGCACGACAACGAGCCGGTCCTCATTCGGGTGCCGACGGCTGCTCCTGGCGCATTGCTGACTCCTGCATCCTCCCCGCTCACAGGCTAAACAGGGTTCCAAGTGTCAGATTTCAACCACTAGAAGCTCACCTTCTAGCTGAGGTCGCGAGCTCCCACACGAAAAAGCCCGGCACTGCGGCCGGGCTCTTTTGTCTTATCCTCGCGGCGATCCTATCTAGCGCTCATATATCGTCCGCGCCCGAGACGACGACCTTGGCCGATCGCACCAGCAGATGGGCCGCCGCGGCCTCTTCAACGTCGAGACGGACAGGCTCCGGCGCGCCGTCGCCGAACAGCGCCTCGTCATCGGGCCGGATCGTATTTTGTAGCGGGCGGACCTGTTCGGGCGCCAGCGCGAATATCACCGTGGGCGGCACGGCGAAAAGTTCGTCGTCGTCGACCGTGATTTGTTCGAGGAAGCTCTCGACGTTTTCCTCACGAATGAAAACGACAGGCGTTGCCGCGTCGTCGAGCGGTGGTCCGTTATGGCCGAACAAAATCGGCGCGTGGTCGCCATCGTCCGCGAACAAAAGTGCAAATCGATCCACGCCAGCGGGAATAAGCACGCTCTCGCGGCGCGGCGCGGGAAGGAAAGGCGCAATTCCGAGCTCTTCGGCCTCCAACATCAAAGCATCGCGGATTTGCTCGGCGAACGCGCCAAGATCGCCGAGATCGCCAAGCACAAGATCGGCGGCGGCTTCCGGGCTGTAGCGGCGCTCCCATTGGTGAAGGATGCACGCGGCGGCCAGCGTGCGTATTTGCGCGAGCCCGCCCCGTTCCGCCGCGGCAACCTCAAGGGCGGCCTCTGAGGGCTCGCAGGGCGCACTCATTTCGAGCCACAACAGCGCGGCGCGATGCAGGCCCGCGCGCTCGGCGCGCCGAACGAATGACCAGGAAACGCCGCTCGGCGCAAGCAGTTCATTGTGAGATTTTTTCGGGCGGCCAGCGCCAACGCGCCGCCCGCCATGAGCGCGCTTGGCGTCAGATATTTGTAACATGGAATCTCCGTTGAAATTTGCCGCCTTTGGCGGCGTTACGTAAATATCTGTTTTCTCTATTTAATGAATGGATTCTAGCAAAAATAACTTGAAATGTCAAGATTAAGTCCTGGTTTCGCTCGCAGATTCGCTAAGAGGTAAAGTCATCTCCCAACAACTTCGCCAAGTCCGCGCCGCTCTCGCCCGGTCCGCACCCCGTCCGCGCCCAATGACTTCGCCAAGTCTTCGCACGCAACGCCTACTATTTCCTGAAATCTTGAATATTCCTGGTTAATTCCTCCCTATTATATAGGGGTTGCGCCGCGTAACTGCCGACTGGCAGGCGCGCCCTTTGCGCTGCGGCGGCCGGTTTTTAGCGGGGGCGGCCCCGCCGCAGCGCGCTCCTTTCCCATTTCAATCCGGATCATAGAAAATGGACTTCAGAGATTTATACAAACTCGCCGATAAATTTGTCGCCGAGCAGGAAGCGACGCTCCGCCGTATCGAGCGGACACTACCTTCGCCGCAGGCGGAGTTTGCCCTTCGCGAGCACCTACGCGGGATCGAAAGCACGCTCGACCGTATCGAGCGCGACGGCCCAAGCATTCCACTCGACATACTCGACAGGGTGCGAACGTGACGACTCATAACACAACCGAACGTGCGGTCGTGGAATTGCAGGCGCAACACTTACTCTCGCGCATGTTGAGTCGCGTTCGCCTAGCGGCGGGCGATAAGCTCGCGATTCATGTGACCATCTCGGCGCCGGATGGCAGCCTTGTCGCGATTGATCGCGCCGAGATCAACTCCATTCCAAGCCGTTGCGAAAAGTGAATGTGGTATGGGCGACATAGACGTTAAGGTCTCTCTCGATGCAAAGCAGTTCGTCGAACAGCTTGAGCAAGCGGCGCGGCAAACCATGAACGCGCTCCGACGAAGTGTTGACCGATCGGCGAGGGCGGCTCGAAAAAGTGCGATCGTTTCGCTAGCAAGCGACATAGGCGTTCCGAAAAGTCAATTCGCGAAGGCCGTTCCGCCCGTCAAGGGAAGCACGCAAGGCAACCTATCGGCGAGTTGGACCGTTTCAAAGGCGCGCATCAGCGCTTTAAAAGTCGGCGCGTTCACGCCAGTCATGAGCGAGCTTCGCGGATCGTATGCCGGCAGCACGTTCCGACTTACTGGTGGCGGATCGTCGAGCTTGAACGTTCCGAAGTCGTTTGTGATGAAAGCCCCTAATGGCGCCACACTTTTGATGGTGAGGCACGGCAAAGACATTAAATCGGTTTACGCGGAAAGCCCCAANNCGGTATGGGGCAATCAGATGGTGCGCCGCGTAGGCAATGGGAAAAGACGGCGGAGCGCGAGCTTGCGGCGAACGTCGCGAAAGAAATGCAAGCGGCCTTGGACGGCGCGGCGTTGTCGCCGGGCGTCATACCATCCGACGAATAGAGAAAGCGCACGTGCGGCCTTCGCTGGCGCGCCTAGCGGCGTTTGGGGCTACACGCCCTCGCGATCGGGCGCGCGTGGTGGCACTACGGCATGTTTGGGTCCTTGCCGAAGATCAAGGACGCCACGCCACGGGGCACTGCCGCAAGTTATTCATTGAAAACATTAGCTTTTTCGATGGTGTCAAAGGCAATCAGGCGTCGCGTCGAGGCGCAAAAATCAGAAACCGGCGAAGCGAATGATCGAACATGACCTTGAGGCGGAAGCCGGGATAACCGAACTTGCCGAAGTCGCCGGCCTCTCGCGCCCCCGAGCAAAACAGATTCTCGACGTAGCGCAAATCAAGCGCGACAAATACCGCAAATATCCGACACAGCGCGCCCTTGAGGCGCTTTACGCTTTCAAGGACGCCAGCCGGTCATCTGGTCACGCGCTCGCCGGCTTAGGCAATCCCGACGCTCCACGTGATCACATGCAGGCGCTCGCGGCGGCGCGAGCGACAGCCGAAAACGCACGGGCTCGCAAGCTAGAGTTGGAAGTTGGCGTCAAGGAAGGCAAGCTCATTGCTCGCGCCGACATTGAAACTGCCGCACTCAATTTCGTGACGATCCTTCGTAATTCACTCTTGGGCCTGCCGTCGAGAATGTGCACGCAACTTGTGGGCCGCGACGCCGACGCGATTGAACGCATTCTCGACGACGCAATAAGTGACGCCCTTTCACATGCGTCGGATTCCGACAATTACCTATTGGGAATCGATCCGCCATGACAGACAAGAGCGACGCGCTCTTGGTGAAGATGCTCGCCGCTCTCGAACCCCCCGCGCGCATATCACCAAGTGCATGGGCGGAAGCAAACCTCATACTGCCGCGCGCATCGAACGCAATGAGCGGAAAACTTCGTCTCACGAAGGCGCAGCGCGGCCTGGCCGACGCCGCCGCAGAGCCGGCGACGCGCGAGCTAATTTTAATGACGAGCG
>PLAI01000136.1 GCA_003134075.1 Methylocystaceae bacterium | reverse complement strand
AGTCAGCCGGAAACAGTATGACACTGAACAACGATCCCGCCTCGCCAATTGTTTCCGCGATCTGGGCTATTTCTCAGCGGCTCGAACTCGGGACGCGGTTCAGTTTCCTGGCGCGGCCCGCTTCCTAGTTCAATCCGGCGAACCAACGCCTCTTCATGACTCGCCGCGGCCCGCCTTCAGCGCATCCGCCAGCCGCATTTGCGCCGAGCCTGGCTTTAGCGGTTTTTGCTGGCTCTCGTGCGGCGCCCAGCCGGAGAGCCAGACGATCTCGAAGCTCGCGCGCACGCGCCCGTCGGGGTCGGAAAAATTCTCGGCGTAGATTTCCGCCGCGCGCAAAAACACCGAGCGGCGCAACGGTTTGCGCGAGCGCGCGGTGAGCGCGTTGGCGGCGCCCATCGCGCGCAGCTCGTCGCACAGCGCGAACATTGAATCATAGCGTAGCGTGAAGGCGTCGGCGTCGGTCACGGGCAAGGCGAAGCCAGCGCGCTGCAATAATCCGCCGAGATCGCGCACATCGACGAAGGGCGAGACGCGCGGACTGGCGCCGCCCAAGATTTCGTCCTCGGCCCGCGCCAGCGCGCCGCGCAGTTCGATCAGGCTTGCGCCGCCGGCCATGCAGGCGAGAAACAGCCCGTCGGGCGCGAGGCAGCGCCGCGCCTGCGCGAAAACTCCGGGAAGATCGTTGACCCAATGCAGCGCCATGCCCGAAACGATCAAATCGAAACTTTCGGGCGCGAAGGGCAGGGCCTCCTCGTCGACGACAATCTTCGCGCCGGTTTCGATGGCCGGCATGAGCGCCACGGCGCGCAAGGTGTTGGGGCGTCCGCCAGCGGCGAGAACCTTCGCGAAATGTTCGGTCGGGGTCGCGAGATCGAGCGCGCGCGGAAACTCGCGGCGGATCGAGGCGAGGCGGTCTTCGAGATCCTCGGCGGCGCGCTGCATCAGGAAATCCGGCGCGCAGCGCGCGATAGCCCTGGCAAGGCGCGCGCGCGAGAGAGGGCGGTCGAAGATAAGGGGAGGGGACGAGGTGGCCATGAGCCCTACATGAACCCTGACAAGCCTTGCTGGCAAGGCGTGGCCGATCGCGTGCGTCCGAGCGGTGATATTTGCGCGTCCAATCGCCGACACTTTACCAAACCTTAGCGATATTTACTAACCGAACAAGTGGTAAGTCTTCGACAAAATTGCGGCAAAAGCTAGAATGATTTTTGTCTTGTTCTATTTGGCCCGTAGGGGTCAAGCGTAAGGGTGAAGCCAATGGGTCAGTCGTTTCCGTTTCAGCGCGCCGTCGGCGGGCGCCTATTAAATCTATTGGTCGCCGGAGCCGTTCTTTGTTTTGGCGCGACGGCCTTGCCGCAAGCCGCGGCCGCGCGCAACATGGTTTCGTTTTCTGCCTCGGTGCGGCCCGGCACCATCGTCATCAGCGCGCGGCAGCGCAAATTGTTTCTAGTCGTGGGGCAGGGCGTGGCGATCAGCTATCCCATCGCCGTGCCGAAATCCGGCAAGGAATGGTCGGGCTACGCCGCCGTCAACGGCAAATATGTCAATCCGGACTGGTCGCCGCCGTCGATCGTCAAGCAAGACCACCCCGAATTGCCGAATTTCATTCATGGCGGTTCGCCGCGTAATCCGATGGGCGTGCGCGCGCTTACGCTCGACCGCGATCAGGTGGCCATCCACGGCACCACGGCCAAAATGCGCGCCTCCATCGGCTCGGCGGCCTCCTATGGCTGCATCCGAATGTTGAACGAGGACGTAGCTGATCTTTACGATCGCGTCAGCGTCGGCTCGCCGGTCATGATGGTCCCGTAACGAGGCGTGGCGCTCGCGTTTCGCGATTTGCCTTGGGCGCGGCTTTGTTCACAAGCCGCGCCTTTTTCGTGTTGCATCGACGCGCGCGACGTGGCCGCCTTGGGCAAAAATCGGCCGACGACAATCGTTTGCGCATTGGTTATCCCAAGCTTTTTGCAGCCGGCCGGAACTCTTCGCTGTGGATGGCCGCGATGCGACTCTAGACCGGGCTCCACGAATCTTTCACTGTCGCCGCCAATCGCGGTAAGCCGCGCCGGCAAATTGCAACATCGGAAAGGCCGTCGGATTCAGTCGGATCGAGTATAGTTCCAAGCGGTGATGATTCGAATTCGAGTCGCGGGGAGTCTCGTTCGTGCTTGGGATTTTGCGTCAGGCGTCGCAACGCCGTTTGTATGTCGCCGCGTTCCCGGGACAATCAACAAAGGTTAGCTCATGCTGATCGCAGCTGAAAAAGAAACAGATCGCTTGCAACATCCGGTCGACGTGGTCGAACAACTCGCCGCTACAAATGATTGGTCCTTCGACCGTGACGACGAGGACGAAATCTCCATATCCGTGGCCGGCGGCTGGACCGACTATCATGTAGCCTTCACCTGGCTCGCGGATCTCGAGACGCTTCACGTAAGTTGCGCCTTCGATCTCAAGGTTCCCGAACGTCGCCACGCGGAAGTCTCGGCGCTGATCGCCGCTGTCAACGAACAGCTCTGGGTGGGCCATTTCGATCTGTGGCCCAAGGAGGGCGTGGTGATGCACCGCCACGGCTTGCTGCTGATCGGCGGGGCGCAACCTTCCGGGCCGCAATGCGCGGCCTTGCTGGACAATGCGCTTTCCACCTGCGAGCGCTATTATCAGGCGTTCCAATTCGTGTTGTGGGCCGGCAAGGGCGCCAAGGAAGCGCTGGAGTCCGCCACATTCGAGACCAAGGGCGAGGCGTGAGCGGTCCCGCGCCCTCCATCGCCGTTGTCGGCGCCGGCAAAATGGGCTCCGCCTTGCTGGCGGGGCTCTGGCGAGGCGAAAAGCTCGGCCGCGTTCTCGTCATCGAACCCAATCCGGCGCCGGATGTCGTTGAGCTGTGTCGCGCGAAAAATTTCGCGCTGTTCGCGCGCGTCGAATCCTCCGACGCGCCCGTAGACGCGTTGGTGTTGGCGATCAAGCCGCAGATGCTGGAGGCCGCCGCGCCCGCTCTCTCGCCTTTGGTCGGGCCGGACACGCTGGTTTTGTCCGTTCTGGCCGGCAAGCGCGTCGCCGATCTCGCCTCGCGCCTGCCGGCGCGCGCCTTCGTGCGGGCCATGCCCAACACGCCGGCGGCCGTCGGTCGCGGCGTCACCGGGGCTTATCCCAGTCCCGGCGTGGAGCCGGGACAGCTCTCCCTGGCGCAGGCGCTGCTGTCCGCGGTGGGCTCGGTCGAATGGGTCGAGACCGAGGAATTGATCGACGCGGTGACGGCGATTTCCGGCTCCGGCCCCGCCTATTTGTTTTATCTCGCCGAATGTCTGGCCGCGGCGGGCGTCGCGGCGGGCCTGCCGGATGAACTCGCGGCGCGGCTGGCGCGCGCCACGGTCGAAGGGGCGGGGGAATTGATGCACCGTACGCCGGATGCGTCTCCCGGGCGGCTGCGCGAAAACGTGACTTCGCCCGGCGGCACGACGGCGGCGGCGCTTGGCGTGCTGATGGCGAAGGATGGCCTTGAACCCTTGCTGACGCGGGCGGTCGCGGCGGCCAAGCGGCGCGCCGCCGAACTTTCCGGCTGACGGCGGCATCGCCTCGACGCGACAAATTTCAAGCGAAGGGCGATTTTCAAGTGAAGGACAATTTTCAAGTGAAGGCTTGGCCCAGCCCCCCTTCGGCCATACATAGCGGGGATGAAAGTCACAGGAGCGGCGATATGACAACTGGCGAAACACATACCTCGGGCGAAGCGCCTCGGCGCGCGGCGAAGCCCGCGGGTGGGACGCGCGACGCGATCGTCGACGCGCTGCTGCGGCTCGCGGCGCGGCGCGAATTCGCCGACACCACCATCTCCGACATCGCGCGCGAAGCGGGCGTATCGCTGGCCGACTTCCGCGACGCGTTCCCCTCCAAGGGCGCCGTGCTCGGCGCCTTCCTGCGTCGGATCGACCGCAAGGTGCTCGACGATCTACCGACCGAGCATGACGCCGAACCCTCGCGCGAGCGGCTTTATCACGTGCTGGCGCGGCGTCTGGAGGCTTTGGAGCCTTATCGCGACGCCGTGGCGAGCATCAACGAATGGTCGTCGAAAGACCCGCTGGCGGCGACCGCGCTCAGCCGCGAAGTCGTCAACTCGATGCGCTTCATGCTGGAGGCGGCGGATATTGAGAGCGACGGCCCCGTCGGCGCGCTGAAGCTGCAAGGTCTGGCCTATGCCTGGAAACGGGTGCTGGAAGCTTGGCGCGAGGATCGGACAGGCGAGCATTCCCATGCGCTGACGGCGCTCGACCGCGAGCTGGATCGGGGCGAAAAATTCATCGACCGGGCCGAAGACTTTGCGCGCGTGACGGAACCGTTCCGCTCGCTGGCGCATCGCATGTTCGATGGCTTCCGCCATCGCTCCCGCCACGGGCATGATCGCCACGAACACGAGCACGAGCGCCACGAGCACGAGCACGACCACGGGCGCCACGACGAACATGAACACGGACGCGGACATCCTCACGCCGGCGCGTGAGGCCGCTCACACCGGCAGCGTCACCGTCGCGCGCAACCCGCCCAACTCGCTTCGCGCCAAAGTCAGGTCGCCACCGTGGGTCCGGGCGATGTCGCGGGCGATGGCGAGGCCGAGGCCGGAATTGCCGTGGTCCTGGTTGCGCGATTCGTCGAGGCGGTAGAACGGCCGGAACGCATCCTCGAGTCGATCGACCGGAATTCCCGGCCCATTGTCATCGATATGAATGGTCATCGTCTTGCCGTCGTTGATCGCGGTCAAATCGATGCGCTTGCCATAACGCTGCGCGTTGCCGACGAGATTGGCGAGCAGGCGTTTGATCGCCGCCGGGCGCGCGACCACGACCGGATCGCCGCTCAACGCCAGCCGCGCGTCGATCGCGAGTTTTTGCGTGTCGGTCTGCAAATCCTTGAGAATTGCGCCAATATCGGTCTTGACCGGCGTCTCGCCGCTGTCGCCGCGCGCGAAGGCGAGATAGGCCTCGACCATATGCTCCATTTCCTCGACGTCCTTGCGCATTTCGGCCGCCTCGTTGCTTGGCGCCATCAGCGCCAGCGAGAGCTTGAAGCGGGTGATAATGGTGCGCAAATCGTGGCTGACGCCGTTGAGCATCGTCGTGCGTTGCTCGATCGCGCGCTCGCCCCGCCGCTTCATCTCGACGAAGGCGGCTCCGGCTTGGCGCACCTCGCGCGCGCCGCGCGGACTGAAGGCCACGTCGCGGCCCTTGCCGAACTCCTCGGCGGCCCGCGCCAGCCGCAGGATCGGCCGGATCTGGTTGCGCAGGAACGAGGTGGCGATCGCCAGAATGACCACGGAGGCGACCGTGGTCCAGATGAAGAAGATATGCGAGTTGGACGCATAGGCCTGCGTGCGCGTCGTCAGTATTTGCAATGTCGTGTCGTCGAGTTGAACCCTGATCTCGACGAGGTTGGAGCCCTTGGTCGTGTCGATCCAAAAGGGATGCGTCAGGTGGCGCGTGAGTTCGCGGGTGAGCGTGTGGTCGAGCAGCGAGAAAAACGGCTTTGGAGTCGGCGCCGGCAGGGCCTGTTTGCCGAGCACCGTGACCTGCATATTGAGATCCACGCCGGCGATGCGCGAGAGAATGTCGTGCCCGGTATCCTGCGGGAAACTGGAGTACACATCCGCGACCGCCGCCACGTCGCGCGCCACGGCGGCCGACAGCCGGTCGGTGATCGCCTCCCAGTGCCGCTCCATGTAGACATAGGCCACGGCCGATTGCAGCAGAACGATGGGCAAGATCAGGATCAGCAGCGCGCGGGCATAGAGCCCCTTGGGCATGCGCTCATGCAGCCAGCCGGCGAGGCGGCGCCACAAGCGGCGCAGCGCGGTGAACGCATCGAGAAGTCCCATGCTCATGGCGGCGCCTCGTGTTCGAACGTGTTGTGCCCCTCGCCGTCGACGATCAGGCGATAGCCTTGTCCTCGCACTGTCTGAAGGCAATGCGCGCCGCCGTCAATCTTGCGGCGCAGGCGGGCGATCTCGACATCGACGCTGCGCTCGCTCGCCTCGGCGTCGACCCCGGCGCGGGGCGCCAGCGTCCGGCGCGAGACCACGGCGCCACCCGCCAGCAAGCGCAACAGCTCGCGCTCGCGCGTCGTCAGATGGATCGGCTGGTCGCCGCGCATGAGCAGGCCCTTTTCGACATCAAACCGAAAATCGCCAAAGCCGACCGGGCGCCGCGGGCTTGCGTCCCGCCCGCGGGTGCGCCGTAGTATGCAGGCGATGCGCAGGGCGAGTTCTCGCGGCTCGAAAGGCTTGGCGAGATAGTCGTCCACGCCGGCCTCGAGCCCCTCGACGCGGTTCTTGGTTTCCGACAAGGCGGTGAGCATTAATATTGGCGCGTCGCGGAGCGGCGAGGTGCCGTTGCGCAGCCTCGCCGCGAATTGCACGCCGCTTTCGCCCGGCATCATCACGTCGAGAACAATCAAGTCGAACAGCAGGTCGCGCAGCCGCGCGGTCGCCTCGGCGGCGCTGGCGGCGGCGCTGACGCGATAGCCTTCACCAATCAGAAAGCGGGACAGCAGAGCCCGAATCCTTTTGTCGTCGTCGACCACGAGAATATGGGGCGCGTCGGCCTCGGGAGCGGCGAGTTGCGTCACGGCGGGCTCTCCTCGCCGGCCGAAGGCGCCGCAGCCGCGACGAGGAGATGCGCCCGGACGCTGGCGCGTTCGTCTTGATCGATCATCGCCAGCAGGAATTCCGTCGCCGAGCGTCGCGCGTCGGGGGAAAGTCCGCTCAGAACGCGCACGAATCTGGCCGATTGCAGACGGGCCAGCTCCCGCGCCAGCGCCGCGCCCTCGGGGCTTGTGTAAAGAAGCCGTTGGCGCCTGTCGTTCGCGCCCTCGCGCGCCTCGACGAAACCGCCGTCGAGCAATTGCTTGAGGACGCGGTTGAGGCTTTGCTTGGTTATCTTGAGAATGTCGAGCAGCGCCGCGATGGCGAGGCCTGGGCGCCTGTCGACGAAATGCAGCACCCTGTGGTGAGCGCGGCCGAACTTATATTTCTCCAACAGACGGTCCGCGTCCTTCACGAAGTCTCTGTAAGCGAAAAAAAACAGTTCCATCATGTCGAAAATCGCGTCGTCGCTCTCCGGCGCGAAATCCCGCGCCGGCGGATCGCCGCCGGAGCGCAACGCCTTGGCGGAGGCGGAATTCACGGGCGACGCCTCGTTCACGCGGGGTCTCGCTCCATCAGCGTCCGCGTCATTGAGGCGCGAAGCTCCAGCAAATAGCGCTCAAACGGCGACCCTGCCGACGACCGGCGGGCGCGCGGGTTATGTCAGCTATATTGACATATTTTCGGGCGATAGCTAGTGCTCTAACGCGCCGCGCCGGGTCGATCATGGCCAAAACGCGCTTCCCCGGAGATAGAAAATGTCCCTTCCGCCCTTCGATCAGCGCGATGGCCACATCTGGTACAATGGCGCGCTTGTTCCTTGGCGCGATGCGAAGCTGCACGTGCTGTCGCACGGGTTGCATTACGCTTCCAGCGTCTTCGAGGGCGAGCGCGCCTATGGCGGCGTGATTTTCAAGTCGCGCGAGCATTCCGAGCGTTTCCACCGCTCGGCGCGAATTCTCGATTTCGAGATTCCCTACAGCGTCGAGGAAATCGAGGCCGCCAAGGACGCGACGGTGAAGGCCAACGGCTTGCCAAACTGCTATGTGCGCCCCGTGGCTTGGCGCGGCAGCGAAATGATGGCGGTGGCGGCGCAAAACTCCACTATCAATGTCGCCATCGCGGTCTGGGACTGGCCGAGCATGTTCGACGTCGAAACGAAGATGAAGGGGATCCGTCTCGACATCGCCGAATACCGTCGGCCCGACCCCCAAACGGAGCCGTCCCTGGCGAAGGCCGCCGGCCTCTATATGATCTGCACCATCTCGAAACATCGAGCGGAGCGGCGCGGCTATGCCGACGCGTTGATGTACGATTGGCTGGGCCGCGTCGCTGAGTGCACGGGCGCCAATATATTCTTCGTGAAGGACGGCGCGCTCCATACGCCCATCGCCGATTGTTTTCTCGACGGCATTACGCGCCGCACCGTGATCGAGCTGGCCAAGCGCCGCTCGATTCCGGTCGTCGAACGGCGCATCATGCCGGACGAACTCTACGGCTTCGAGGAATGTTTCATCTGCGGCACGGGCGCGGAAGTCACGCCGGTCGCCGAAGCCGGCCCTTATAAGTTCACGCCGGGAGCGATCTCTCGCCAGTTGATCGAGGATTATACGAACGAAGTCACGCCGAAAGGCTGACGGCGCCCGCGTTAGACCGAAACATAATTGAAAAGCCCTCGGTAGCGCGCGACCAAGGGCTTTTGCGTTCTCAATGACCTGTTTCGCGGTCACGGCGCCCGCGCGTGGCGCGTTATTGCGCCGGGAGATAGATGATGTGCTGGTTGGCCTGATAGGTCGTCGCTGGCACATAGCTCGTGTGCGCGGCCGGCTGACAGATCGGGGGCGGAACCTGATAGATCCGCTGATAACTCGACGGATAGGTCAACGCGCTGTAGGCCGCCGGAACACCGCCGGCGTAATCGTCGCCATAGCCGCCATAGCCATATCCGTAGTCCGCGTCGCCGTAATAAACGCCGCCGCCGCCATAGTAGCCGCCCCAGTAATCGCCGCTGCCGTAACCGCCGGAACCGCCATATCGGCCATGATAAGCCCTGTTCAAGGCGTGTTCGTTGGCGAAGGCCGATCCGTAGGCATGGTGGCCGACGCCCGCGCGATAGCCGACGCTGGAACGGCCGCCCCGATGGTCGCCGGCGACGGGTCTACCGATGACATGGCCGCCGCCCCAGCCGCCGCCGCGTCCGCCCGCGAGCGCCTCGCCGGCGGACAGCGTCGCGACCACCGCCACGCCGGCCAAACAGGCGGCCTTGAGTTTCGAATTGAGACGCATGTCCTTGCCCTTTCGTGTCGTATCGGGGCGCCTGCCGGCTCGAACGGCGGAAGTCGCACGATTTCGGGACGCCCGAGCGGCGCCTCGACAACATAGGACAATTAATGTTCCTTAACCCCGCGCCCATTGGACCCGGTCGGTTTAGTCTTCGGGATGATTAACGCGGTTTGCGGCACTCAGCCGCTCATGCGCGCCTTGATCGCGTGTTCGGCCAGCGTCTTGCCGAGCGACCAGATCGCCGAAGGCGCTTTATGCGCATCGGCGATCACCGCGTCGAATGAGGTTTCGATCCAGTCACAATCCGCGTCGCTCAACGTCAAGGCGGGCAGCAGCTTGATCGTCGGATTGCCGTGTCCCGCGACTTGCGTCAGAAGCTTGTGGTCCTTGAACAGCGGGATGCAAATCAGCTGTCCGAAGAGACCCGAATTGGCCGTCTCGAGCAAGTTCCAGGTGGCCTTCAACATCAGCGATTTTGGCGGCCCGAATTCGATGCCGATCATCAGTCCTTTGCCGCGAACGTCGGAAATGAGCTCGTAGCCCAGCGCCATCTTGCGGAAGGCGGCTAGGAGCCTTTCGCCCTTCGCGGCGGCGTTCTCGATCATTCGCTCCTGCTTCAGCACGTCGAGCGTCGCGAGGCCAGCCGCCATCGCCATGTCGTTCTTCGAGAAGGTCGAGCCATGTACGACAGCCCGGTCCATGCGATCGAAGACATTGTCGAAGATCCATTTGCGCGTCAGCACGACGCCGACCGGAACATGTCCGCCGGACAGCGCCTTGGCGAGAAGGACCATGTCGGGTTCGACCGCGTAGTGGTCAATCGCCAGGAATTTGCCAGTGCGACCGACCCCGGTCTGAATTTCGTCGGCGACGAAAAGCGTCCCATATTTCCGGCAGAGTTCGGCGACTCCCTTGAGGTAGTCGTCGTGCGGGATATTGACGCCCTTGCCCTGGATCGGCTCGACGAAAAACGCCGCGACGTCGCGACCGCGCAGCGCCTCCTCGAGCGCGGCGAGATTATCGAAGGGCACTTCGCGCACGTCGGAGAGGAGAGGTCCGAATCCCTTCTTGAAGATCGCGTCGCCGTTGAGCGAAAGCGCGCCATAACTGAGACCGTGGAAGGAGTGCGAGCAGTGGACGATTGTCGATCGGCCGGTCGCGTGGCGCGCGAATTTGATCGCGGCTTCGACCGCCTCGGCGCCCGAATTGGCGAAAAAAGCCTTGTCGAGCCAAGGCGTGTATTCGAGCAGCCGTTCGGCGAGCACGCCCGCTAGAACGGAAACGTCGAATTGCGCCAGATTGGCCAGTTCGCCGTTCAGCACTCCGATCAGGGCGTCGCGAATCCTCGGATGATTGCGTCCAACCGCGAAGACGCCGTAACCGCTTAGGAGATCGATATAGCGGTCGCCCGCGCGGTCATAAAGATAAGCCCCGACGCCGCGCGTAAAACCAACGTCGTAGCCGATCGTCTTCAGAACGCGAACCCACATTTCGTTGAGATATTTGGAGTGAAGCGTGAAACGCTCGTTCTCGCGCGCCGCCGCGAGCGCGATCAAATCGGTCGAGACGCCATCGGAACGTGGATCCTGCGCTTGCGATTGCGAAAGAGATGATACGGCGTTCAACGGAACGGTCATGGCTGGCTCCAGCTTTTGCTTGGGCGTTCATCTTTTGCAAACGTCAATAGCGTGGCTAATGACGCATTTACCCCGCGTGAGCGCGGCTCCGATATTAATCGGCTCGCATTCTTCATCGGCGCGACGACAAACGGCAATGCAATCCGTCGCGTGCTCCTTGAGGCGTTTATCGCAATGCCGCCAGTCGCGCAAATTTCGGGAGACCTGTCCACAACAAAGCGTGAATAATGAAAAAACTCGGTTGGATGCGGCGCTGCGAATGGTATCTTTACCTTAGTGATTCATCGACGCGGCGTCGATTCGGGATGGGCTATGGCGCCGTCGGCTGAATCGTCTTGCTCTGGATCAGCAGGGGGGTTGGTCAGTTGGGAGCTAAATCTGGTTTTCAGGATGAGTTTGGCGCTTTGTCCGCTGGTTCGGAAGGCGAAGAGGCCGGACTTGATCTTATCGAAGTGGCTGGCGCGATCAAATGGTTTGACGTCGCCAAGGGATATGGATTCATCGTGCCGGACGACGGCTCGGCGGATATCTTATTGCATGTGACGACGCTGCGCCGCTGCGGTTACCAGACCGCGCAGGAAGGCGCCCGCGTCGTCTGCGAGGCGCAGTTGCGCGCCAAGGGCCTGCAAGTGTTTCGCATCGTCGCGATGGACGAAACGACAGCCGTGCACCCCTCGCAGTCCCTGGCCGGACGCACGCACGTCCACGTAACCCCCGTCGGCGGCTATGAGATCGCCATCGTCAAATGGTTCAATCGAATCAAAGGCTTCGGCTTCCTCACGCGCGGGGAGGGGACCGAGGACATTTTTCTGCATATGGAAACCGTCCGCCGTTACGGCCTCGCCGAGTTGAAGCCGGGCGACAGCGTCCTGGTGCGCTACGGCGATGGTCCAAAGGGGCTCATGGCGGCGGAAGTGCGGCCTCTCGACGCCAAGGGCCCCGCATCGCATTGACGCCGAAATCTCAGCGCGGCATTAAAGAACGCGCTTCGCCTGGCGGTCGAGGCGCTATTCGCGGAGCAAGAAGAGCGTGAACGGAGCGGTGCGACACTCCTGCTATTCATGGGCCGCGCGGCTTGTCATTCTTCTCGTCGCCCTGACGATTGGGCGAGGGGCGGCGGTCGCGGCCGAGTTCCTGGAGTTCATCACGGCGACGGGCGCGCATCGGGTCGAGATCGAGGTGGCGCGCACGGAGCGGGAGCGCGAAGTCGGGCTGATGTATCGCCGCTCGATGCCGCGAGACCACGGCATGCTGTTCACGTTCCCTAGCGAACAACCGGTCAGCATGTGGATGAAGAACACATATATCCCGCTGGATATGGTCTTCGTCTCTCGCAAGGGCCGGGTGACGAGCGTCGCGCGGGACGCGGTTCCGATGTCGGAAACCGTCATTCCCTCCGGACCGCCGGCCTTCGCGGTGATCGAGCTTAACGCCGGCGCCGCGCGCGCGATAGGGCTCGATGTCGGCGACCAGGTTCGGCATCCGAGCTTCAAACCTTAAAAGACCCGTTCGCGTCGCTTGTGGGAGCGGCGCGAGCATGGTAGCGAAGTTCGTTCGGGAGCAACAAGCGGCTTGCGCATCGCATGGTCGCTCATCGGGGTATAGCGCAGCCCGGTAGCGCGGAAGTTTTGGGTACTTCAGGTCGCAGGTTCGAATCCTGCTGCCCCGACCAATCAAGATACCGCCGCGGTCGTTGTTGTGTCCGCGGGCCGCAAGCAAAAAGATGAACGCGAGGCCACATGACCGCACGCATATTTTGTCCCGCCGCGAGCGCCACGCAATCGGCTCCGGGCGTCAAGTATCCTTGGGTGCTGCGCTACGAACCCGAATCCCCCCGCGCCGCCGATCCCTTGATGGGCTGGACGTCGTCGTCGGATATGAAGTCGCAAATCAAGCTCACCTTCGACTCCAAGGAAGAGGCGATCGCCTACGCCGAGCGTAATGGGCTTCCCTATCGCGTCGAGGAGCCCAAGCCGGCGACCGGTTGGCGCCGCATCGTGTCCTACGCCGATAATTTCAAGACCAACCGCATCGGCCTGTGGACGCATTGACGAAGGACGTGGTTTCGACCCCGTAGCTCAGCCGGATAGAGCAACTGCCTTCTAAGCAGTAGGTCGCAGGTTCGAATCCTGCCGGGGTCGCCAGGGTCCGCTTCGCCATATGGAATTGGCGGCGCGCGAAAATTGTTTTGGCCCGCGTCCGCCGCGGGTTTTCTTGCGGCTCCGTAGCTCAGCTGGATAGAGCAACTGCCTTCGAAGCAGAAGGTCGCAGGTTCGAATCCTGCCGGGGCCGCCAAAATCAACGCGAAGAGTTATTTTCGTCAGCGGCGGTTTTCGTTCGCCGCCATTTCCTCTTGAATCGCTGCTATGATTTCATTGCGCGCCTCGGTGGATTCGTCGCGCGCTCATCGTTGAAATGACGCTAAATATGGAGGCTGCTTATGGAATATAACTTAGGCCGCAGATTGGCGGCGGAGTTTTTCGGAACCTTTTGGCTGGCGTTCGGCGGGTGCGGCAGCGCGGTGATTTCGGCGGCCTATCCCCAATTGGGAATCGGATTCGCGGGTGTCGCCTTGGCCTTTGGCCTGACGGTATTGACCGGCGTCTATGCCTTTGGACCTATATCCGGCGGCCATTTCAACCCGGCGGTGTCGCTCGGGCTTGCGGTGGCGGGCCGCTTCTCCTGGAAGGATCTCATTCCCTATATCGTTATCCAGGTCGCGGGCGCCCTGGTCGCCGCGGGGGCGCTCTATGCGATAGCCATCGGCAATATAGACTTCTCCCTCGCGAATGGCTTCGCCGCCAACGGCTTCGACGAGCATTCGCCGGCGGGCTATACGCGCCTTTCGGCGATCCTGATCGAGACCATTTTGACCGGGTTCTTCTTGCTGGTCATTCTCGGCTCGACGGAAAGCCGCGTGCCCGCCGGCTTCGCGCCCATCGCTATCGGGCTCGCGCTGACATTGATCCATCTCATCTCGATTCCGGTCGACAACACCTCCGTCAACCCCGCGCGTTCCACCGGGCAGGCGCTGTTCGTCGGTGGCTGGGCCTTGCAGCAGCTCTGGCTGTTCTGGGCGGCGCCGCTCGGCGGCGGATTGCTCGGCGGACTCATCCATCGGCTGATATTCGCGAAAAAGCCGAGCTAGGATTTTCGGGCGGACGCGCGCCGGCTCGGCCGCGCGTCCGCTTCGGCTATCCTATTTCGCGGTTTTCTGCGGTCAGCGTCGGTGTTTGTCGCGGAGATTCGGGGCTTTACTTGCATCGATTAAGGGGTTAAGCGGGGACCGGCTGAGTTTATGACACTTTTGTGACATACGGCCGTCGAAAGAGGCCGCGCATGTTGGGATGGTTTCAGGCGCTGATGCCCAAGGAGGAGCGCTTTTTCGATCTATTCGAGAAACACGCCGCGACCCTGGTTCAGGGGGCCCTGGCGCTGCGCGTGTTGCTTGAGGGCGGGGAGGGCGTCGCGGCGCAAGCGGCCGAGATCAAGCGTTTTGAGAGTCAGGCCGACGACATTACGCGCAACGTGCTGCTCGCTATTCGCCGCACCTTCATCACGCCTTTCGACCGAAGCGACATCCGCGATCTCATCACGGCGATGGACGACGCGATCGACGAGATGCATCAGACCGCGAAGGCGACGCAGCTTTTCGAGACGCGCGAATTCGAGCCGGGGATGCGGCGCATCGGCGACATTATTGTTCAGGCCGCGGAATTAACGCGCGACGCCGTGCCCCTGCTGCGAACAATGGGGCCGAACGCCGCGAAGCTAAACGCGTTCAGCGAGGAAATTTGCAAAATCGAGGACGAGGCCGACGCGATCCACGATCAAGGTTTGAAGGAGTTGTTTCACGCTCATCGCAACGCCGAACCGATGGCCTACATTGTCGGCGCCGAGCTTTACGACCACCTCGAAAAGGTGGTCGACGGCTTCGAGGACGTGGCGAATCGCGTCAGCGGCATTGTGATCGAGCATATTTAGTCAGGAGCCGACCGTTGCATGATGTTTCCTTCGTGCTTGTCGGCCTCGTCGCGGTCGCGCTGGCATTCGATTTCCTGAACGGCCTGCACGACGCCGCGAACTCCATCGCGACGATTGTTTCGACTCGCGTGCTGAGGCCGCAATATGCGGTGTTTTGGGCCGCTTTCTTCAATTTCATCGCCTTCATGTTCTTTGGCTTGCATGTCGCGACAACCGTCGGCTCCGGCATCGTGTCGCCGGAGATCGTGGACGACCAGGTCGTCTTCGGCGCGCTGATGGGCGCGATCACATGGAATTTGCTGACTTGGCTGGTGGGCATTCCTTCTTCGAGCTCCCACGCGCTGATCGGTGGTTTGATCGGCGCCGGCGCCGCCAAGGCGGGGACCGGCGCGATCGTATGGAGCGGGCTCACCAAGACGGGAGCGGCGATCGTGCTCTCTCCGGCGCTGGGTTTCTTTCTGGCGCTCGCGCTGGTGCTGGCCGTGTCCTGGCTGTTCGTCAGCCAGACCCCGCTCAAGGTCGACGCTAGCTTTCGGTGGCTGCAGTTTCTCTCCGCCTCGCTTTATTCGCTCGGCCACGGCGGCAACGACGCGCAAAAGACCATGGGCATCATCTCCGTGCTGCTTTACAGCCATGCGGAGGGGGCCGCCGAGTTTGGCGTGCCCCTTTGGGTGGTGCTGGCTTGCCAGAGCGCGATGGGACTCGGAACATTGTTCGGAGGCTGGCGCATCGTGCACACCATGGGCTCCAAAATCACCCGACTGACTCCGATGCAAGGTTTTTGCGCGGAGACGGGCGGGGCGATCACGCTGTTCACGGCGACCGCGCTCGGCGTGCCGGTTTCGACCACGCATACGATCACCGGCGCGATTGTCGGCGTCGGCGCGGCGCGGCGGGTGTCGGCGGTGCGCTGGAACGTCGCCCGCGACATCGTGATCGCCTGGGTCGTCACCATGCCGATGGCGGCGCTGATCGCGGCGCTCTTCTTCGCGCTGACGAGGTGGTTTGGATGAAATACCCCAAGCTCGCGAGCAAGAAATCAAAAAGGGCGGAAGGCGGCGAGCCGCGCCGGCAGTATGCGGCGTTGCCCTGGCGCCTCGTGGGCGACGGCGTTGAAGTCCTGCTGGCCTCGTCGCGCGACACGCGGCGCTGGGTCATCCCCAAGGGCTGGCCGATGAAGGGTTGCGAACCTTATATGACAGCGGCGATCGAGGCTCAGGAGGAAGCGGGGCTAAAAGGCAAGATCGAGAAAACGAAGATCGGCTCGTTCCATTACCAAAAGCGCCTCAAGAACGGCGCGGTCATCCTTTGCCGCGTCGACGTGTTCCCGATGCAGGTGCTGCGACAAGCCAAACACTGGCCCGAGCAGGGGCAGCGCGTGACGCAGTGGTTCACCTACGCCGACGCCGCCGAGGAGGTTTCGGAGATCGAGTTGAAGGCGCTGATCATGGCGTTCGGCAAGGGGAAGCTGTCGCCAGCATGAACCGAAACCGCCGAGGAGCGGCCCGCGAACTCGCGCGATAGGCCAACGCTCGATGCGCCGTCACCGCGACGGCCTGGACTCCGCCTAGGCCCCGACCGGCTGATATTCCGGCTGAATCTCCACATAGACGAAAGTAATCGCGAACATCGCGACGACGCCGACGACGACCGGATTCGCACGGAGGAGGATGTTTTTCATGGCCGGCGCCTTTGAACGAATCGTCGACGGTCGGCGCCGAACATAGTAGCGGCGCCTCGCTCCGCGCTTACTTACCCCCACAACTCAATTTTCGCCAGGCCAGCGTCGTGGGGCTTCGGTAAATTCCAGTAAATGGGCCGCGGCCGGAAGCCCATTAACCCACGCTCTCCCGCATCGTTTCAAACCCCGCCTCGATATCCGCCCGCAAATCCGCGACATCCTCCAGCCCCACGGAAAAGCGCAGCGCCGGGCCGCCCGGCGCCCATGTCGTCATGCTGCGCGTAAAGCGGCAGTCGAACGGGATGACCAGGCTTTCATAGCCGCCCCAGGAATAGCCGATCCCAAATAGTTCCAGCGCGTCAAGGAAGGCCGCGACGGCGGGCTTGGCGACCGGCTTGAGGATGACTGAAAACAACCCGGCGGCGCCCTTGAAATCGCGCGTCCATAGCGCGTGGTCGGGGTGCGACGGCAGGGCGGGGTGAAGCACCTGGGCGACCTCGGGCCGCGTCGCGAGCCATCGCGCGAGTTCAAGTCCCGAGCGCTCCTGTTCGCGCATGCGCAGCTCCATCGTGCGCAGGCCGCGCAGCGCCAGAAAGGCGTCCTCCGGCCCGGCGCACATGGCGAAGGCGTCATAGGTCGCGCGCAGCCGCTTCGCCCACGCCGTGTTGGCGGAGACCAGCCCCAACATCAGATCGGCGTGGCCGGAGAGATATTTCGTGCCGGCCTCGACATTGAGAGCGACGCCATGGGCGTGCGGCGGGAAAAACAGCGGCGTCGCCCAGGTGTTGTCGAGGATGAGGCAAACGCCCCGCGCTTTCGCGGCCTCGGCGATGGCCGGAACGTCCTGCACTTCCATGCTCAGCGAGCCCGGCGATTCGGCCAGAATCGCGCTGGTGTTCTCCCTGATCAGATCGGCGATCCCGGCTCCGATGCGCGGATCGTAATATTGCGTCTCGACGCCGAACCGCTTCAACACGCCGTCGCAAAAAATGCGCGTCGGCTGATAGGCGGAATCGCTGACGAGCACATGGTCGCCCGCCCTGGTCGCGGTCATCAGAGCGAGCGTGATCGCGGCGAGACCCGTGGGCGTCAGCACGGTGAGTTCGGCGCCGGCGATTTCGCTCCAGGCTTGCTCCAGCGCGCGGATCGTCGGCGTGCCCTTGGTCGCGTATGTGTAGGGCTGGCGCAGGCCTTCGAAATCGGCGACGGTCGGAAACAAAACGGTCGATCCCCGATAGATCGGCGTGTTGATAAAGCCATGTTGGTCGAAGGGTTTTCGGCCGGCGTGCACAAGATGCGTGCGGCTACTCTTTTTCCGCCTTGTTTCCTTCGTAAAATCGCTCATCGTCGCCTCTAAGCCCCAACCGGCGCTCCCCGCGCTGCTTTCCCATCCTTAAACCACCCCCGCGACAAAGCCGAGTTCAACATGACGCCCCGCTGCATTTTCATTGGTTTCGCGCTGCTGCTGACCTGCGCCGCGTTGGCGCCCCGCGCGTTCGCGCAATCCGATGCGAAGGCGTCGACTTTGCAGCAGATTCGAAAGCGCGGCTCGGTCGTCTGCGGCGTCGCGGCGCCGTCGCCGGGATTCGCTCAGCAGGACGCGGACGGGGCTTGGAGCGGCTTCGACGTCGACTTCTGCCGCGCGCTGGCGACGGCGGTGTTCGACGATCCCGCCAAGATCCACATCGCGCCGCTGACGTCCAAGGAGCGCCTCGCCGCCTTGCAATCGGGCGCCGTCGATCTGCTTCCGCGCGGCGCGCCCTGGACCGAGGCGCGCGACGCCGGCCAGCAACTGCTCTACACGACGATCACCTTCTACGGCGGCCAGGGTTTTCTGGCGCGGCGCAAATCCGAACCGCGAATAGCCCGTGAACTCGCTGATGTGACGGTCTGCCTGCAACAGGGAAATTCGCTCGAACTCGATCTGGCCGATTTTTTTCGCGCGCGCGCCGCGGACTTCAAAGCGCGGTTATTCCCCTCGCTCGACGAGGCCGTGAAGGCGTATGACGCCGGGCAGTGCGATCTGGTGTCGGCCGACATCGCGGCCTTGCACGTCGCGCGGGCCAGGCTCTCGCGGCCCGGCGATCATACGGTGCTGCCGGAGCTCATCACCAAGGCCCCGGCGGGCCCCATCGTGCGGCAGGGCGACGATCAATGGTTCAACATCGTGCGCTGGACGCATTTCGCGATGCTCAACGCCGAGGAGTTGGGTATAAATTCCTCCAACGCCGACGACGCCTTGCAATCCGAAAGCCCAGACATCCGCCGCCTGCTCGGAGTCGACGGCGATTTCGGCGAAGGACTGGGCCTCAACGCCGATTGGGCCTACCGCGTCGTCAAGCAGGTCGGCAATTATGGCGAGGTGTTCGAACGCGATCTCGGACAGGCTTCGCTCTTGGCGATGGAGCGCCGGCAGAACGCGCTGTGGTCGAAGGGCGGGCTGATGTATGCGCCGCCGGTGCGGTGAGGGCGCGAAATTGTCTCGCCGAGGCGCTCGATCCACACTATCCTACGCCGGCTCGCGCGACGAAGCGCGCATCGCGCTCTTGCAATGACCGCGTCGCCGCCCGATTTGCTATAGCGGTTGCAACAGACGACGTGGACGGCCGTGAGTGACAAACCCAATATCGCGCAGCAAGCGAGGACGGCGCCGGGCGGCGCGGTTGACGCGTTCCTAAAGGAGGTTCGCGATCTGGCCCCCGCGCGGGACGGCGAGGGGCGGGGGCGACTGGTGTTCGCGCTCGACGCCACAATGAGCCGGCGGCCGACCTGGGATCTCGCCCAGTCGATCCAGGGCGAAATGTTCGCGACCACGGCGGCTCAGGGCGGGCTCGATGTCCAACTGGTTTATTTTCGCGGCCTTTCCGAATGCCGCGCCTCGCGTTTTGTTTCGGGCGGGCAGGGGCTCGGCGCGCTGATGTCGAAGATCGACTGCCGCGCCGGCCACACGCAGATCGGCAAGGTGCTGCGCCACGCGCGCGACGAGACCCGGATTCGGCCCGTCGGCGCGCTGATCTTCATCGGCGACGCGATGGAGGAGAGTATCGACGATCTCGGCGCCGTCGCCGGGGAACTGGGGCTTTTGGGCGTCAAGACGTTTATGTTTCAGGAGGGCTCCAACTCTCTCGCGCAATGCGCCTTTCGCGAGATCGCGCGCCTCACCGGCGGGGCCTACGCCGCGTTTGACGCGAGCGCGCCGCGCAGGCTCGCGGAACTGCTGAAGGCCGCCGCGGCCTACGCCGCCGGGGGAAGGCTGGAGCTGGAGAAAAGGGCGGCGCGCGGCGAGGACGCGGCGCGCTTGTTGTTGTCGCAGTTGTAGGCGGCGCGTCGGCGCGCCCCGCCGGGATCACGGATGGACGCCCGAGGGAGCGCCTGGTTTGCTTGAAAAACACACCGCGGAAAGCTGAAGCAAGGAAGACCGGTTCATGCCCGTCATCGTCGGAATATTAGTGGTCGTGTTGACGTTTTACACGCTGAGGAGCTTCACGCAGGCTTCGCCGGCGTTTCTCGCGCGACTACTCAAGGGCTGGGCCGGCTTCCTGGCGCTGGGGCTCGGCGGCCTGCTGATGGCGCGCGGCGCGATCGGACTCGGACTGGCGCTGGGCGGGGCGGGGCTTTGGCTGCTTGGCCTTCGCGGCGGCTCCTTTGGCGGTTTTCGCTCGGCGGGATGGGGCGCTTCGGGCGTTTCGCGCGTGCGTTCGGCGATGATCGAAATGGAGCTCGACCGGTCCAGCGGCGCCATTCGCGGCGTGATTCTGGCCGGTCCCGACGAGGGCAAGCGACTCGATCAACTGACGCGGCCCCAACTGCTCGAACTGCACCGGCTTTGCCTCAGCGACGACCCCGAAGGCGCGCGCTTGCTAGAGGCTTATCTCGACCGCCGCTTTGCCGGATGGCGTGGCGCAGGACAGGATGACCGAAACGCGCGGAGCGGCTCTGGCGCGAAGTCCGAGCCCCGACGACCTGGCTCGATGTCGGAGGACGAGGCCTATGAGATTTTGGGCCTCAAGAAAGGCGCGCCGGTGAGTGAAGTAGCGCGGGCGCATCGCGATCTGATGAAGAAGTTGCATCCAGACCACGGCGGGACGACGGACCTCGCCGCCCGCGTCAATGAAGCGAAGGACGTCCTGATGCGACGCCATCATGGCTGAGAAGGCGATGGCCTTCTTTTTGTGGCGCGCGGCGCCGAACCAATCGCGGGCGTGCGAAAATCCGTTGTTTTCGGTGACGAAGGACATTTTGGCGCGCCCTTAATTCTTGGTTGCGAAGCAGGAGAAGCCCGAGCGTTTCAGAGTTTTGCAGGCGGATTCGGCGGACTGCTCCTCAAGGCCGGCGAAGCGCGCGCGATAGAGCGTCTCATTGCCTTTCCGCACTTTCTCGGTGAAGGCCTTGGCGCCCGCGGGCACCGCGTGGCCGGCGGAGCGGGCGCGCGTGAGTAGCTCCGTGGCCTTTCCGGCGTCGTCGGTGGCGCCGAGCTGGATCATCCAGCCTGTGTGCGCGGGACGCCCGCCGTCGAATTTCGCGAGTTGGGTTCCCTCTGAGTCATTGTGTTTCAACGCGGAAGGCGTTGTCGTGGCGACGCTCTCGTGACGGATGGCCTTGCCGCCAGCCACCGTCGTCGATCCGTCGACCGCCGCGACGCGAACGCGCTCGCCGCCGCGCGGCTTGCGATCGCCAGGAGCCGCGTCCTCGGCCTGCTTCTTTCCGCCCGACACGAAAGCCGGACGCGCCTTCTCCTCGCCGGCGGCAGGCGCGGCGGCGGCTTTGCGCGCGCGGGGGGCCGGCTGCTCCGCTTCGTCTTCGCTCGAAGCGGCGTTGGTTTCGACCTCTCGTTCGGCGATCGGCGCGGGCGCGGGCGCGGGTTCGATCGCGACGACACGCTCCGCCGGCTGGTCCTCGGTGATCGCGGCGGCCGTACGCACGCCGGCGCCGTCGTCGATGTGATCCTCGATCAGACTGGCCATATACCGGTCGCGGGCGCCGGCGCTCGCGCCGCCGAGCACGGCGGCCACGATATGATGTCCTCCGCGACGGACCGAGGTGAGCAGATTGAAGCCGGACGCGGCGGTGTAGCCGGTCTTGATTCCGTCCATGCCCTCGACCCGGCCAAGTAAATGATTGTGGTTTTGCATCACCGCGCCGCGATAGGCGAAGGTGTGGGTCGAGAAATAGCGATAGTAGTGGGGGAAGCGATCCTGAATCGCCCGCCCCAGCACGGCCAGGTCGTGCGCGGTGGTGATCTGCTCGCTGTTCGGCAGACCCGAGGCGTTGGCGAAATGCGTGGAGTGCATGCCCAGCGCATGGGCCTTGCTCGTCATCATTCGCGCGAAGCTGTCTTCGTCGCCGCCGATGTTTTCGGCGATGGCGACGGCGATGTCGTTGGCGGATTTCGTGACCACGGCCTTGATCGCGTGTTCAACCTCGATCGTCTCGCCGGGGTGCAGGCCGAGCTTCGACGGGGCCTGCGCGGCGGCGTGCTGCGAGATCATCAGCGGCGAGTCGAGACGCAAGTGACCTTTTTCAAGCTGTTCGAACAGGAGATAGAGAGTCATGACCTTTGTGACGGAGGCGGGGTGCCGCGGCTGATTCTCATTCACCGCGAACAGCGCGCGCCCGCTGTTGCCGTCGACGACGATGGCGGCCACGCCGCGCGGGGATGTCATCCCGCCGCCAGAGGACTCGGCCCGCGCATAATGATGGCGTCCATGGCGGCGCTGATAGGCTTGACGCGCGCCGCGATGATGATGGTGCGAGACGTAAATGGTTATGGAGCGCCGATGCTCGTGCGCATGCCGTCCATGATGGCGCCCTCGCGCCTCGGAAGTGGTCGCTAGCCCCAGGCAGAGCGCGACGCCGACAAAGAGCGCCAGGAAGACGGTTGGAAGACGCCACAAGCGCACGCTGAAATCCGAATTGGTCATTTTTACTCGTCCGTCAGCAGACCTACGCCCAGCCTTGGCGACGGTTCCAGGGCGGGAGCCGTCACCAAAACATCACAGTCCAGCAAGTTACGGGAACTCGGTTACTCCGGGGTTAAGGCGCGCGAATCGATTTTCGTTACGTTTTGCAACGCAACATAGCGCTTGACTGTTTATTGTGCGTTGCGGTATAGATAACGTGTGAACAGCGCGCGCCCATTCTCCGCCAAGTGGCGGCTTTAGTCCAAGGATCGCGCCGCAAATACAAGGACGTTCCACATGGTCGCCAATTTCGATAGCGTTCAGCAGCTCGGCAAGGATCAATTCGAAGCGGTTTCCGCGGCTACGGCCGCGTTTACCAAGGGTCTGCAAGGTATCGCCACCGAGACGACTGACTACTCCAAGAAGTCCTTCGAAAAAACTCGCGAACTGGCCGAGAAGCTGGTTGGCGTGAAGAAAATTGACGAAGCGGTCGCGCTTCAGTCCGAGTTCGCCAAGTCCTCCTATGAGGATTTCGTCGCCGAGGCGACCAAGCTGGGTGAGTTGTACACCGCGCTTGCGAAGGAGGTTTTCAAGCCGATCGAGACCGCCGCGAAGGCCTTTACGCCGGCGTCCTAAGGCGTTTGGTTTCCTTTGCGAGCGAGCAGGAACGCCCGTTAGCCCGAAACACGCGTCAGAGCGCCGGCGTCGGACGCCTTTCCAATTCGACAAGATTTGGAAAGACCTCGACGCCGCGACTACTAGATGATTGAAAGCAAGCCCGGCCGAGAATTTCGCGGCCGGGCTTGCTGTCTTCGCCACGACGGGCCGCGCCGCCAAGCAAGGGGCGCGGGAACACCGGCAATTCATCGAATTAAAATATGAGTTACTTAGGACCCCGCCCGCAAGGGCCGGGCGCTGGGCCTGGCCCATCTGGCGAGACCGGAAGGCGCGGCTCGACAGCCCCTTCGCGCCGTCCTATATGCTGCGAGGCCGCGCTCATGAAGCTGTCGGCCGCGAAACATAATCCGCCTTGAAGAGCCATCGGTTCGGATCGAGCCACGCGATCCGGAAAGGTTGCTCGTTACCGACAATCGCGTCTCGCCATTTCGGCGCGACGGATCGGAGAAGCGCTCAGTGCCCGAATTTCCCGGTCTCGGCCAGAACCCGCCGTCGCCAGACGATCCGCTGGAGCGGCTCTATTACCTGCACGACGGCATGGGCGTCATCGGCCCGATAAAAGGGCTTAAGCTCAAGGAAATGATCGAGAGCGGGGCGGTCGGGCGCGGTTCGAACGTCAATCTGGTCGGCGCGCCGAACTGGACGCCAATAACGGAATTCGCGCCTTTCGCGGGCTTCTTCAAGTCGGGCGAAGCCGGTCCCGACTACGGCGCGCCGCGACCCGCCGCGGCGCCTGGGCCGGGAAATTTCGCCAGTTTCTGGATCAGATTGGGCGCGCATATCATTGACAACGTGCTGACCCTGTTGCTGCTGACCGTCGCGGCGCTGATTTTCTCCATCGTGATCGTGGCGATCCACGGGGACGGCGCCGAGGAGTGGGCGCGCGCCAATGCGAATATCATCGGCGTCATAGAATTCGTCCCCATCATCGCCTATTACGCCTATTTTTCCGCCGGCCCCTGGCAAGCGACGCCGGGTAAGCGAATCTGCGGGATTTATGTGATCAGAACCAATGGCGCGCGCCTCGACGCGCCGTTCGGGGCGCTGCGCTATTTGACTTATTTTCTCTCGGCCCTGCCGCTGGGCCTGGGCTTTCTGATGCCGCTTTGGACCAAGGAACGCAAAGCCTTGCACGACATCGTTTGCGGAACCCGCGTCGTTTACGGCAGGCTGTAGCAAACGAACCGGACTCGCGAAGCGCGCATCACTCGCGTTAATATGGGCACATGATCGCGGACCCCGGATTCATCCATCTTCACGCCCACACCGCCTTTTCGCTGCGCGAGGGCGCGCTGACGCTCGGCCGGCTCATTCAGCTGGCCGAAAAGGACGCGCAGCCCGCGCTCGCCGTGACGGACACTAATAATCTGTTCGCGGCGCTGGAGTTTTCGGAGAAAGCCGAGAAGGTCGGCGTGCAGGCGATTCCCGGCGTGCAGCTCGCAGTGGATTTCGGCGACGCCAATTCCCGTGAGTCCAGGGGCGGCGCGCAAGGGCAGGGGGAAGCCGGACACGCCAATCTGGTGCTGCTGGCCAAAACCCAGACCGGCTATCGCAATCTGATGCGGCTATGCTCGCGCGCCTATCTCGGCGCGGCTCCGGGCGATTCGCCTTGCGTTACGCTCGCGGACCTCTCCAGCGACGGCGCCGATCTGATCGTCCTCACGGGCGGCCCCGACGGCGCGCTCGACCTTTTGCTCGGCCAATCGCGCATCGACGCGGCCTTGGCGCGGCTCGAGGCCTTGGAGGGGCTGTTCGGCGACCGGCTGTATATCGAACTCCAGCGCCACGGCCTCGCGCAGGAGCGCGCCGTCGAGGCGCAACTGCTGGATTTCGCCTATCGGCGCGGCTTGCCGCTGGTCGCGACGAACGAGCCGTTTTTCGCGAGCGCGGAGGATTTCGAGGCCCATGACGCGCTGCTCTGCGTCGCCGAAGGCACGGTGACCAGCGCCGCCGAGCGCCGGCGCCTGACGCCCACCCATTATTTCAGGACCAGGGCGGAGATGCTCGCCTTGTTCGCCGATCTGCCCGAGGCGACGCAAAACAGCGTCGAGATCGCGCGGCGCTGCTGCTTCCGTCCGCGCACGCGCACGCCGATCATGCCGCGTTTCATCCGCGAGGCGCCGGCGGACTCCGCGCTCACGCTCGACGAGATCGAGGCGGCGGAGCTGCGCCGGCAGGCCGAGGAGGGGCTGGAGGCCCGGTTAGAGGCGACCGGCCCGGCGCCCGGCCTGACGCGGGAGGATTATGTCGCGCGGCTGGACTTCGAGCTGAACGTGATCGTGAAGATGCGCTTCCCCGGCTATTTTCTGATCGTTTCGGACTTCATCAAATACGCGAAGTCCAAGGGGATTCCGGTCGGCCCGGGGCGCGGCTCGGGCGCTGGATCGCTTGTGGCGTATGCACTTACGATCACCGACCTCGACCCCCTGCGCTTCGGTTTGTTCTTCGAGCGGTTTCTTAACCCCGAGCGAATTTCGATGCCGGATTTCGACATCGACTTCTGCCAGACGCGGCGCGGCGAGGTGATCGATTATGTGCGTGAGCGCTATGGCGCGGACCGCGTCGCGCAAATCATCACCTTCGGTTCGTTCCTCGCGCGAGGGGTTTTGCGGGGCGTCGGCCGGGTGCTGGAAATGCCGCTGGGGCAGGTGGACAAGTTGGCCAAGCTCGTCCCGCAAAATCCGGCGAAGCCCATCACGCTCAAGGAGGCGCTGGCCAGCGAGCAGAAGCTGCGCGAGGCGGTGGAGCAGGATGAGCGCGTGGCGCGGCTGTTCAAGATCGCCGGTTCGCTGGAGGGACTCTTCTCCAACGCGTCGACCCACGCCGCCGGCATCGTCATCGCGGATCAGCCCCTCGACGAGGTGACGCCGCTCTACCGCGATCCCAAATCCGACATGCCCGTCACTCAGTTCAACATGAAGTGGGTCGAGCCGGCGGGACTGATCAAATTCGACTTCCTGGGCCTCAAGACGCTGACGGTGCTCGCCGAGGCCTCCGAACTGACGCGCCGGCGCGTCCCCGAGTTCGATTTCGCCAAAGTCCCGCTCGACGACGCGCAGACATACGAGATGCTCGGGCGCGGCGAGACGGTCGGGGTGTTCCAGCTTGAAAGCGCCGGCATGCGCAAGGCGCTGGTCGAGATGCACGCCGACCGCTTC
>PLAI01000287.1 GCA_003134075.1 Methylocystaceae bacterium | reverse complement strand
GGGCGCCTCCCTCTCCCCGCGCTCGCGGGGAGAGGGTTGGGGTGAGGGGCCAGGGTATATGCCCGCGAAGCCCCATGCTACGCGAGATTCGTCGAGGCGATCTGCTTTCGCGATACGGACCCCAGGCCCCTCACCCTGTCCTCTCCCCGCGAGCGGGGAGAGGGTGGACCCCGCGAAACCGCCTGTCGCCGTTGTCGCCCCGGTCGCCTCGGTCCACGCTCGGATCGGGGAAAACCGACGCGGGCCTTTACATCCGGGCGGCGCGTCCTTAGGTTCCCGCCCGAATTCCCCCGTGACGGCGAAGCCGCCGGACGACACGAAGGCCAAACTCCATGCGCGCCGAACCGCAAGCGCTGAAAGACGAGATCGAGCAGTCCATAGGGCTGCTGAGGAGGCATCTTTGACGCGCCTACAGCAACGCGCCGCCTCGCCGAACTAAACGCGAGGGTCGAAGACCCCGATCTGTGGAACAACGCCGAGGAAGCGCAGAAGATCATGCGCGAGCGGACCGAGCTGGAGGACCGGCTGGGATCGCTGGGCATGCTCGACCGCGAGCTGGACGACGCCGTGACGCTCGTCGAACTCGGCGAGATGGAGGACGACGCCGCGACCGAGAAGGAAGGCGTCGAGGCGATGAAGGCGCTGCTGCGGCAAGCGCGCCAGCGTCAGATCGAGGCGCTGTTCTCCGGCGAGGCCGACGGCAACGACACCTATATCGAGGTTCACTCGGGCGCGGGCGGCACCGAGAGCCAGGACTGGACGCGCATGCTGTTCCGCATGTACGCCCGCTGGGCGGAGCGCAAGAAGTTCAAGGTCGAGGTGATCGAGGAGACGCCCGGCGAAGAGGCGGGCCTCAAATCCGGCACGCTGCTGATCAAGGGCCATAACGCGCATGGCTGGGCCAAGACCGAATCGGGCGTGCATCGGCTTGTCCGCATCTCGCCCTTCGATTCCAACGCCCGCCGGCACACCAGCTTCGCGTCGGTCTGGGTCTATCCCGTCGTGGACGACCGCATCAATATCGAGATCAACGAGGCCGATTGCCGGATCGACACCTATCGCTCGCAGGGCGCGGGCGGCCAGCACATCAACACGACCGATTCGGCCATCCGCATCACCCATATGCCCTCGGGGATCGTCGTGGCCTGTCAGGCCGAGCGCTCGCAGCACAAGAACCGCGCCACGGCCTGGAACATGCTGCGCGCGCGGCTCTATGAGAAGGAGCTGGAGCGGCGCGAGGCCGAGGCCAACGCCATGCAGGCGTCCCGAACCGAGATCGGCTGGGGCCATCAAATCCGCTCTTACGTGCTGCAACCCTATCAGCTCGTGAAGGACCTGCGGACCGGGCACACCTCGGGGACGCCCTCCGAGGTGCTCGACGGCGAACTCGACGACTTCATGCAGGCCTCGCTGGCGCAGCGCGTCTATGGCGGCGGGCCTTCGAGCGTCGAGGACGTGGAGTAGGGCGGCGCTCGCGCGGCCAAATTTCGGCATGGCGTCTGCCAAGCATCAAATTATGACACGCCGGGAGTTGTCAGCTCGCGGCGGCGGACATACTATGTCCGACATGGACCGAAAGCTCTTCACCCGCCCAGCCAGCGACGACGCCAGCGATACGGTCGTCGAGCCAGAGGCTTGCGCCAACGCCTTTCCGGCCAGGCTGATCGCGGCGGGTCTGCGCCCGACGCGCCAGCGCGTCGCGCTAGCGGAGCTGCTGTTTGGCCGGGGCGACCGGCACGTGACGGCGGAGCGGCTGTTCGAGGAGGCGACGGCGGCGCGATTGTCGGTCTCGCTGGCGACGGTCTACAACACGCTGCACCAGTTCACCGCCGCCGGGATTTTGCGCGAGATCGCCGTCGATGGCGCGCGGGTCTATTTCGACACCAACACGTCGGATCATCACCATTTCCTGGTCGAGGACGACGGCGAGCTCTACGACATTCCGGGATCCACGATGGCCGGGCTTAATCTGCCGAAGCCCCCCGAGGGGCTCAAGGTGGCGAGGATCGACGTGGTGGTGCGTCTGCGGCGCGAGACAAGCGCGTAAGGGTTTTGTCGCCACTGTCGCCGAAGTCGCCACGGGGCTTTGGCGGGGACGGGGATGAAGGGACGCGGCAGGGCCGCTACTCCACTTTCTCGCCGGGATAGGCGCCCCAAAGATTCTCCTGCTTCATATAGCCATCGAAGCCGGTCCCGGCGATGCGGCACCATTCTCCATCGCAGCGGCGCAGCGCCGCGACGACGCCGGGCGCGAGTTTCGCGACGGGGGTCGTGTGGTCGCTGGCGGTGAGCAGCACCGGCTCCTTTTTCCAGGGCGCGACGAGGGCGGTGCGCCGGCCCGACAGCAGCGAATGCAGCACCCAACCCTCGACACCTTCGGAGTCGCGAATCTTGCGCCAGATTTCAAATTCGGCGGTGATCTCGACCGGCAGGCCCGCCCGCTCATAGACCCACAGCGTTTGGTGCTCCTTGCTCGGCCCTTCGTGCAAATTCACGCGGTCGGATTTGAGGCTGACGAAACGCGGCAGCGGCAGTTTGCTGACCGGCCCCATCTGCGCCTGCTGCGCGCGCGCCTCTCGGGAATCGACCAGCGGCGGCAGAACCAGCACGACGGCGAGGGCGAGCGCCAAGGCCGAAACCTTGGTGGCGATCCATGAGCGCGGGAACATAGGGTCTCTTTCCATCGGTTGGCGTCGGCGTCCGGTTGGAGCGGGCCGACTGTTCCTGTCCCTTCTAGCGCGACGAGGCGTGGCTCGTCTTGTCTTTGGCCCGCCATCTGCTAGGAAGGCCCTGCGAAGCGGGGCCGACGCCGTGACTTTGGGCCAATCGTCGTTAATACCGGGTTGAAACGCGCTGGCGGCGCGCTGGCGCGCGAAAAAGCCGGGCGCCGGCGCCTGTAAAATCGGCGTATCGGAATCATGGTTTTCCTGATACGAAAGGTCGATTCTGTTCTGGGAGACGAACGCGCAGATGGCGAAAAAGAAGCCGCTCGTCGTGGTGACACGTCGGCTCCCCGAGGTGATCGAAACCCGCATGTGCGAGTTGTTCGATACGCGCCTCAATGTGAGCGACAAACCCGCGACCCACGAGGAACTCGTCGAGGCGATGCGCACCGCCGATGTGCTGGTGCCAACCATCACCGACCGCATCGACGCCGGGTTGATCGCCCAGGCCGGCGAGCAGATGAAGCTGATCGCCAATTTCGGCAATGGCGTCGATCATATCGACGTGGCCTCGGCATTGCGGCGCTCGATCACCGTCACCAACACGCCGGGCGTCCTGACCGAGGACACCGCCGACATGACGATGGCGCTGATTCTCGCCGTGGCGCGCCGCGTGGTCGAGGGCGCCAATGTCATCAACGGGGGCGCGTGGAGCGGCTGGGCGCCGACCTGGATGCTGGGGCGACGAATCACCGGCAAGCGCCTCGGCATCGTCGGCATGGGCCGCATCGGCCAGGCGCTCGCGCGCCGCGCCAACGCCTTCGGCCTGTCGATCCATTATCACAACCGCCGCCGGGTCCCGATCGAGATCGAGGAGCAGCTGGAGGCGACCTATTGGGAATCGCTCGACCAGATGCTGGCGCGCGTCGACATCGTGTCGATCCACTGCCCGCACACGCCGGCGACCTACCACCTTCTGTCCGCGCGCCGCCTCAAGCATTTGCGGTCCCACGCGATATTGATCAACACCGCGCGCGGCGAGATCGTCGACGAGAACGCGCTGGTGCGGATGTTGGAGACGGACGAACTGGCCGGAGCCGGGCTCGATGTGTTCGAGCACGAGCCGGCGGTGTCCCCCAAGCTGTTGAAGCTGGCGCAGGCTGGCAAGGTCACGCTGCTTCCGCACATGGGCTCGGCGACGATCGAGGGCCGCATTGACATGGGCGAGAAGGTCATCATCAATATAAAGACCTTCATGGATGGGCACCGACCGCCGGACCGCGTGCTGCCAAGCATGCTTTAAGGGATCGCCGCCAAGCGGACGCGCGGCCCGTCAAGGATCGACCAAAAGGACGCCACGATGAAAAGACCGTCGATCGCTCTCGCGACGCTCGCCTGCGCTCTGGCGCTCGGGCTCGCCTTTCCCGCGCAAGCGAAAAAAGACAAGCCCGCGGAGGGCGACAAGCCGCAAGACGAAAACGCCGAATCCGGCGGCATTCCGCGCTATCAGCCCTTCCCGCACGGTCAGAATTTCATCCTCATGGAGCTCAACGGCAAGGCTCCTCCAAAGGAAATCTGGCTGCGCATCGACTCGACGGATCGCGCCACGGGCTCTTCCGGCTGCAAGAACTGGTCCGGTATTTTCGTCATCGGACCGGATCGTCTCGGCCCCCGCACAATGCCCGCCTTCACGGAACAGACCTGCGACCCCGCCACTTTGGCGTTCGAGCGGGAATATTGGAATATTCTGCTCAGCGGCCCCCACTGGGACACCAAGGGAGACGAACTGATCCTCAAGGCGCTCAAGGGCGGTGGAACGTTGCGGTTTTCGCGCTCGCTGTGAGATCGCCTTCTCGTTCGACGAGGCCGCGCGAATCCTCGGTCGACGTTTTCGCGCGCCTCGCCCAATTCCAGGGACTCCGCAACTTTCGGGACGCACTCATGAGCCTCGGCTTCGCTCGCATTTCGTTCGTCATGTTCTTCGCCGGCGCCGTGGCCGGCTGCAACAGCGCGCCTTCGCCGCAACCGCTGGCGCCGCAGGGTCCGGGCAGCCGTAGCGTCCCGCCGGCGGGGTTCAAGCTTCCGGAAGGCCCCGGTTGCTCCGGCTCCATTGCCCGATATCGCGCCATCATGGACAATGATCTCGCCATGGGGCATGTGAATCAGGGCGTCTACAACCAGATCCAAAACGAGATCGGCGACGCGGAGAGCGCTTGCTCGGCGGGGCAGGAAGCGCGGGCGCTCACGCTGGTTCACGCGAGCAAGGCGCGTCACGGATATCCGGGCTGACGCTCCGTCTTGGCGGCCCTTAAGACATCCGGCTAATTGAATTGGAAATCGTCCAGACTATATCGATTGACCCGCCGGCCGGGGCTGTTACCTTTTAGCTGGATGCGCGGCGAGGCTACGCGAGGTCTTGGGGAACGACTGGAGTTTTCCCGGAAGACTGGGCGGGAACTTTGTAAGCGAAACGGATATCACCAACTCTTAACCATGGCTCGCGCCAGATGGCGTGACGGCGAGGGGCGGGAAAGGCGACGAAATGATGAAGTTTGGCGCGAAACTGGTCGGGGGCGCGTTCCTGGGCGCGGCCCTGCTGGCTGGGTCCGCTCTCGCGGAAGACGCGAGTTTGAGTTTGTCGATCAAGGATCACCGCTTCTCTCCCGCCGAGATTCGCGCGCCAGCCAACACGGCGATCACGCTTACCGTTAAAAATCTCGACAAGACGCCGGAGGAGTTCGAAAGCAAGCCGTTGCGCGTGGAAAAGGTCATCGCCGGCGGCGGCGAGACGACCGTTCACATTCACCCGCTCAGCCCTGGCAAATACCGTTTCTTCGGCGACTACCACGAAGCCACGGCGGAAGGCTTCCTGATCGTCGAATAGGACCGTTATTATGCTCGGGGCCCTGATCATCGTCTTTCGCGAAGTCATCGAGGCCGGCCTCATCGTCGGCATCGCCCTGGCGGTCACGCGCGGCGTGCGCGGCTCGCGGCAATGGATCGCCGCGGGCGTTTTAGCAGGCGTCGTAGGCGCGCTGCTGGTCGCGGGATTCGCCGGGCAGCTCTCCGCGGCGATGGCCGGGCGGGGGCAGGAGCTGTTCAACGCGAGCGTGCTCGGCCTCGCGGTGGCGATGCTGGCCTGGCACAATATCTGGATGGCGCGGCACGGGCGCGAGCTCTCGCGCGAATTATCCGATGTTGGCCGCGCCGTGGCGAGCGGGGACAAAACATTCCTCGCGCTCGCCGTCGTCGTCGCCGTGGCGGTGCTCCGCGAAGGCTCCGAGGTCGCGCTTTTTTTATATGGCATTTTGATTTCCGGCGAATCGGGTTTCGATGTCCTCGCCGGCGGTTTCGCGGGCCTTGGCCTTGGCGCGCTGGTCAGCTTCCTGACCTTCTACGGGCTGGTGATCATTCCGCCGCGAAGGCTGTTCGCGACCATCTCGGTTTTGGTGACATTGCTGGCCGGCGGACTCGCCGCGCAAAGCGCCGCCTTCCTACAGCAAGCCGGCGTCGTCACCGCGCTATCTTCGACGCTTTGGGACACCTCGGGCATTCTACCAGACAACGGTCTGTTCGGACGTGTACTGCACACGCTCATCGGCTATTCCGATCAACCCTCCGCGTTGCAGGGCGTCGCCTATCTCGGGACGATTCTGACGATCGTGATCGCGACGAGACTCGCGGCTCCGGCGCCGCGCCGAGTCACGGCGATGAGCGCGCCGGCGGAGTGAGACAGACTGTCGCGACGAATCCGTCGCGCCATAACTATATTTAATGCGGCGCGTCGCCTAAACTCGGCGAAAGAGCGTCGATTCGTTTTTCGTTCCGCTGATTGAGTTTGTTAGAGGCCGCTCGCCGGTTCGGCTCAGCCATCCGGAGGACCCGTCGACTGGGAAAGCGCAATGTTTCACGCCAAATCATCTTTCATGTCGATGATCAAAAGGTCCGCCAAGACGCTCGCTTCGATCGCGGTTGTCGCGAGCTTTCCGGCGCTGGCCGACGACGCCGCGCCCAAGTTCGCCGACCAGGGGAAGGGATGGACCGGGGCGCTCCGCAAGGAGTTTTACGGTCTCGATCAGGGCGCGCGGATCATGCCCTATTCTTGGATCAAAGCGCTGAAGCATCCCGACGGAACCGGATTTCTCGACGACGCCCTGGGCCGCTACGGCTATTTGCCGAACCCCGACGGCGAGACGCCCGGACTGCCCGTGGGCTTCCTCGCCGCCGCCGACTCTGGCGCCAAGGAGAAAACCTTTTCCATGACCTGCGCCGCCTGCCACACGCGGCAGATCGAGATCGACGGCAAGCCGATCAGGATCGACGGCGGTCCCGCCATTGTCGATTTCGGAAGCCTGCTCGACGACATGGACAAAGCGCTCGGCAAGGTCTTGGGCGACGACGCCTCTTTCGCGGAATTCGCGCAAGCCGTGCTCGGCTCCTCGCCCTCCGAGGACGCGCGAAAGCAGTTGAGGCAGGATGTCGTAACCTGGTTCGCGTCATATGATACACTGATCCAGGCGTCGCTCCATCCAAAGCCCTCGGACGACAAGCGCGTCGCCCTTCCCTGGGGGCCGGCGCGCGCCGACTGCGTGGGCATGATCTTCAACCGAGTCACCGGACTGGATATCGGAAAAACGCCCAACCGGATCATCGCCGGAAACATGGCGCCCGCCGACGCGCCGGTGCGCAACCTTCGTTTGGAATGCATCCGAGCAAGACTGGACGCAATGGCCTGGCTTCGCGCAAAATGGTGACGGCATTACCGGGCTTGGCCGGAACGTCGGCGAGGTCTTCGGCGTATTCGGCGTCTTTCATCCCACGAGCGATCCGCTGGTGATTGGCGGCGTCGATTATCTCGCGGATTCATCCTTGCAGTTTTCCAATCTTCAGCGGCTCGAGAATCTCATCAGGCAGATCAAGCCGCCAGCATGGCCAGGAAAAATCGACGATCAGCTCGCGGCGAAGGGCAAGGATATTTTCGATCGGCGACCCAAGGACGGCGGCTGTGGACCGGGTTGCCATCGCGAAGAAAAGGGCGAAGCGCGTCTTTGCAATTCCGACACCTGGAAAACGCCGCGGCAGCCAGTCGGAACGGACATACGAGAATATAGAGGCCTCGGGCGCGTAGGCGATACGGGCGTGCTGGCGGGCCAAATCATCCCCGGCCTGCCCTTCGCCACGCTGAAGTCAACAGACAGCCTGGCCAGCGTGCTTAAAACTTCCGTGGCGCAATCGGTCATTCAAGCGCCTTTGAAATATGGCGCGTTCACCTTCGCGCCTATTCTGGCCGAGTGTTTGAAAAACAAGGAAGCAAATCCTCTGGGGGCCATTGAATTCCTCGCCGAGAACACGCAAGACATTCTGCGACAAGGCCTCGGCGAGCTCTATAAATTTCCCGCCGCCAGCGACCCCATCGTATTCGAATCCCGCGTCTTGCACGGCGTTTGGGCCACGGCCCCCTATCCGCACAACGGTTCCGTGCCCACGCTCTGGGAGTTGTTGAAACCGCCGGCGGCGCGCGTCTCGTCCTTCAAGATCGGTCCCGCCTATGATCTCGACAATGTTGGGCTGGCCGTGGAGCAGAAGAAGTTTGGCGCTTATGAGTTGCAGACCACCGCGGACTGCGGCGCCGGCAAAATGGACGACTCCGGCAACAGTCGTTGCGGCCATGACTATGGTACTTGGCTCAAGGAGGACGAGAAAAAGGCCTTGCTGGAATATCTGAAGGGCCTTTAAAGCACTCACGGGCCCAAGGAGCGGGACGCAACGTAGCGCGGGGAAGGGGCCAACGGCTTCGTTGGCGTCGGCGGCGAGAAGCGGCGCCTCCCGCACATTGCAGGATTGACCTAAAGCCCCATTCGAGGAATAGAAAGCGCGTGCGTTCGATGCGTGGGCCGGTTTAGCTCAGTCGGTAGAGCAACTGATTTGTAATCAGTAGGTCGCGGGTTCGACTCCTGCAACCGGCACCAAATCCCCGTTCGCTAGCGTCCCAGAATGTCCAGAAATCACTGAAAAACAATAGATTATGCCAGGATTGGCGTCCCAGGGCGTCCGGAGCCGTGCGTTGGTATCCGCAAAGATTGTTGGTATGTTTGTTGGTATGTCGTGGCTACCAACAAGACGGATACCAACATGCCCCTAACCGATATGGAAATCCGGACGGCCAAGCCCGGCGCCCGGCTCGTCAAGTTTTCCGACGGCGATGGGCTGCAATTATGGCTCATGCCTGACGGCGCGAAGCGCTGGCGTTTCGCCTACAGGCTCGCCGGCCTTCAAAAGGTGCTTGCCATTGGTGTCTACCCGGCGACCGGGCTTCGCGAGGCGCGAGAGGCGCGGGACGCCGCCAAGCGCCTTTTGGCCGATGGCCAAGACCCCGCCATTGCCAAGAAGCTCGCCAAGGCCGCGAAGGCCGCGGCGAACGCCAACACATTCGGGGCCATCGCCGCCGAGCTTCTGGACAAGAAGCGGCGGGAGGCGAAAGCCGAAAAGACCTTAAGCAAACTCGAATGGCTGCTGAGCCTCGCTCGTCCGGCCATCGGGCCGCGTCCAATAACCGAAATAACCGCGCCGGAAGTCTTGGCCGTGCTTCGCGGCGTCGAGTCCCGTGGCACGCACGAAACCGCGCATCGGCTTCGCGCGACCATCGGCGAGGTTTTCCGCATCGCCGTCGCTACGGGCCGCGCCGAGTCCGACCCTACGGGAGCGCTCAAGGGCGCCTTGACCGCGCCAACCGTCAACCATCGCGCCGCGATTATCGAGCCCAAGGCCTTCGGCGGGCTATTGCGCGCCCTCGCCGGCTATGACGGCGCGCCGGAAACGCGGGCAGCGCTCGAATTGCTTGCCCTGACTTTCGTTCGCCCCGGCGAGCTTCGCGCGGTGGAATGGGCGGAATTCGATCTCGACGCGGGCGTTTGGGCGATTCCGGCCGAAAAAATGAAAATGAAGCGCCCGCATCGTGTCCCGCTCGCCCCGCGCGCCGTGGCGATCTTGCGCGAGCTTCAGGCCTCAACCGGCGGCGGAAAATACCTTTTCCCCTCGATCCGCTCGACGACGCGCTGCATGTCGGAAAACACCATCAACGCCGCCTTGCGCCGGCTCGGCTTCGCGCAAGACGAAATGACCGGCCACGGCTTCCGCTCGGCGGCGTCTTCGATGCTGAACGAATCAGGCCTGTGGAACGCCGACGCCATCGAACGCCAACTGGCGCATGTCGACAACGATAGCGTCCGCCGCGCCTACGCACGAGCCGACTTTTGGGAAGAGCGCGTCCGCATGATGGCTTGGTGGGCGGAGCGTTGCGAGGAAATGCGGCGCGGCGGAGTGGTCATTCCGTTGCGGGCTTGATTTCGAGGGAGGGCCGCCCCTATGCGATCTCCCGCAAAAGCGCCTCCGCTTGCGCGAGGACGGTTTGCACGGCCTCTTCCGCCAAGGCCGGCGGATAGCCGTATTTCTTTAGGATACGCTTGACCAATACCCTCATGTTTGCCCGCGCGCTTTCGCGCTTGGCCCAATCCACGGTCGCGTTTTTGCGCAGGCTTTCGAGCAATTCATGGGCGATCAGACGCAGTTTATCGTCGCCCATCGCCTGCACGGCGCTTTCATTTTCGGCGAGCGCCTCATAGAAGGCAACCTCCTCAGGAGAAAGGCCCAGCTCCTCGCCGCGAACGCGCGCCGCTTGCATATCCTTGGCGAGCGCGATCAACTCGTCGATAAGCTCAACCGCAGAAATTGCATTGACGTGATAGCGCGCCACTGCGTCTTCCAGGCGCTTTGAGAATTTGCGGCTCTCGACCAAATTGGATTGTGAACGACTTCTAATTTCACCGTTGAGAAGCTTTTTTAGCGCTTCCAGTGCGAGGTTCTTTCGCTTCATGCCCTGAATTTCCGCCAAAAACTCATCCGACAGGATCGAGATATCTGGCGAGGTAATGCCGGCGGCCTTCAAAATATCGACGACTTCGGACGAGGCGATTGCGCGGTCGATGAGTTGCTGCACGGCAAAAACCCGTTCGGTTTTGCCAATGCCGCCGGACAGCGTCGTTTTTGCGATCGCGGCCCGTACCGTCTGGAAAAATCCCACCTCGTCTCGAACCTTTGCGGCGGTGTCGCTCGCCGATGCAAGCGAATAGGCTGTCGATTTCCGCCGAGATTTGACCCGGGATTTCCATTGAGAACTGACCCGGGTTGAAGATGGCTTGCGGGTCAGTCGTTCGTCAAGTTTTGGGCTTCTCGTTTGCTGGTTTGTCTGTCTTCGCCGAGCTGTCCTTGAAT
>PLAI01000377.1 GCA_003134075.1 Methylocystaceae bacterium | reverse complement strand
GATCACCCGGAAACCGTATGACGCCCCATAAAGCTGCATCCAGCGGTTCGAGAAGCGCGTTTCATACTCGTCGTGGTCGACCTTGGAGTAACCAGCCACCATGCCCTCATAGTTCGGGTGGGCGCTTTCCGACAGGATGCCATACAGCTTTTCGAGGCCGGGATACCGCTTGTCGCACTTACCAAGCATGGTGACGATGTTGAGCGACTGGTGATTTGTCGAGCCGTCGCGCGAGCCGAGCAGAAGAATGCTGGTCTTCCGGGCGAACAGGTGAAAGTCGAGCTTGCCGTCCAAAACCTGCTGAATGAGCTGGTTAAGGTAGATGAGTGTGGCAAGCGTCTCAAAACCGCTGCGCAACAAGATGCGAGCGCCAAGGGAATGGCCTTGCTGGTGCAGTGCATACGACTGGGTTAGCAGGTCCGCAACCCGCCAAAACGCCGCCTCGCGTAGTAGCCAGCACCGAAACGGAGCCTTCCACTTGTAGGCGATTGGGTTGCGCGAGAGCAGGCCCCCGATGGGGATGTTTGCCATGAGCGATGCGCGCCAGTTTGCAAGGTTCTGTTCGACGGTTTCCATGACTGAAACATAGCAGTTTGTGGGCGGGAAGCATGTCCGCAATGGGTCAATCTTCGCCCGTTCGGGCCTGCTACGAGTGAGTCCGCTCATCCACGAAAAGCGTCGGCGACAGAAAACATCGCGAGCCGCGGGTTCGCGCCATCCGCGGCGGTCGGACAAGGCTTCGCTTTTTGCTCCTTGAGCGCGAACGAGGGACCGCCTCGCGGCGGTCTCTCCGAAATTCCATTGAGCTATTCGCTCAAGACGCCCCCTCAGCACGCTACCCGCGTTCGCTGGTAGCCGACAAAATTGCCCCAGCCGTCGTAAACGGGACTTTGCGCGACGCAAAAACGCGCCGGGTAGGCATAGCCGTAGGCGGCGGGATAGCCGTACCCGGCGGGATAGTAGCCGCCGCCATAATAAGGATAGGCTCCCGCTCCCGCGGCGACCGCCCCGACCGCGAGCGCTCCCAATCCAATGGCCGCGATGGCGGGCGCGCCGCCCCAGCCCCATCCTCCGCCGTACCAACCATAGCGCCGATACCATGCCGACGCTGGCGTTGACGCGACGACGGCGGTGACGAGCGTCGCGGCGATAAGACCCGTGGTGACGATCTTCCGGAATTTACTCATATCCTGCCTCCATACGCTTTTCCTCGGCATTTTCGTCGCAAGGCCGAGTTTAAGGAAAACGCGAACAGTCGAGAATCGTTCCGCTTTGGCCGGGCGCCGACCGTGGGGCGGATCAAGGCCGGGAGTTTCGAGCCGAGCCCCGATGGCAAATTTTTAAAAGACTCGGCCGACCTTTCCGCTCGGCGCTTGCTCCCACTTCATGACGCCAAACGATTTCCGGGCGTTCGCGTGATCCAAACCCGCGCAATCGGGATATGGTAAAGATTAATTAACCATACCCCCCGGATAATCGCCGCCACGTAACGCCGTTCGCATCCATCGAACGATCAACCCAATTGATCGCGGCGCGAGACACCGGGACGTTCCGATTTTCGGCGGCGGCCCGCGACGACACGGGACATCGATCATGCTTGACAAGACGACCGCCGCGCCGACCAAGGCCATTCCCGAGCCGCTGTTCATCTTCGAACTCGCCAATAATCACATGGGCGACATCGACCACGGCCTGCGCGTCGTCGCCGAGTTCGGCGCGCTGGCGCGGGAGTTCGATTTCAGCTTCGCCTTCAAGCTGCAATTTCGCGAGCTCGACACCTTCATCCATCCCGCCTTCAAGGATCGGACCGACATAAAATACATCAAGCGCTTCTCCGAGACGCGGCTGGACCGCGACGCGACGCGCCGGCTCGTGGCCGCCATCAAGGCGGAAGGTTTTCTCGCGATGTGCACGCCGTTCGACGAGGCTTCGGTCGACCGGATCGTCGAGGATGGCTTCGACATTCTCAAAATCGCCAGCTGCTCCTTCACGGACTGGCCGCTGCTGGAAAAGATCGCCTCGGTCGATCTGCCGATCATCGGCTCGACGGCCGGCATCGAATGCGCCGACATGGACAATGTCGTGTCCTTCCTGCGCCATCGCGACAAGGATTTCGCGCTGATGGCCTGCGTCGCGCAATATCCGACGCCGAGCGCCGCCCTGCAGCTCAATCAGATCGACGTGCTGAAGGATCGCTATCGCAATATGCGCATCGGCTATTCGACGCATGAAGACCCCAACGAAACCACGCCGGTCGCCATGGCCATCGCGAAGGGAGCGGTGCTGTTCGAGAAACATGTCGGCGTGCCGACGGACGCCTATCCGCTTAACGCCTATTCGGCCAATCCCGAACAGGCGCGCGCCTGGCTGCTGGCGGCGAAGAAAGCGTATGAGATCGCCGGCGTCGTCGGCGAGCGGATCGAGCCCTCCAAGGAGGAGCTGAGCGCGTTGCGCGATCTGCGCCGCGGCGTGTTCGCGAAGCGTGCGATCGTCAAGGGCGAGCGCATTCGCAACGAGGACGTGTTTTTCGCGATCCCAGGGCAGGCCGGCCAGATCACCGCCAACGACTGGTCGAAATATTCAATCTTCACCGCGACCGAGGACATCGCGGCGCAGGCCCCGGTCGTCGCCGCGGCGACCAGCCGCGAGGAAGTGCGGGCCAAGGTGTTCTCCATCGTCACGCAGGTCAAAAATCTCTTGAAGGAGAGCAAGGGCGTCGTGCCCGGCGAGGCCGAGCTGGAAATTTCGCATCACTTCGGTCTGGAGCGGTTCGATCAATATGGCATCACCATGGTGACGGTGGTCAACCGCGGCTATTGCAAGAAGCTGATCGTCGTATTGCCGGGCCAGAAGCATCCGGAGCAATTCCACCGCTGCAAGGAAGAAACCTTCCATGTGCTGCACGGCGAATTGCGTCTGCGCCTCGACGACGAGGA
>PLAI01000082.1 GCA_003134075.1 Methylocystaceae bacterium | reverse complement strand
ACGCTTCCGATGCGCCCTAGAAGCAAGACGATCCCGGTCGTGGTGTTGAACCAAGGCGTGTTCACGGCGAGGCCGCCGAACGCCGAACCGTTGTCGGCAGCCGTCGAAGCGTAGGCATAAAGGATCTCGCTCAACCCATGCGGCCCCGCATTNNCCCACCATGAGTCCGGCCAGGAAAACCGCGAGGATGGCGAGGAGAAGAACGCCATAAAGGCCAGTTCCAACGCCTCCGGGAGCGATACATCCCATCAGAAGATTGAACAGCGGCACAAGACCGCCAATCGGCGTTAGCGAGTCGAATGTCGCATTGGCGGCTCCAGTCCCGGTTCCAGTCGTCGCTACCGCGAACAACGCGGCGCTCGCTTGGCTGAATCTCAACTCCTTGCCTTCGAGATTCCCGTCGGACGGATCGACGCCAATCGCCGTCAGCAATGGATTGCCAATGGCCTCCGCGCGATACAGCATCGCGAGACTAACAATAAAAATGAACGCCATCGCCGCGAGCAAGCCGCGTCCCTGGCGAGGGTCGTCCACCATACGGCCAAAGGTGAAAACAAACGCCACCGCAAGAACGAGCTGGCACCAACATTCCAACATGTTCGACCAGGCGTTCGGGTTTTCGAACGGATGCGCCGAATTGGCGTTGAAAAATCCGCCACCATTAGTTCCGATCAGCTTGATCGCCTCCTGGCTCGCCACTGGACCAATGGCGATGCTCTGCCTTGCGCCTTCGAGCGTCGTCGCCTCAATCGATCCTTGTAGCGTCTGCGGGATGCCCAGCGCCACGAAAATCAGCGCGACCAGGATCGAGATAGGCAACAGGACATATAGCGTCGCGCGGGTCATATCGACCCAAAAATTGCCGATGGTCTCGGCCTCGCCGCGCGCCAAGGCTCGCGTCAGTCCAACGGCCAATGCCATGGCCACCGCGGTGTCGAGAAAGTTGTGTGTGGTGAGACCAGCCATTTGGGTGAAATGGCTCATGGTCGTCTCGCCGGCATAGGCCTGCCAATTGGCGTTGGTGATGAAACTGATCGCCGTGTTGAACGCGAGATCAGGCGGCACGGCGTCTCGACCTTGGGGATTGAACGGGAGAACGCCCTGAAGCCTTTGAGTTATATAGAGGGCCATGAAACATCCGGCCGTGAATACAATCATGGAAATTGTATAATCGAGCCAGTTTTGCTCCTTTTGGGGGTCGACGCCCGATAGCCGGTAGAAGCTTCGTTCGAGCGGTCCGACCATCGGCGAAAGAACGCTTCGTCGGCCCTCGAAAACATCGGCCATAGAGGCTCCAAGCGGCCAAGCCGCGCCCAGGACCAGCGCCAGAACCAGAGATATTTCGATCCAGCCTGCGAAAGTCATGGCTCGGCAAGCTCCTAAATCACCTATTCGATCATGATCGGGCGGTTTGGCGACTTTGTATCGGCGCCGGTTGCCGGCCTTTGCGCGGATAACGCCGCCGTTCGCTACGCCCGATGCCTCTCTGTCGTCTTGAACGCGCTAGAGCGGAGTCATAAACAAGTCTTCGCTCTAGCGTATCGTCTCCATGCAGGGTGCGCTCACTAGTGGCGCCTATTGGAGATGATCTCCGGGCGCAATGCGTCCAGCGCTAGGTTGAGCTGGAGGACATTGACCCGCGGTTCGCCGATCAATCCAACGAAGCGCTGTTCGGTGTGCTCTTCCACCAAGACGCGCACACGTTCCTCGTTCAGGCCGCCCGCCTTGGCGACCGCCGGAACCTGCGCCAGCGCGAATTGCGGCGAAATATGCGGATCGAGGCCGGAGCCGGAGGTCGTGGCGGCGTCCGCCGCCACCAAGTCAATCCGTCCAGCGGCGAACTCCGCTTCAATAGCGCTGCTTACACGGTCGACGAGCTTTTGCGACGTCGGGCCGAGATTGGAGCCCGAGGAATTCGCGGCGTTATAGGGAGCATCGACGGTCTTGGTTGAGTCCGCGGGGTCGGGCGTGCTGGTCGCCGAGGGGCGGCCGTGAAAATAGCGATCCGAGGTGAAGTTCTGACCGATCAAGGACGAGCCGACAATCTTGCCATCACGCTCGATGACGCCACCATTGGCTCGATTGGGAAACACGAGTTGAGCGACGCCAGTGATAGCCAAAGGATAGGCTAGGCCGTTCAAGGCAGTGAACAAAACGATCATCACGATCGCGGGACGCAGTTGGGCCAACATGATGGACTCCTCAAGCCAGATGCAGGGCGGAGACGACGAGGTCGATGAGCTTGATGGCGACGAACGGCGCGACAATGCCGCCCAGGCCGTAGATCAGCAGATTGCGGCGTAACAGGGCGGCGGCGCCGACGGGACGATACTCGACGCCCTTCAAGGCCAGCGGGATCAGCGCGATAATGACCAAGGCGTTGAAGATGACCGCCGAAAGTATCGCCGACTGAGGCGATGCGAGCTTCATGACATTGATCGCCTCCAACTCTGGGTAGGTGACGACGAACAGAGCCGGGATGATCGCGAAATATTTGGCGACGTCATTGGCGATGGAGAAGGTGGTCAGTGATCCGCGCGTCATCAGCAGTTGCTTGCCGA
>PLAI01000180.1 GCA_003134075.1 Methylocystaceae bacterium | reverse complement strand
TAGCGCGCCAGCCAGCCGTAGACAGTGGAGCGATCCAGGTCGAGAGCCTTCGCCAGAACTTCTGGGCTTTCACCATCCTGCACACGCTTGACGACGCGCATCCGAAGCTCTTCGAGAGTCTTGTGATCAAGCTTGCGGGCGTCGTTCTTTCTCATCCAAAAAATGAATCATTTTTGAATGGCCAAGGCAACATAAATGTCTAGCTACTTACGAACGGATTAATAGATGCCCAGAAGGCGCAAAACGCAGGCGTCATCGCAGGCAGCGTCGTGCGGGCGGATCCCCCTGGCCAACCATTGCCTCGTCGCCGCACGCGCCCTCTTCGTGGCGTTTCCGGATGATAGGGCGCCTTCGGCGTTCGGGAAGCCACTCTTCGAAGAGGGATTTTGTCAGCGGGTGGGAGCTTTTCCGCCACGGTTTTCGATCAGCTTCAGCAAATTCTCCAGAATCACAACGGAAGTTAGCGGCCCCACGCCGCCGGGAACCGGAGTCACCCGCACATCCAGATCAGCAAGGGCCGCGATATCGACATCTCCAGCCAATTTATCGCCGATAAAGCCGATCCCCGCATCGATAATGACCTGGCCGTCGCTGAAATACTCCCTTCCGAAGTGATGCGGTCTTCCCGTCGCAACAAATAAGATTTCCGCCGAGCGGGTAATTTGCGGCATATCCCTTGTTCCGGAATGGCAAACGGTGACGGTCGCGCCGGCGCTGATCAGCATGTTTGCGAGCGGTCGCCCGACCGTCCGGCCCCTGCCGATCACCACGGCGCGCTTGCCCTCTAGTTCCGCCTCGGGCCCAGCGAGGATGAGACAAGCCCGCGGGGTGGCGGGCGCCGTGAACATCTGATGCGGGCCGTTTTGCACGAGCGCCCCGAGGTTCGACGCGGACAGCCCGTCGACGTCCTTTCTCGCGGGGATAAGGTTCGTCAGATCAATTTCGTCCATCTCCGGCTTCGACGACATCACCAGAATGACGCCATGAACATCCGGCCTATCGCATAGCGATCTCATCCGCCCTTCAACCTCGGCGTGTGTGGCTGACGAGGAAAGGTCGACGACCTCGAAGGAGCCGCCAACCTCTTCGGTATGATTCCTTTTTACCGAGACGTAGCTCGCCACCGCGGGGTCCGCCGAGCAGATCACCGCCGCGAGCTTCGGCGTGATTCCGCGCGCAATCAACGCCCGAGTAGCCTCGGTCAGCGCCGCCTTTCTCTGCGAGACAATCTCCTTGCTGTAGATAAGTTTCATCTCGTCCTATCCAATTTATCAACCATTTCACGGGCCGACATTTCGACCATTACGACATTGGCGCGTTAGCACGCGGGGCTCCACCGGCAGCATCGTCGAGCGCTTGTCTCGGCAGGATTAATGAGCTTGGTTGGCCGAAGGGCGCCTTGGCTTTGAGAAAATCGCGGCGCGGCAGCGTCAGGCATCGCCGAAACCCTCGGGGAAAAGCGCCGAGGCGCCGTCCATGGCGCCGGTTTCACGATAGGTCATGGGATCGGCTTCGGAATCCAGCAGCCTGCCATCAATCACTTTTCCAAGCACGAGCACGTGGTCGCCGGCCGGGTGTTCGCTCACCACTTGGCATTCGAACCAAGCCAGGGCCTCGCGCAGCAATGGCGTCCCAGCGCGGCCCGTCGGCCATTCCATCAAGGCCAATTTGTCGGCGCGGGCCGGCCGACCGAAGTGGGCGGCCAGCTCCATCTGGTTCTTCTTTAGCACGTTGACGCTGAACGCCCGGCTTTGCTTCAGCAGTCCGTAGGACGAATGTCGCGGATTAATGCTCAAGGCCAGCAGCAAGGGATCGAAAGACACCTGCATCACCGAGGCGGCGGTGAAGGCATTGCGCGCCTCCCCATGGGCCACACCCACTAAGTAAACGCCTTGCGTCAGGCGTTGAAACAAGGCTGAAATGGAATCGCTCATGCTTTCCTCCTGGCCTCTCGGGTTCTGGCTGATCCGGTCGCCCCTTCTTGTTGGGGTTCTGTGGTGGATCGGCGAGTTGTGATGACCGTTCCGCGGTGAAGCATGTCAGGATCTTAGCATGCCGATTGTCGTCGAGGCCCGGCGCCGATTGACACTGACGCGCCTTATTCGTCGGCGATACCAGTGCAAGTATGGGTTTGTTAACCACGTCCGCCCAAGGTCGTCTCGATGGACGACGGACGCTCGGCAGGTTGGCGGAGATTTAGGCGCCACACCAAGCAAGGCTTTGCGTGTTTGCTCGCGTCGGATTTGAAGCTTCGGTGGGGAAACATGCGCGTTCTATTGATCGAGGATGACAACGCGACCGCTCGGAGCATCGAGCTGATGCTGAAATCCGAGAGTTTCAATGTCTGCCTCACGGAGCTCGGCGAAGAAGGCGTCGATCTCGGTAAGCTCTACGACTACGATATCATCCTTCTCGACCTCAATCTCCCGGACATGTCGGGCCACGAGGTGGTTCGCGCGCTACGGCTCGCCAAGGTCAAAACCCCCATTCTCATTCTGTCGGGTCTCGCCGGGACCGAGGATAAGGTGAAGGGGCTGGGCCTGGGCGCCGACGACTACCTGACAAAACCCTTCCACAGGGACGAGGTTGTCGCCCGCATTCACGCTATCATCCGTCGCTCCAGAGGCCATGCGCAATCGGTTGTCACGATCGGCGACCTCGTCGTTAACCTGGACGAGAAAGGCGTCGAAGTTGCCGGCGCGCGGGTGAATCTGACCGGCAAGGAATATCAAATTCTTGAAATTCTTGCTCTGCGCAAGGGCACGACGCTCAGCAAGGAAATGTTTCTGAACCACCTCTATGGCGGCATGGACGAGCCGGAATTGAAGATCATCGACGTCTTCATCTGCAAGCTGCGCAAGAAGCTCGCGAACGCCAGCGGTGGCCGCGACTACATCGAG
>PLAI01000101.1 GCA_003134075.1 Methylocystaceae bacterium | reverse complement strand
CGGTCCGCATGCGCCGGCGACGGTGCGTCGGCGCCTCGCGCTGTGGTCAAGCCTGCATCGCTGGCGCGGACTCGAAGGGCCGTTCAGCGCTCCGTCGCTTCGTAATGCATTGCGTCTCGCCATTCGCGCCGCCGATCGGCCGCGCGTGCGCAAAAGCGCGGCGGCGATTACGCGCGACATTCTCGACCAGCTTCTCGCGACTTGCGAGCGGGGCAGGGCGGTCGATCTACGCGACCGCGCGCTTCTGTTGCTCGCCTTCGGCTCCGGTGGACGTCGCCGCTCGGAAATCGCGCGGCTCAAAGTCGAGGATCTCGAAGAGCGCGAGCCGGTCGCCGCCGACGCTAAAGCGCAGAACGGCGAAAAGCTTCCTGTGTTGGCGATCCGGCTGCGGCGCACGAAAACCTCGTCCGCGGACGCCGGCGAGAGCGTGCTCGTCGTCGGCCGGCCCGTCGAAGCTCTGGGCGCCTGGCTCGCCTTTTCCAAAATCGACGCCGGTCCGGTGTTTCGGCGGATCGACAAATGGGGAAACATCGGCGCCGCCGCGCTCGATCCGCAAAGCGTCAACGCCATGATCAAAAGCCGCTGCGCCGTTGCTCGACTCGATCCGGGGCAATTCTCGGCGCACGGGTTACGTTCCGGCTATCTCACCGAAGCAGCTCGCGCGGGCGTGTCGCTCCCTGAGGCCATGCAGCAGTCGCGGCATCGGTCGGTGCAGCAAGCCGCGCGCTATTACAACGAAGGCGAAATCGCGCGCGGTAGGGCCGCGCGGTTGGCTTAGAGATGCGCTTCGAAAGGGCTATTGCGCGGAGTGCAAGAGCCGTGGTGTGCGCGTCAACGTCTCTTGAATACCATCCTGGTCAAGGAGACGCGCCTCAATTGTTGAGGCTGCAATTTTTTCGGAAAGGCATGTGCTGAATTTCAGTGCCCTGATCAGCTCTGAGGAAACCGTTGGACGAATAGAAACTGCATCTAAGCTTGAAAAAGCATCGACCGCCTCCGCACCGCTTCCCGCTTTAATCGTAATACAAAAATCGTCTGAGCGCGCTGTGGGTCCCCGAATGACCTGAGCCAGCGCCGCATTTGTTAGACCGCCCGCAAAGGTCCAGATACGAAAATGATCCTGTCCATTGTAGACGATCGGAATTCTTGTCCCATCGACGAACGGAAGCTGCTCCTGAACCTCCTCTAACTTAGACGCCGCCCTACGCGAAAGCCCGCACCCTGGTGCAGCTCCAGCAATAACCGCCTCCGCGGCGCGACAAATTGCGAATGATGCAGGCCTTCCACCACCCAGCCAGCGTGCTCGCCCCTCTCCTTGAGCGGCTAAGACGGATACCCGTCGTCGCGGCCAATCAATGTCCACTACGCGCCAACTACGTCCAGCCAGGAGTATGATAATCGGCTCGTCGTCGCTTGACGGCGCGACCGCGAGCGGGTGGATAGCGCCGAGTTCGGTTCGTCCAAACATAACCGAGAGGAGCATTGGGCTACTGAAGCTGACAACGAGATCGCCGAAGTGCCTCCGACCAAATTCTCGCTCAGCCCTTGCGCCCAGCCCAAGGACACCGCCATCCGAGTGCAGCATCCCGGTGGCGGTCATATGATGAATAATATCCGCTTGGTCGCTCGTTGACACGGCTTCGAACGTCGTTCCAAGCCAATCGTCCAAGTCCGTGACCGCGATTCCTTTTTCTTGCAGCGCTAAAGCCATTACCTGCTGCGCGTAGATGTGTGCGGGCTGAGCCAGAGGTTCCACGCGTTCGACATAGCCCCCCCGCCAGAGGCGGGCGATACCCAGAGCCAGAAGCAGTTCGGAGTCACTTGTCGCTAGGAAAAGAAAATTGCGAACCGTGCCCGCCCTGCGACCACTCCGTCCCATCCGCTGGAGAAAGCTCGCTACAGATGGGGGCGCCCCGACCTGTATTACACGGTCGAGGTCGCCAACGTCGATCCCCAGCTCCAGCGTCGACGTAGCGACAATCGCACAGTCAGGCTCGGCAGCGAACGCAGCCTCGGCCTGGCGGCGCTCGTCGGCAGACAGAGAACCGTGGGAGACAAATGTCCTTACTCCAGCGCGACGCAATCCTGACGCCAGTTCCTCAACCCGAGCGCGGCTATCGGAAAATATAAGCCGTCGTTCACCCCGATGGACGCGAGACAGGACTGTCACTGCATTTTCAACCGAGCCGACGTGATCGGCCAGAACGTCGCCAGTGGATGGCCCTGCGCCTGAGCCGACAACTCTCCCGCCTCTGTTCCGAGTGAGCCACGCCAACAAGTCGGCGGGATTCCCAACCGTTGCCGAAAGGCCAATTCGTTGAAGGCGTCGTCCAGAGAGTCGTTCAAGACGTGCAAGAATTGCGAGTAGGTGCCATCCCCGGTCGTCACCTGCGAATGCATGCAGTTCATCTACGACAACCGCCCGTAAGCCGCTTAGCAACGGCTGATGGCCGACCCGGGCCGACACCAAGATAGCCTCAACCGACTCTGGCGTGGTGAGAAGAACGTCCGGCGCGTCCCTCAGCATTCGCTTGCGTGCGGGCTCGCCGACATCGCCATGCCATAACCCGACGGTGCGGCCAACGAAGCCAGCGTAATGGCTGAGCCGCGGTTCAAGGTTGTTCAGCAAAGCCTTTAGCGGACACAAATAAAGAACGGAAAGGCCACTCCAGCTTTGGTTTGCCGCGCGTGAGAGCAGTGGCAAGAACGCTGCTTCGGTCTTCCCGCCAGCAGTCGGCGCAAGGAGGAGTACATCCTCACCAGACTGGATCGGAGCAATCGCGTCCCTCTGGGTCGCGCGGAGGTCACCCCATCTCAGTGTATTGAGGATGTGGTATCGAAGGGCCGGGTGAAGTTGCTCGAACGGGCTCACGCCTCAATCTCAACATCGTCGACCGAAGCGGCGCCTGCGCTGGCACGCTCGGCGACGGACATCTCCTGTTCATCAATGGTTGGCGCATAATGTCGCCGCGGGTCGAAGTCCGCAAACTGATCCACTCTGTCGAGAACGTCCGCGACAAGCTTCTTGAGGAAAATACGAGGCGCCACCCCAGCGCGACCGCCAAGCCGGCCAGCGACGGCACGAGCAAGATCTTCCAGGTAAGCGTTATNNGTGCTCCGCAAAGAGGTCACGAATCCGGGCGCCCACTTTCACCAGGGCATCCAGATCGAAGCCCGGAAGCCTTATTTGAATGGCCCGCGGATTGTCGAAGCGCGTGTCGGTGGCAAAGTCCGTGTGGAAACGCTGCGCTAACGGGGGCAGGCGCTGAACGCCCTGCGGCCCATCGAAGAAAGCAGATGTTCCGGTCACGAGAAGGAACAACCCGGGATAACGACCGGAGTCCATTTCGTCGAGAAGCTGCCGGAGAGCATTGAGTCCCTTCTCGCGTGTGTCGGCGCGCATCCGCTGTAACGTCTCAACCTCATCGAGCACCAGCACCAGCCCCGGTCGCCCAGAGTCTCGAAGGATCGTCAGTAGTCCAGCCAGAAAGTGCATGGCCCCGAATGGATCGAGATCCCCCTTCACACCAGCAGCGCGCTTTACCGAGGCAGCGACGTTCGGTTGACCACCTAGCCAAGCGATCAATCCCTCAGCAAGCGCCGCCTCGTCGGCCAGGAGAGCACGCCGATAGGCACGCAACACAGCGGAGAAAGCCGGCGCCGTGCGGGAAATTGTCGACAGCCTCTGCTCGACGAGAGTGTCCGTCGCAGCAACGAGCTCGTTCGCGTCACCGGGATTGACGTTTCCAGAAGCGAGTACATCCTCCTCAAGGGTGTAAAACCACGCGTCGACGATCGACCGTAGTGCGCCGTCTGGGGTATCGGCGGTTGCGAGCCGTTCTGCGAGGCGACGATAGACCGTCTCCCAGCGATGCAGTGGGGTTTCTGTCTCCGAAACTTGAACTTCACTTGTTGCAAAGCCGCCGGTAGCGCGGGCGCGCTCTTGAAGCCAGCGGGCAAAGAAGGTTTTGCCGCTCCCATATTCGCCACGAACCGCCTTGAAGCCGCCCCGGCCCAGGGCAACAGCTGCGAGGTCGGCGTCAATCGCGGCTTCGAACCTTTCCATTCCCACCGCGAAAGCCGCGAGGCCATCTCGAGGTACTGTTCCTCTGCGAAGCGCATCGAGTATCTCGGCGCGCCGATGGGGGCCGGTCATGGCCCACCGCCGATCTCGAACTGCAGCCGCAGAAGCCGGACATCCAAGACGATCTCGTCGGCAGTCGTGTCGATGGAGAGGACCTGTGCTTGATCGACGTTGAGCACACGTCGCGCCGCATTGACGAGGCCAGAGGCACGGAAAGCAGGTACCTGCAGCGCCTGCGCCAGCGCAATGCGTGAGAGCCGCCCGCCGCGTGCCGCAAGAGCCGAGACAAGTGCTCGTACGACCGAATTGTCTGGCGCACCACGTCCCGCAAGCCCTCGCTGGGCGATAAAGGTCGGCGATGCCAGGAGAGCGTCAATCCAGGCATCCGCTGCTAGTGTTGCCTCGAAGATGTCTATTTGCTTTGTATCGCGACGGCGGCCGGGCGAGGCGGGTGTGATGTTGATTACTGCCGGCGGTGCTTCGCTCTCGCTCCACCAGGCGGGCTCAGTGGGAGGCGCCTCAACCCAGCCCCGTGGTGCGGCCCCACTGGTTAGGACCGCCAGCGGAACCAACACTTCTTGAGGACTTGCTCCACCATGGTAACCACTCCGCTTTGAGGCGTAGCGAAGCCGTTCGCTCCAAGCCAGGACCGCCTCCCGCGTCCCATCAGGAGACATCACGCGACCATCTCGCACTTCAATCTCGCCATCCCGCGCTCGCCCGCCGGATCGCCAGCGGTCGCCGGGCCCAGCTTGGACGTGGATGGTGCCAGCATCGAGCACGTGACCATGGTCGCCTGTCAGAATAACGAGGCGGCTCGCCTCCCGTGCAGCTCTCAACACAGGTGCCAACTGGCGGGGCGCCTGTCGCGCGGGGATGGTCCCCGCCTCAAAGACGGGAGCCGAAAATGTCTCAAGCCCTCGACACCGCTTACGCCTGCGGCTGGAGCCTCGCCACCACCCTCATGACCTGCGTCGTCGTCTTTCGCTCAGGCGATGACGACTTCGGCATCATGACGAGCGCCGAGTATGACGGCGATCCCGAGATTGTTGTTCATGAATTCGATCCCCTGGGCTTGAACGGGCTTCGAACACGCCCGCACGGCGGCGGAAGTCCTCACGGATTTTCGCAGCCGCCCATTTTTTTGGCTTTCCTTCGCGTCGCGCTGTTCCTTCGAAGGCGCGAGGGTTTGACGCTTCCTCACGGAGACCCGCCGCGCTACGGAGTCCTTCATCACGATATTGATCGTCATCGGCATCCCGCTTTGTCTCGATCGTCGCAGCGATCATCTTCGGCGTCGCCACCTCGACAGGCATCCCGAAGGCCCCGCCCGGTCAGCCGGCGTAGGGCATCGCAGGGGGCAAGACCCATTCGCCACACGGCTTCCATGGACCATGAGCGAACATCATGAACGCCGTAGCGCGGCTCCGAGCCTGGTCCATGGTCGGGTGTTGACGGATCGTCCGGGCAAAGCCGAGGCAGGGGCGCGGTCGACGCTCTGGCTGGAACAGGCGGCGCCGGCGGCGCGAGGCCAAGGGATTGCCGTGGTCTTGAGTGGGGTCTCTCGCCGTCCGCGACGTTGGTTTGGGAGCTGGGGCGGAACGGCTGCGAACTCGGGGCTGTTTCGCCGGGCGCCGCCGAATTCCTTCCAGTGAACGACGGTCGCCAGTTCTCCTGTTTGGTCGCTGTCTGGTGGCGCCGCTCCCACACGGCCTCTTCAATGGCTTGATCTGGCCGAAGGCCGGCTGCGCCTCGATCGCCTATGCCGCAACGCCGCCGGGCGAGTTTCTTCCCCTGGGCTGCGCCCATTCCTCGCGAGGCAAGAAACTCGCCCGGCTGGCGTCCTTCGCGTTGCTGCGGCCCGCAAGCGGGTGCGTCGTCGATCGCCTTCGGCCTTTCGATCGCCATCGAGGCCGCGATGGGCGCGGGCTCGAAGACAGAAGATCACAGGAGATTCATCATGGCGAACATCGGTTCCTTCAAGAAGTCCGGCAACGAGTTCCACGGCGAAATCGCCACCCTGAGCGTCCAGGCCAAGGGCGTCCGCATCGTCCCCGAATCCAACCGGGCCAGCGACAACGCCCCCAGCCACCGCATCTACGTGGGCCGCGCCGTCGAAATAGGCGCCGCGTGGTCCAAGCGTTCCGCCGAGAATCGCGACTACCTCTCGGTCAAGCTCGACGATCCGAGCTTCAACGCCCCGATCTACGCCAATCTCTTCGACGACGAGGACGGCGAGGGCTTCACGCTCATCTGGTCCCGCGGCCGCAAACCCAATGGCGACTGAGACCAGCCGACGAGGCCTCGCCCGGGAAACCGGGCGGGGCCTTCTGCCCTGCGGGTGACGATCCCTATCGCGGTTCTCCTTGACATCCAACGCTTCCCTTGGGTTGCCCAAGGTCATTGCGAACAAAACGGGAAATGTGGTTCAGTTGGGTCTCATGCTCCACCCACCGATTCGCAAGCGGCGCCCTTGGCCTATCTGGAAAAACTCAATCCCGAACAGCGACGGGCAGTCGAACACGGCGTCCGCGAGAGGGACTGCGCGCCGGCTGGCCCGCTGCTCGTCATCGCGGGCGCGGGATCCGGCAAGACCAACACGCTCGCCCATCGCGTCG
>PLAI01000143.1 GCA_003134075.1 Methylocystaceae bacterium | reverse complement strand
CGGCGGAACTCTCCGCGCGGCTCGCTTCATGTTTGAAGGCCATGTTTATTCACGAGAAAAGAATTCGAGAATTTTTGGCTACGACAAACAAGTTCGCGCCAAACCGGTTCCTCGGGCAGTGTTCAAAGGCGGCTTTGAAGCCTTTCCGTGAAAAAAGAACAATCTCGAAAGCATTCTCAGATTTCGAATCGCTCACGCTCGCGATCCGCTGGGGGTCGACCAACCAAACATCCAAATATTGAAATCGCGACGGGAACGTCAGGACGCGCCCCATAGCCCGTCGACGGATGGGCGTGCTATAGCCCCCGGGACCTCGTCCAATGCGGGCGTCCTGAAGAAACAATCATGCTCACCATCAGCGATCTCACTTACCGACTCGGCGACCGGCTCTTGTTCGACAAGGCGAGCGTCGCCCTGCCGACGCGCGGTCGCGCCGGTTTCGTCGGACGCAACGGCGCCGGCAAGACCACGTTGTTCCGGCTCGTCGCCGGCGAAATCGCGGCCGAAAGCGGCGACATTTTCGTGCCGGCGCGCGCGAAAATGGGGCGCGTCGAACAGGAGGCGCCGGGTGGGCCGACCACGCTCATCGATTTCGTCCTGGCCGCCGACCTCGAACGGGCGGAGTTATTGGACCGCGCCCAGAGCGAGACCGATCCGCATGAAATCGCGGAAATCCAGACGCGTCTCGCCGACATCGAGGCGCATTCCGCTCCCGCTCGCGCCAGCGCGATCCTGAGCGGCCTCGGTTTCGACCAGCGCGCGCAGCAGCGGCCTCTTTCGGAGTTTTCGGGCGGCTGGCGGATGCGCGTCGCGCTCGCCGCCGTGCTATTCGCCAAGCCGGATTTATTGCTGCTCGACGAGCCAACCAATTACCTCGATCTCGAGGGAACATTGTGGCTGGTCGACTATCTCTCGCGCTACCCGGCCAGCGTGATCGTCATCAGCCATGACCGCGATCTGCTCGACGCCGTGGCGACGCATATTTTGCATCTAGACCGAGGAAAGCTGCAACTCTATCGCGGCAATTATTCCTCCTTCGAAAAGCAGCGTCGCGAAGCGCAAGAACTGGCTGCCAAGGCCGGCAAGAAGCAGGAAGAGCAACGCAAACATCTGCAGGCCTTCGTCGACCGTTTTCGCGCCAAGGCGACCAAGGCGCGGCAGGCGCAGTCGCGCATGAAGCTGCTGGCCAAAATGCAGGAGGTGGTCGCCATCGTCGACGAGGAGGTTCTGCCGATTCACCTGCCCTCGCCGCAAAAGCCGCTGTCGCCGCCGATCATCGCGCTGGAAAACGCCAGCGTCGGCTATGACGAACGCGTCGTGCTGTCGCGGCTTTCGCTCAGCCTTTCCAACGACGACCGCATCGGATTGCTCGGCGCCAACGGCAACGGCAAATCGACCTTCGCCAAGCTGCTCGGCGGGCGCCTCGCGCCTTGCGGCGGCAAGGCCACCCGCGCGCCTCAGCTCGAAGCCGGGTTTTTCGCCCAGCACCAGATCGAGGATCTCGACTTGAACGAGACGCCCTATGGCGTTTTCGCGCGGCTGATGCCGGACGCGCCTCAGGCCCGGGTGCGCGCGATGGCGGCGCGCACCGGCTTTTCCGGCGCCAAGGCCGACACCAAGGTGGAGCGGCTGTCGGGTGGCGAGAAGGCGCGGCTGCTGCTCGGCGTCGCCTCGTTCCGGGGGCCGCATTTACTCATTCTGGACGAGCCAACCAATCACCTTGACATTGACAGCCGCGCGGCTCTGATCGACGCGATCAACGAATATGAGGGCGCGGTGGTGCTGGTTTCGCATGACCGCTATCTGCTGGAAGCCTGCGCCGAACAGCTTTGGGTCGTCGAAGACGGACGCGTTCGCGTTTTCGACGGCGATGTGGACGATTATGCGCGGCATGTTTTAAGCAAGACGCGCGGCGAGGAGCCTCGCGCGCCGGCGGCGGCTCCGGCCGAGGCGAGCCTCGAAAAGCCCCCCGCCGGTAAGGGACGGCGCGATCCCGGCTTCGCGCGGCGCCAGCTCGCGAGCGCCGAGGAGAAGGTCGAAAAATTCACCAAGCTGCTGGCCCGCGTGGACGCCGCGCTGGCCGCGCCGGACGCATTTTCGCGCAACCGCGACGAGGCCGCGCGCCTTGCCGCGCAACGCGAGGACCTCGCGAAGGCGCTCGCCGGGGCCGAGGAGCAATGGCTCGAGCTCGCCGCCGAACAGGACGGCTGACCGGGCGCGGGGCGCTTGGTTTTGGATTGTGCTTATATGATCGTGGAGAGCCCGGCGCCCTCTTTGGGAGCGCTTTAAGGGCGACGCTTCGAGGAGACCAACGCCGTGACCACAGCCAAAAACTTCCCGGTGACGCGCAGCGAGGCGGAGTGGCGCGCGCGCCTCAGCCCCGAGCAATATCAGGTCATGCGCGAGCATGGCACCGAGCGCCCCGGCAGTTGCGCGCTAAATCACGAAAAGCGCGCTGGCGCCTTTTCCTGCGCCGGCTGCGACCAGCCCCTGTTCGCGTCGACTGAAAAATTTGACAGCGGGACCGGCTGGCCGAGCTTCTT
>PLAI01000229.1:5860-6826 GCA_003134075.1 Methylocystaceae bacterium | reverse complement strand
TTCACCTTCTCGACCGGCGACACAGGAATGATCTCTTCCTCCACCGCCCAGTTGCAAAGCTTGCGAAGGCGCCCATGGAGCCGGTTGACGGCGATTGGCGCGCGGGCCTTGACCTCGCGGAGGGCCTCCCTCACTTCGGCGGAGGAAATTTCCGACAGCCGCCGCCCCGCCCAGCGCCCGACGATCTCCTTTTTCAGCAGGCGCTCCGTCTCGCGCCAATCTTTTGTGTGGGGCTTGGCGTAGAGGATCATGAAGTCCTCCACCACGCGCTCAACGAGGTCGCGCGTAGGGCGGGCGGCTGCTTGCTGCTTATCGCGATTAGCCCTGGCTGCCTCGCGTGCGGCCTTGTGCGCGGCCACAGGGTCCAGCGCATCGTCGCCCCCGCGCCGTGCCTCCATTAGTTGATTTTGCGCCTCGCGCGCTTTTTTTCGAACTTCCGCCAGTTCGTTTGCGTCGGGATTGAACTTCCCGATCACCAGCTTTTTCGACTTGGTCTTGAAGCGGTAGCGCAAAAGATAGCTCACTGCGCCGGACGGCCAATATTGAACGCGACCGCCGGTCACTGCCGCATCCTGCTCCTCCTCAGCGCGCGCGCGCGGTTGCTGAGCCTTGGCCTTTATGGCCGCGACGGTTAGCGGTTTCGCCATTTGCGGGTCTCCAAAAAGGGAAGCGTAGAGGGAAGCGGCCTTGCTTGGCTCGGCGCGATACGCCGCGACTTGGACTTTTCAAGACTATAGAACTAACTATCAGAAAAATAAAGTGAATTNNGAGTCCCGTCTCTCTCGCCATTTCCTCTGGAAATCCGCAAATTCGCGCGGCCGATCGCCGCACGGACGTTGTCGCGCGTTGCGCTAATCGTGAGACGCGCTACGATCGCGCTTACTCGCGGCGCCGGACGCCGCATGAACAGGCAAGCCCTTGCGAGGGCCAGGGAGATAGAACGGCATGAGTCACGTCGCGCATGAA
>PLAI01000229.1:0-5836 GCA_003134075.1 Methylocystaceae bacterium | reverse complement strand
AGCCGCGGCGAGCCAGCGGCTGGGTTAGCCGCGAAATCGTCAGCGGCTGGCGAGAACCGTCACGTTCACCTTGCCGGTGCCGGTTTGAATCAGCCCGAGCGCCGTGGCCGCGCCGCGCGAAACGTCGAGGCTGCGGCCGGTCCAGGCGGCCGGCCCGCGATCATTGACGCGCACGACCACCGAGCGCCCGCCATGCGACAGCAGCAGCCTCGTGCCGAGCGGCAAAGTCCTGTGCGCGGCCGTGAGACCCCATTTGTTGAAGCGCTCTCCATTGGCGGTGTGGGTGTTTGGCTCCATCCAGCGCGGACCGCCGCCATACCACGACGTCATGGCCGTGAAGGAACGGGCGCCGAGATGCGCGCGGGCCGCGTGACGCGCGGCACCCGCGTGACGCCATGCGAGCGGGCTGGCATAGAGGGCCGACCGAACGGTCGCGCGGGCTCGAATCCCCCCGTAATAGTCGTTGACGACATGCGCCTTGGCTTGAAGTGGAATAGACATAAGTCCAACCGCGAAAAGCCCCGGGATGAGTCGCTTCATTCATTACTCTCCTTTACGATACACAAAGCATATTCGTGTGCACGAACATGCTATTCCAACGCTTGCGGCGTTGATCCATCCTCCACAGGGTTGATGAGACTTATCAGACCTATAAACTGATTGTGACGGAATAATGTTCAGTACTATTTTTCATGTGGCGACATTATGCGAATGAATCACAAAGTCGTTATACGTTGAGACAGCAACATTCAAAATGCAATGATGGCGTATATGGTGATTTTCTCGTGGATGCACTCTCTGTCGGCCGGCGTGAAATTCGGTTATTTCAATCATGCGACAAATAGTATTAGAAAATTGTCTATATACTGGCTATACATTCGACAAAAGTATTTCGGCCGGCGAAGACGCCGCGATCGAGGTCGATCCAAGACGCCATCCCCCGCGCGCCGAAGTCGTCGAAAGCCGCCGAAAGACCCCGAAAACCCCATCGCCGAAGCGCGGCGCCCCCGCGGCCGCGAAAGGCCGGAATGGCGGCCTCGCGGATCACGGCGGCGACGATGTTTGGAGGGCTTAGCGAGGCCGGCGGGATCGAAGTCGGGGCATTGGCTGGGGCCGGGAGGCGAAACAGGCGCGGCTTCGGCTCGCCTCGTCGTGGATCGAAACCCCTTTCGCGGCGGCCGGCGCCGCGAGCGCCGGGAATGCGTGCTTTGTGACGAATATGCGTATATAAGGGCGAACTGGGCGGCGACGCATCCGTTTCGTGACGCCAGCGGGGCGAAACCCGACCGGGCGCGCGCGAAGCCGACATATTTCGCGGCGACGGTCTTTTGGCCGGCGACGTTTGGCCGGCGGCGAGCCCATTTGGCGCGGCGGACCGCGCCCTTATGTACCAGACCGCGCCCTTATATATATGTGGCGCTTTTTTGTAACGGCGTGCGCGGGAAGCGAACCTTCAGTTTCGGTTCATGTCGCAAAGGCCAGGATCGAGTCGCGATAATATCCTGGCCGCAACAACAAAGGTTGACAATGCCGACCATCGCTCTCGTCGATGACGATCGCAACATTCTCACATCGGTGTCGATCGCCCTGGAAGGCGAAGGCTACCGCGTCCAGACCTACACCGACGGCGCCGCCGCGCTCGACGGCCTGCGCGCCAATCCGCCGGACCTCGCCATTTTCGACATAAAGATGCCGCGCATGGACGGCATGGAGCTGCTCCGCCGGCTGCGGCAGAAATCCGATCTGCCAGTGATCTTCCTCACCTCGAAGGACGAGGAGATCGACGAATTGTTCGGCCTCAAAATGGGCGCCGACGACTTCATCCATAAGCCGTTCTCGCAGCGTCTGCTGGTCGAGCGGGTCAAGGCGATCCTGCGCCGCGCCAACCCCAAGGAGGCGGCGGCGCAAAAGGAATCCGAAGCCAAGGTGCTGGAACGCGGTGCGCTGACGATGGACCCCGAGCGCCACGCCTGCACCTGGCGCGGCGATCCGGTGGTGCTGACGGTGACGGAATTCCTGATCCTGCAGGCGCTGGCGCAGCGTCCCGGCGTCGTCAAGAGCCGCAACGCCCTGATGGACGCGGCCTATGACGATCAGGTCTATGTCGACGACCGCACCATCGACAGCCACATCAAGCGGCTGCGCAAGAAATTTAAAATGGTCGACGACGATTTCGAGATGATCGAGACGCTTTACGGCGTGGGCTATCGCTTCAAGGAAGGCTAGGCCCTGCCGTTTCGCTGAGGAGAGCGCGGACCATTGATGAGCGTCGAGATGCAAGAGCGGACGCAGCAGCCGGCGCGGCAAAACCGGGCGCGGCGCGTCGTGTCCACGCGGCTGGTGCGGCTGTCGCGGGCGGCGCAGGCGCGGGTGTCCTCGTCGTTGACGCGGCGCATCGTCGTGCTCAATCTCGGCGGGCTGGTCGCTCTGCTCGGCGGCTTTCTCTATCTCAACCAGTTTCGCGAGGGGCTGATCGAGGCGCGCGTCACGAGCCTGCTGACGCAAGGCGAGATCATCGCGGCGGCGGTGGCGGGCTCGGCCACGGTGGACACCGACGTGATCACCATAGACCCGGAAAAGCTGCTGAAGCTCGCCCCGGGCGAGAGCTACAACGTCACCGACGGAAGCCAGCCGTCGCTGGAGTTTTCGCTCAACCCCGAGCGCGTCGGCCCCCTGCTGCGGCGGCTGGTGTCGCCGACCCGCACCAGGGCGCGCATTTACGACCGCGACGGCGAGCTTTTGCTGGATTCGCGCTCGCTTTCCGGCCGTTCGAACATTCTGCGCTTCGATCTGCCGCCGGGCGTCGCCTCGAGGGCGCAAATCAGCGGCGAGGCGCAGACGCCGTTCGAGGAGTTCGTCAGCACGCTGCGGCGCTGGAGCCGCCCGGGATTGCCGCTCTATGAGGACATCGGCGCCGGCAACGGCAAGGCCTATCCCGAGGTCGGGGACGCGCTCGCGGGGAACGCGCGCTGGGTGGTGCGCGCCAACGCCAAGGGCGAGACGATCATTTCGGTCGCGGTTCCCGTGCAGCGCTTCCGCTCCGTGCGCGGCGCCCTGCTCCTGTCGACGCTGGGCGGCGACATCGACGTCGTGATCGCCACCGAACGCTGGGCCATCATCCGCATCTTTCTGGTTTCCGCCGGCGTGATGTTGCTGCTGTCGCTGCTGTTCGCCGGCGCCATCGCCGAACCGATGCGGCGCCTCGCCGAAGCCGCCGAGCGCGTGCGGCGCGGCGTTAAGTCGCGGCAGGAGATCCCCGATTTCACCGACCGCCAGGACGAGATCGGCCATCTCTCCGGCGCGCTGCGCGACATGACCAAGGCGCTTTACAACCGCATCGAGGCGATCGAGCATTTCGCCGCCGATGTCGCGCATGAGCTCAAAAACCCGCTGACCTCGCTGCGCAGCGCCGTCGAAACCCTGCCGATCGCCAAGACCGAGGCCTCGCGCGAGCGGCTGCTGGAGATCATCAAGCACGACGTGGGCCGGCTGGACCGGCTGATCAGCGATATTTCCGACGCGTCGCGACTCGACGCCGAACTGGCGCGCGCCGACATGGCGACGGTGAATCTCGCCTCGGTGCTGGAGACCGTCGTGAGCATGTCGCGCGGCGTCGACACCGGCGACCATGTGACGGTCGAACTGACGAAACAAAAGGCCGAGAGCGAGGCGGCGCGCCGCGGCTGGCGGGTGCTCGGCCATGATTCGCGCCTCGCCCAGGTGTTCGACAACCTCATCGTCAACGCGCGCTCCTTTTCGAAGCCGGGCGGCGTGGTTCGGGTGATCCTGCGGCCCGAAACCGGCCTCGGCTTTAGCGGCCGCGAGCGCGACGGCTTTGAGATCATCGTCGATGACGACGGCCCCGGCATTCCGCAAGGCGCCTTCGAGCGGGTGTTCGAGCGCTTCTACACCGACCGGCCGGAGCAAGGCTTTGGCCAGAACTCCGGCCTTGGTCTGTCGATCTCGCGGCAGATCATCGAAGCTCATGGCGGCCGCATCCGCGCCTTGAACCGAACCGTCCTCGAGCCCGAGGGCACGGACGAGCCGCCCGCGGGCTTAGATCGCGCTGATGACGCGATCCTCGGCGCCCGCTTCGTCTTGTGGCTCCCGGCGGAGCGGTGAGCGGCGCATCGACGCACGCTAACGCGCTGCTGCTCGGCGCGACGGGCGTGTTGCTGCGCGGCGTCTCCGGCGCCGGCAAAAGCGCCCTGACCCTCGAATTGATCGCGCGCGCGCGCCTGCGCGGCGATTTCGCGCGGCTGATTGGCGACGACCGCGTGATGCTCGAAAATTGTAACGGGCGGCTGATCGCGCGGCCGCATCCCCTCGCCGCCGGACGCATGGAATTGCGCGGGCTCGGGATCGTTCGCGAACCCTTCGAGCCGGCGGGAGTGATTCGCGGCGTGGTCGATTTGGCGCCGCCGGGAGAGCCCCCGCCGCGCTATCCATCCGAGTGCGACGCCACCACGCGGTTGCGCGGTTTGTCGTTGCCGCGCTGCTTCGCCGAGCTGCGCGACCCCGCCGCGGCGGAAAAAATACTCTTATTTTGCCAAGGCTTAGAGTAATTTACCGATGTTTCGCGCTTTTCGCTTGCCAATTTCGCCGCATCGCACAAAATGAAGGTTCGAAGAGCGCCCGCGACAGAATATCGGCACTCGTGTATAACGCGTAATGGGTTCACTATATAATGGTGGTCTGTCCTTCGCACTTGCTCCCGCGGGCGTCTTGGGGCAGGCCAGTCCCGCTGGACCTCGGATTGTTCGCTCGGGTGGCCTCGCGAGACGTCGTCATAGGTGGTAGCGTCGCATGATCGGAATGGTCCTTGTGACCCATGGACACCTCGCCACGGAGTTTCGCGCCGCGCTCGAACACGTGGTCGGTCCGCAAAAGCAACTCGCCTCGATTTCGATCGGGCCCGAGGACGACATGGAGCGCCGCCGGCTCGACATCATCGAGGCGGTCAGGCAGTCCGACAGCGGCCAGGGCGTGGTGCTGCTCACGGACATGTTCGGCGGCACGCCGTCGAATCTCGCGATCTCCGTCATGAACGGCGGCAACGTCGAGGTGTTGGCCGGCGTCAATCTACCCATGTTGATCAAGTTGGCTTCCGTGCGCGACTGCCAGACGCTGGAGCAGGCCGTGTTGCAGGCGCAGGACGCCGGGCGTAAATATGTGCATGTCGCTAGCAGAATTCTCAACCCGAAATGCGCTCCGGTTAAGCCGCAGGCGACCGAGCCCGCCAAGTGAGCGGGTCCGCCAAGTGAACAAGCGCGCCAAGTGAACGAGCTCGCCAAGTGACAGAACAAGAAGCCGCTTTGGCGCTGGTGGGCGCGAAATTGTCGCGCGAGCTGACAATCGTCAATATGAAGGGTCTGCACGCTCGGGCGACGGCTAAATTCGTGCAATGCTGTGATCGTTTCGACGCCATCGTCACCGTCACGAAGGACGACGAGACCGTGGGCGGCAGTTCAATCATGGGCATTTTGACGCTGGGCGCGGCCAAGGGCTCCTCGATCCTCGTCACCGCCTCCGGTCCCGACGCGCAAGCCGTGCTCGACGCGCTGGCGGAACTGGTCGCCAACCGATTCGGCGAAGAGGAATAGGCGGCGAGCGCCATCGGCTTCAACGCCCGCGAAATGGGATGTCGCGCCATAACCCCGAAATCGGCGTCAAGTCGCCTCAATTCTTTAATTCAATTCCGATTCATGAAAAATTATTAGCGGACACAATCGGGAAACACTCCCGCCGCGACGGAAACATATCTTTGCAAAGAAGATTCGGCTGTGAGTGGCATCGGATGCCCATCCTCCGCAAGACCTCGCGATGGATTGGCGGC
>PLAI01000044.1 GCA_003134075.1 Methylocystaceae bacterium | reverse complement strand
TTTCTGGCAAGACGACGGCGCGCGTGGCGCAAAACAAAAAAGCGGATGCAACACGTGCATCCGCTTTCTTCCCCCCAGACTTGGTAGCCACTCCGGTTGAATCCGTCGTCGAATCTGGTCGCGTGCTCTTAGTGGCGCGCGTTCTATGCGTCAAGGTCAGCTGAACTTTGTGTTTTGCGCACGGGTCAGAATTCGGTGGTGCGAAATCAATATTTTTGGAACACGCGGAAACTCCAGCAATATAAGGCGGAAATGCGAATTTCGACTCTTTGCTCGATGGCGGCAGCAACACCACGAAGGGGAGCGCGTCAGGGCTTCAAAACCTCTTGAAGCTTAGGGGACAAGGTCAGTTGCAGGAAGCCCCAATTGCCGCCTAACTTACCCTCCCGACGGGCGGATAGGCCATCCAGGGAAGGCCCGCTGACCCATCCAGCACGCAGCGAGGTATCGCCCATGTTCACCTCCATCGCCGGCCGATCGGTGATCGTCACCGGAGGCAGCCGGGGCATCGGCCGCGGTATCGCTCGCGTCTTTGCAGCCAAGGGGGCGCAGGTGCTGGTCGTCGGCCGTGATCTCGCGCAGGCCGAGGCGGCGGCCGCCGCGATCCGGGCGGAGGGAGGGTCCGCCAGCGGCTTTGCCGCCAATGTCGCCGACCCCGCCGATGTCGACCGGATGGCCGCCGCGGCGGTCGAGCGGCATGGCGGGATCGACATTCTCTGCGACAATGCTGGCATCTTTCCGGCCGCCCGGCTTTTGGAGATAACGCTAGAGCATTGGAACGAGGTGCTGTCCACCAACCTCGCCGGCACCTTTCTTAGCGTGCGGGCCTGCACGCCGGCGCTGGCTAGTAGCGGCCGCGGCCGAATCGTAATCACCTCCTCTATCACCGGCCCGATCACAGGCTATCCCGGCTGGGCGCACTACGGAGCGAGCAAGGCTGGACAACTTGGGTTCATGCGCACGGCGGCGCTGGAACTGACGCCGCACAGGATCACCATCAATGCGGTTATGCCGGGCAACGTGCGCACCGAGGGGCTGGATGGGCTAGGCGATGAGTATTTAGAGAAGATGACGGCCTCGGTGCCGCAACGCCGGCTCGGAAGTGTCGAGGATATTGCCTACGCCGCGCTGTTTTTCGCTAGTGACGAGGCCGGCTACATCACCGGCCAGACGCTGGTGATCGACGGCGGGCAGGTGTTGCCCGAGTCGCTGATGGCGCTGGAGGGGATGGGCGGCTGACGCGAACTCAATCGGCTGGCGGCGGCGAAGGCTGACCATCAGCGGTAGGATTTTGTATTAGCCAGCAGTGAAAATCATGGAGAATGGGAGTGAAGAGCATTTCGCACGATAACGGAGATTTTCACAAGATCGGGTATCGTCTGTAAAAACTAAACCTTTTTGCATAGCGGGGTCACTAAAAACGAGGTGTTTCGAGGGGTAGGCGACGCGCTCAGCGCCCCCAGCATCCGGTTGACCGCCTTCTCCGTTACTTGGCGGCGACGACGGCCGTCGCGTCTACCTCGATCATCATGCCTGGCCATGCAAGCTGGCTGATATTCACGAGAGTATGCGTGGGCAAAACCACGCCACTCATCGCTTCGGCAAAGCATTTGCTGTAGTCTGGCCCATACCTCATGTCCGTGACGTAGGTTGTGACCTTGACTATGTCCGCCATCGTAGCCCCCTGCGTCGCCAGGATTTTCTTGATCTTGGCATACGAATATCGGCACTGCTCCAGAAAGTCACCCTGATACAAGATGGTTCCGGAGGTCGCATCCTCGGACCCCATGCCGGCAAGGTAGATGGTCTTGGCGGGCCCGGTGACAGTGACCGCGTCGGCGAAGATGTTCTTACTCCAGACGCCGAACGTGGTGTGTTTCTGGAAGGCATCGGTCGCGGGCTCTTTTTGCTTGGCCTGGCTGACCGTCGATATCGCGATAAGAGTTGATATTGCAATAAGACAAAAGGCAGCCAGAACCATCCTAAACGTTGGCATCGCACCCCCATATTGCATGAGCTCCGATCAGCGGCCCGACATTATGGAAATTTGTCTGCGGACGCCAGCTATGGCTGATTTTGGGTGAAGGCGTGAATCAGGCGCGCCTCTTGCGCCTTAAGTGCAAATCTCAAGAATTTCGCGAGCGACATTTGCCGTTCGCGTTTGGAATAGAAAAGGCCGCCAATTGAGGCGGCCTCAGGATGGCCGCCGTACATCCGGGCGGGCCGCTCTGGTCTTTGACGTTGAAAAGCATATTAACTGAAATAGTGGAACTGAAACCGAGAACTGAAACGAAAAACAGAAACAATGACGCTGGAATAAAGTATTTAAAATGTGAACTTAAACCTATAACTCAAAACAAGCTCTGATGAACAGACATTACACGCGATTGCGGCGGCAACCAAGGCAATGTTTACCTAATGCTTAATGAATATGGTTATTTTTTACTTAATGTTGCACGGACAGATCATCTGATGAGCGCCCGCGGAACACTTTTGAACACGTCGCCGCTCTCATGCTGGCGGGTGGGTTTTGCTGACGCCATAAAAGCCGCTGCCTTGGGCGAAAATCAACACTTTCGCTTGCGAAATAGCGCTTTGATTTATTGAGCCTTTTTTGTGCGCAAATCAGGTGCATAAGT
>PLAI01000213.1 GCA_003134075.1 Methylocystaceae bacterium | reverse complement strand
CTCTAGCGCCCGCTACAACTCTGCTGAATACGCAGCGACCGCGTCTTCATTCCATTCGAGACCGACGCCCGGCGCGTCAGGAATGTGCAACATGCCGTCGAGGATTTTATACGGCTCTTGCAAAACAGGATCGGCCCAGTTCTGCCATTCCAGCCAATGCGCCATCTCCGTGACCCGCATGACATGCGCGGCGACCTCGGGGTAAAGGTGAGTGGAGATAGGAACGCCCGCCGCTCCGGCGATCGCGGCCGCTCTGAGCCAGCCAGTGACGCCGCCGATGCGCATGAAGTCCGGCATCACCAAGTCGCAGGCTTTCATCTGAAGCGCTCGATGGAGGTCGCGAACGCCATAGAAATTCTCGCCGATTTGAATTGGCGTTTTCAGTCGGGAGGACAGCCGAACGAAGCCGTCGAAATTGTCGTAAACGATCGGCTCCTCGATCCAGTCGAGACCCAAGTCGTCGATCGCGTGGCAACGGCGCAACGCTTCGGCGAGATCGAGACCCTGGTTGAAGTCGACCATTAGGTGAATTCCATCGCCGACCGAAGCGCTAATGGCGTGGATCGCTCGAAGATCATCCCGCGCGTTCTCCCGCCCGAGCCGAAGTTTGAGACCTGTGAAGCCTCCTTCGTCGCGCAGTTCGATCGCCTCCTCCGCGAGCCGCTCCGGCTCCCTGAGCCAAAGCCCATTGCTGTTGTACGCCTTCACGGGTCCGACCGCGCCCCCCAGAAGCACGCACAGCGGCAGGCGGGCGGCCTTCGCCAGCGCGTCCCAAGCCGCCATGTCGAGCCCCGACACGGCGATCATCGCGAGGCCCTGATAGCCCACGAAATGCAGAGATTTGCGGGCAAGCTCGTAAAATTCGACCGGCGCCACGCGGTGCCCCTTGAGCATCTCGCCGAAGTCATGAAGCGCGGGGATCAGATATCGCATCGCCTTGATGGTGTATGGCTCGAGATAGCTTCGACCAACGACGCCTTCCTCCGTCAACAGGTCGATCAGAATAAGCGGCCAATCGGGGAGCGTCGCTATCCGCGCGACAATGGGCCGCTTCAGCTTTAGCACGACCGCTCGCGCCCGGATCGATCGCAGCGTCAAGGATTCAAGTCGCATCGGGGGCGATCCGCTTTGGCGTTTCAGAGAAAATCACATGCGCGGGGTTCAATTACTCCGCATATTGAGCAATTCCATTCCCGAACGACCAATTCTCTTTTTGAACCTCTATGAGATTGATGAACACGTCCTCGGGACGAAGCCCCAGTCGGGCATGGAGAGCGTCGGCCACGGCCTTGTAGAAGTCTTTCTTTTGCTCGACGGTTCGACCGGCGTTGAGCGTTAATTGGATAAAGATGCAATCTTGAGTGCGTCGAACGCCAAGATAATTTTCGTCGGCGACCAGCGCGCCGATCGGATGCTCGGCGATGACCTGGAAACGGTCGTCCTTAGGCGCTTTCAGAGCCTCGACCATCGCCTCGTAAACGATGTCGCCGACCGTGCGACGATATTCGGCGGACTTTCCTTGGATGAGATCAATGCGTGCGAGCGGCATGTGCGGTCCTTGCTAACTAGCGTCGACAGTAGTCCCGGCGAAGCGCCGAACAGGGCTGAACTGCCCGGCGCGGTCCTCAAGCCGCGTCTTCAATTTTATTGAGCAATTCCGTCAACCGCTCGACTTGTTGCAACAGGATGCCGCCGACGCCGAGGGCAAACCAAACGCCGATGACGAATCCCCAGTGAATCGGCGCGGCGAAGAACTCCTCCCGAAACCAGAATGTGTGTCCCCATTCATTGAAGCCGACGCTCACCAAGATCATGAAGGGGCCAACGACAGCGAGCGTCAACGGAACCGAAATGCCCTTGGCGTAGAGCGGCAATCGGGTCCGCGCGTAAATCCAGGCGGAACCGCCGAGAAGCACATAGAGCGGGAAGTTGAAATAGAATTCGATGATATGATTGGCGGTGAATGGCGTGTCGCGAACGGAAACCTGATGCCAGGAATTGTCCTGCTCGGCGAAGTAACTGCCGGCCCAGTAGACCGCGAATGTATAGACGCTGATCCACATGGTCAGCGTGAAATAGCGGGTGATTTCCTCTTTCGGCGACATGGCGTCCATATTCTGGTCGCGCGTGAACCAGAGATATCCCCAAAGCGCGGGGAATACCACGGCGAGCACCGCCAGCTCGATGTAGAGCAGGCGCATCCAATGCGTCGCGAAGGCCGGTTCGGACGAGTCGAGGCCGGTCGATACGCCGAAGACGCCCTGATACAGCCGAAATCCGACGTATATGATCGTCAGCCCGGCGAAAGTAGCGAGATATTTGTAAACTTCCCTTAAGTACCACGGCGGCCCGAAGCTCACATGCGCGGCGGCGACGGGCTGGATTTCTTGTGACGTCACGGACATTGCGATTGCCTTTCGAGTTTCGGCTTCGTTGGACCAGCGGGCGACACGCGGTCGACGTTAGTTGAAGGTTGGAATGATGGCGGTCGAGACGCTTGCGATGTGGCGTTGGCCGTTCGCGTCGTAGAGGAACAGGAGACCGCCCAATCTGCTGTCCGCATCGCGAATGAGGCCATCCAATCTTTCTCGCTGCCACAAGGAGTCTGTCGCGGTGATCCGGACGGTTCGCGTTTCTCCCGGCTGAATCGGATCGGCGGAGTCGAGGCTCATTCCTTGCGGAGCGATAAGTGTGTCTTTGTCGCCTTCGCGAGACGGGCCGACGCCAGGGTTAAGAAAACGCACGTTGGCCGTCGCGAATTCTCCGATCTGAAGCGGCTGGTCCGACGCGTTGTGGATTTGCGCGACGATAGTCAGCGATCGGGCGGGAACGTTGAATTCCGCCCGCTGAACTTTCAGTTTCACCAAACCATTGACGGCCGCGGGCAGGGGCTCGATCTGATCCATCCCGGCCTGAAGCGGAATGGCGTTCGGATATTGCCGATCCGTCATCGCCTGAGCGCCGAAAACGAACAGGGGCACGCCCGCAAGCATTAGCACGGCGATTTTCCTGTCGAGCGGCGTGATCAATGCATTCTCCTGGCCGAGTTGAAGCATTTTGTAGCGTGGCAGGAACAACGGCCGCCGCACCCACCAGAGCAGCCACGCCGAGCCGAGCGCGATCCAGAACGCATGCCATGCGACGCCATTGGCGAGGCCGTAACTCTCCATGTCGATCATATCGCCATTGAGCGTTTTCACTTGATTGGTGAAGGTGGCCGGATCGCCGGCGACTTCGAACCAATGCCCCGGCCCCATGACAGCGCCGGCGTCATGCAGATTGAAAAACGGATGGAGATGATATCGGCCGGGCAGGCGCGCCTTGAGCACGATTTTGAAGTCGTAATCGCCACCCAGCTTCAGCGCGGCGGAGCTGACGGAAGATTGCCCGTTCAGATAGCGCTCGGTGCGGATGAACACGGGTCCGGGCGACGAGACGTTGAGATAGGTCGCATCTGGTTTGGGCACGCCGCGCGGCCAGTCCTCGGCGACATGAAATTTGCCGGTGATGACCAACTCATCATTGACGTTCAGTTTCTCCCGCGACCATTGCACATCGTACCATTGGATGGTGCGCATGCGAATGAATGGCTCCAGCGCCTTTTCGCCGTGGGCCGCCGCGCCGCTTGGGGCAAGCATCAGGCAGCATGCGCCTAAGCCGAGGAGGCCGAGGAATTTCTTGATCGTTTTCAGCATGGCCGTGCCCTCGCTTAGATTTTCTGGACGAAACGGGTCGTTGCGAACGCTTTGCCGATGAACCACCAAGCGGGGTACATCAACGTGCACAACAACCCTGAGCAGAACGCCGACAGCGGCGTCGCGACCTGTCCGTAGGTCCTCAGCGTCCCTCTTTCGATGAGCCGCAGATATTCGGGCGTGCCGGCGCGGATATACTCAAAGCCGAACAGATCGGCGACGGTCAGTTGCGCGCCGCCATATTCCACCGGCACATGAAACATCGCGAAAATTGGCCAGTTGCTCGGATAGAATAGCAGCGCGAACGCCATTCCGCCGAAGATGCTCGTCACCGTCACGCTGTCGCTCAGCATCAAAATGGCGTCGAGCACGAGAGCGCTCGGCAGCATGGTCGCCGGCAGCACCTCGTTGATCGGGAAATAGTTCCACAAATGATAGGCGAAAAAGCGCGCGATCCAGGTTCCGATCAAAAGGCATGCGATGCACAAGGTCGCGCCGAGCGGCAGACGGAAATGGGTCCAGAGGACGGCCTGGACGGCGGCGGGAAATGTTATCATCATCAAGGGAGTGACCAGCGGCCACCATTGCCGGTCCTTCCAGTCAACCCAAAAGTCCCAGTCGCCGACCGTCAGCGCCACATGAAGATGAAACGCGCCGATGAACAGAAACAGGGCCAGCACCAGGATGAGATAATCATAGGCTCGGGAAAGCCTCGCTTTTTCCCCCGTGTAAGGCTGTGCAATTTCGAGATCGGTGCTCGTCATGGAAGTCTCCTGGCAAAAGCGGCTGTTCGCCGGATCGCCGTATCGTTGCCGCCCGTCGCCCGCGAACCCTAAGTTCGAGACGGGCGTCAACGGGCTTCGGAGATGGCAATCTAGGCACCCAGGTGAACCGCGTGAAATGATGAGATTTAATGGTGGTATGAATGAAAATCACAGGCCGGAAACGCGCCTCCAAAATTTGCACGCGGGATATGAACTCGCCAACGAGAACACCGACCCAGAGGCGTCCGAAAAATGCCGGAACTGCGAAATTTCGATCTCAATTTGCTGGTCGCCTTCGATCTGCTCATGCAAGAGCAGAACGTCTCGCGCGCGGCGGAACATATGTTCGTCAGTCAATCGGCGATGAGCCACATTTTGCAGCGCCTGCGGCAACAACTAGACGACCCGCTGCTCGTCAAGACGCCGTCCGGCATGAAACCGACGGACAGGGCGCTCACCTTGATCGGCCCGGTCAAGGCCGTCCTTCGCGACATAAGAAATTTGCTCAACGCCGAAGAAGAGTTCGTCCCGGCGACAAGCGCGCGGCGCTTCGTCATCGCGGCGACCGACTATATGGATTTTCTCATCGTTCCAGCGCTCGTCGAGCGCATCGCGCGAACAGCGCCCGGCGTCGACATCCACATCAAGCGAACGGAAACGCCGTTTCCCGAGCGGGAGCTGGAATACAATGATCTCGATTTGGTGCTGGGGTTCGAGGCGATCTTGAATCCGCCGGGGCATATGATCGTCCAAAAGCTGTTCGAGGATCGCATGACGTGTCTGGTCGCTCGCGATCATCCCGCCAGCCGCGCCGAGCGTTTGACGCTGGACGAATATGTCGCGCTGAAGCACATGCTGATTTCACGCACGGGAACACGCGTCGGATTGATCGACGAATGGCTGGCCGGAAAGGGGCTGGAGCGTCGCATCGCGCTGATCGTGCCGCACTTCCTCTCCGCGCCATTCATCGTCGCCCGGACGGATATGCTGTTGTCCCTGCCTGAACGAATCGCCCAGAAATTCCTGGACCTCGCGCCGCTCAGCATATTGTCCGCCCCGATTGACCTTCCCGCCTACGATCTGGTGATGGTGTGGCACCCGTTGCGCGAGAACGATCCCGTTCATCGCTGGCTGCGCGGTCAGATACTCGCCATTTGCCAAACGCTTGACGCGGCCGCCGCTGCGTCGGTCACCGACCCGGCAGGCCGGGGGCGAGAGCTTTGACCTCGATCAGAAGGTAGGGCGGCTTGGACAGCGCTTCGCCGCCATTCAAGACAGCCGAGCGGTGAAGTTGATTAATCACGGCATAGAGCTTGCGTTTCGGCCCAAAAGCCAGGGAATCGACCCACGCCAGCTCAGGGCTTTGCGCGAGCCGGTAATAGCTTCGATCCGGCTTGATGACGCCAATAGCGTTCGCTTCGAGGTCACCGAGATAAATATTATTGTCCTTGTCGATGCTGATTCCGTCGCAGATCGGTTTGTCGCTGTAGCGCTCGACCAATTGACCGAGCGTGTTCGGATCCAGATTTTCATCGGCGAGAGCGCCCGCCTTGATGCGATAGAGACTGGTTCCGTGCATGGGGCCAAAATACACCCATTCGTTTTGCAAATCCTCGGTGACGGGATTGACGCCGATATGGGGCCGGACCCAACGGCCCTCGGCGTCCTTCATCTGAATGGGCCGCCCATCGATTACGAGATCGACCTTTTCCGGAACGACGCTTCGATGCCCCTCCAGCACGCGTCGGGCCGCGCCGGTCTCGATGTCCACGACGATGAACGCCGCATTGGCGCCGCCCGCTGGATCGACGATGAATATCCGGTTGTGCCGACTGTCCACCGTAAAATCGTTGACGAATGCGTCCTTGGGGGCGATCGGAGCGGGCAGATAAATGACTCGGCGCAGTCTGTCGGTGTTCGTGTCCCAGCCCACGAGCTTGGGCGTGACGCCTCCGCGCATTCCATTGTCGAGCATCCAGACAACGCCGTCAACGCCGGTCCGGATCCCCAGAACCGAATCCAGCGTCAGGCCGGAATGGCCTTGCCGATCGTTCAACTCCTTGCTGGGAAACGGCGTGAGCGAGCCGTCGGCCTGACGTTCCACGACCGAGTCATTCGGCTCGTAGAACTGATGCTGACTCATGATGATTCTGCCGCCTCCGGTCACTGTGACGTTTCCCGGGGCTTGAGACAGTTTCGCGATAATTTCGTAATTTGACGCGGGCTCGGCGGAAACATGACCCGAGAACGCGAACAGAAATATTAGCGCGGCGAAAACTCCTTGCACGGCGGTCTCCCGGAGGTCGAGTGGGCGCTCGACGTTCAATTTATGCCATCGACTGCGGTGAGTTTAATGGCCTTTTTTCATACCGGTATTACCCAGCCGAATGTCAGGCGTTGCCCCTTCCGGCTTCAGGCCGATGATGTCCTCGACCGCCAAGCCCTTCTCGGCGCCTTGCACGACGGGCTTGCCGGCCAATTCCGGCGCGAAGACATATTGAAACTTACGTGCGAGCTCTGGCGGAAGCCCGTTGACCAGCGCGTCCTGCCGGCCCAGCGCGAACAGGAATCCATTGATGACCGGAACGGCGCCAAGCATCACCATGCGCGCGACCCGATTCGGGATCGCGACGCTTCGCCCCGCCATATCGACGAAATCGGGACCCCGCGCCTCTGCGACAAAGCACAGGACGAAAGCGAGAGCCGCGAGAATTCGCTTCGTGGAATCGTTCATGCCCGCCCCTTGACGCTGCGTGGCTCAGAAATTCGCGGTGATTCCGGCGAAGATCGTCCGCGGCGGCGCGACATAGTAAGAGGCGCTGTTGAGATTGTCCTCGTTCACCGAAATGGCGCCGATATAACGCCGGTCGGTGAGGTTCATGATGCCGGCGTTGATCCGCATCGGCTTTAGACCGAGCTTTGTTCCGAACTCGTAGGACGCATTGACGTCCACGACGGCATAGGGGCTAACCGCCTGCGAGTCGTCGGCGAGTCCGTAACGCGTGCTGACATAGCGAATGATCGGCGTGAATTCGAAGCCGTAGGCGTGATAGGTAATCGCGCCCTTCGCTTGAATCTTGGGCGTATAGGGCACTTGCTTGCCGCCAATATACATCGTCGTGTTGGTTCCGGTCGAGATGTTGGAATCATAGACTTCGGCGGCGTCGGTGAAGGTGCCGTTGACGGTGAGATAATCGGTCGCCTTCCAAATGGCCTCGAGTTCGAAGCCATAGCCCGTCGTCGCCGCATTGCTCTGGTAGTAGTTTTGTCCGACATTCGGGTCGTAGACCAGAACCTCTTTCTTATGCGTCCAGAAGCCGAAGAATGTCGGGACGACCGTCAGTTTTCCGGCCGGATAACGCGCGCCGACATCGACCTCGTCGACAAGTTCGGGCTGAATCTTGTTCATGACGCTTTGCATATTCATGCCTTCCTTCAAGAAGGCGGCTTCCGCGCCAGCGAAGCTGCTCGCCTGCGGTCCCCAGTCGGGACGCCCGGTCTTGCGGCTGTAGCTCGCGTTGAGGCTCCATTCGTTCGACAATTGCTGACGCACGCCAAGATTGGGAAGCCATTCATAAAAATATCGCGCGGCGACCGTCGCATTGGGGTCCGGCTTCGGGGCGTAAGCGAACACATCCGTATAGGACACGTCCGGCAGTCCCGTGGTCGTGTAATATTGCATGGCGGGCGCGCCTTCGATCAGCAGACGCAGGCCGCCGGTGACCGTCGTGGAATTGTATGTTTGCGTATATTGCATGAATGGGCTGTAGAACTCGGAGTCAGTTGTTTTCGCGAGCACCGACCAACTCGCGAAATTCAACGTTCCGACCGTGGTGACGTTGAACTGCTGTTGGCCGAGCGGCGGGTTCGGGCTTGGCGTCCTCGCCCCAATAACCGAGCAGAAGGTCGCCGCCCCAAGCGAAATGCTTTCTATATTCAGCCACGCCGCCCAAAGTGTAATTGTTGATCGGCCACAACTTCACGCCCGTTCCCGAGGTCGTGAGCTGAGAGCCTTCATCCCCCCAAAAATAGGGCTTCAGCACGAAGCTCTGGTCTTGATCGATCTTATAAGTTATTTCCGTTTATATCGCGTTATTGGCGTATCTCGTCTGATTGAACAGATATTCATTATTGTCGATTTTCGGCCGCCCAACCAATTGCGTGTTGTAATCGGCCCAGGCGTAAGCGAACATCATCGTCGTCTGCGCATAGGTCAAGGGCAGATAGGAATAGGCTTGCTGATCGTTGTGGACGCCATAGACCTTGATATCCAGATTGTCGCCCAGTTTCTGACTGACGCCGAACATGACATTCTTGCGCGAGGCGTCGCCGTCGCCCTTCCACTTATTGGCCTCGGTCCACGAGCCAGAAACGAAGAACGCCGTGCCGGTCGACAAGAGGCCGGAGTCGACACGCACAGAGGTGCGCCAGAACCCGTCGGAGCCGGCGCCCTGGCTGATCGTGCCGCCAAACTCTTGTTTCGGGGCGAGCATGATCTGATCCAACTGTCCAGCGGCGCTGGAGAATCCAAGACCTTGATTGGCCTGCAGGCTGCCTCGATAAAGATCGATCCGCGCCAGATTGTTCAAGTCGATCAGATCGGCGCCGCCGACAATGCCGGTGATCGGCAGTTTCAGGGCTGCGACGGCGGAGCCGGGCGATGCTTGACCTTCGGCGACATGAGCGCGCCTTTCAACGCGCTGGTAGGGTCGACTTCCGCCCGAGCGGTGCGATAGCGAAACGAAACACGGAGCCAATGGTGGCGCGCAGGCGTTTCGCCGTTTCGAGATTGCCGCGCGTCTCGATCCGCTTCAGCACCGCGAGCACCTCCTGAGCCTTGATGTCCGAGATCGGTCGCCCGCCGAGCCCAGGCGTCGCAAGCGAGAGCAGCCATGTGACTTTCCCCAGCGTCGCCGGCGCGCGCCCGTCGCACTTCAGCTTGTCGATGTATTCGTCCGCAAGCCCTTTGAAGGTTGTCGCGTTCGAAACGGCTTTGGCGAGCTTTTCGAGTTTTCTTTGCTGGCCGCGGTCCACCGCGTCCGCGAGCAGGGCCTTCGCCTCATCGCGCCTCGCGCGCGCGTCCTTTAACGACACGCCTGGATACCCACCGAAGGAAAGACTGCGCTCCTCGCCATCGAAACGATAGGCCATGCGCCAAAGCTTGGACCCCTTCGGGTCGATTCGCAGGTAAAGGCCGCCTCCGTCGAAAAGCTTCTTCGGGGTCGTCGCCGTCTTGGCGGCGCGAACCTCAATGTCGGTGAGCGGCATTTGTGGGCATCCAGTGTGGGTATCCGGTTTGTGGGCATTGCCGGAATGCCCACATAAATACCCACAAACTACCCGGCTGCAAGGACACGCCTAGGGACGGCTGGACACGCCCAAAGGCGCGAATCCGCTGTTTTATCTAATGTTCTGAGACGCTTAGGGACGATCTGAAACTTTGAGAGATCGTGGAGTGGTGCCGCAAGAGGGATTCGAACCACAGACCCCATCATTACGAATCAAAGGGACCAGATTTCCCTTGGTGTCCCTGGAATGCCCCCTATTACCATATCTGATTGGTTTAGAATGAAATTCATCAATTGGCATTTCCCTCAATGCCTGTTAGTGTCACTCTAGGTTGGTCACCATATGGTCACCAGCATGGGCGCCGGAGGTAAAAAGGGAAATGGCAACCGCGTCGATAAAGCTCACCAAGCGCGTCGTCGACGACGCGTTACCCAAAGCCAAGCGCTACGAGATTTGGGACGGAGAGACCAGGGGACTGGGCCTCCGCGTCGAGGCCAGCGGCACAAAGACCTATATCCTCCGGTACAGGCCACGTAATATCGGGCCAGGCGCTCCCAAGCGCTTCGTCTCCCTCGGGCGCCATGGCGCGATCACACCCGATGAAGCTAGAGCGCGAGCGCGCGCCACGCTCGGAGCGGTCGCCGCAGGCCGGGACCCGGCTCTCGAGCGCAAGGATGCTCAGGCCGCGATCACCTGCAGCGAACTGGCAAACCGGTTTCTCGAAGAACATGTCGGACCGAAGAGAAAGGCGCACACCGCGAAAGGGTATGGCGCCAGCCTCCGAAGCAACTTCCTACCAACGCTGGGGAAGCGTAAAGCCGAGCTGGTCACGACTGCTGAGGTCGCCAAGCTACACCTGTCTCTGCGGGATCGGCCGTATCAGGCGAACCGCCTCCTGGCGATTATTGGCAGCATGTACACCTTTGCCGCCCGGCGGGGTCTGGTGGCCCGCGGGACGAACCCTACGATCGGCCTCGAGCGATTTACGGAAGCCAAGCGGGAACGGTTTCTTGGAACAGAAGAGCTCAAGCGTCTCGGTGAAACATTGCGGCTCGCTGAGACCGAGGGGCTTCCCCGGCGCCTCAACGCCGACGCGAGAGCGAACAAGCATCTCGTGAAAGAACCGAACCAACGGACCGTCTTTGCCCCCGAAGTGGCTCTCGCGTTTCGCCTGCTTCTCTTCACGGGCGCGCGTCTTCGCGAGATCCTTCACTTGGAGTGGGCCCATGTCGACCTGGAGCGGGGCCTGCTGCTGCTCCCCGACAGCAAGACCGGCCGGAAGACGATCGTGCTGAGCGCCCCAGCGCTCGCGCTGCTGCGGGATGCCGATCGCAGCAGCGCCTTCGTCGTGCCCGGCGCGACCCGGGATCAGCCTCGGTCCGACCTCAAGAAGCCATGGCGCGCCATTCAGCAGCATTCAGGCCTTTCGGGCGTGCGTATCCACGATCTGCGTCACACTTTCGCTTCTGTCGGCGCGGGATCGAGCCTCGGACTGCCGATCGTCGGAAAGCTCCTCGGCCATTCGCAGTCGGCCACGACGGCAAGATACGCTCATCTCGATGCAGACCCACTTCGTCGAGCCGCCGACATCATTGGCGAAAAAATCTCGGGCGCTATGGAATCCTAAACGACGGCGACCCGCACGCCGACCAGACGAAGCGGCGCGGCTTGGCGATGGCCGGAAAGGTCGCTTCAGACGCGAGAGCCCGGTATCCTTGTTGGAAATTAAATCCCGTGTCGTCGAGCCCAGCCATGCGTTTGGCGGCGTAACGAACGCGGGAGCCAGCTCTCGGAACACATAGCATCGTTCGGACAGAAAGTTTTACTTGGAGAGCAATTTTTTGAGGATACTCGCGTTTCAGAGCTAGCAAATTGCCTTATCGATTCAATGGCTGCTGGTGGCCACCATGGATGACGCGACAGACGAGAGTGAGGACCTCCAGGAATTGGAAACTGGACGCGCGGAGCTAGGAAAATTGGCTGTTACGCAACGTCCGAGCTGGGTCGTGTGTCACGAGCGAGCCGTCACGAGTATTGGCGGCGCTCAACTGTACGAGAGATGAAGGAGGGCCCTTCGAGTTCGGCAATCAGGTGCCGATCTCAAGCCACCGCAAGCAGCTTCGGTCAAGAGCCGTGGTTGTGAGCGTTGCGGAAACGCCGGGACGATGATCCCGGCAGGCAAGGTCGAGAGAGGCAAGCGCATGCAAACCGTCGATGAAGTGTCGAAAGCGGATTAGGCGATGTCAGAACCGGGGGGTGACCCTTCCTCCGGGATGAGCTCGGGGGATGCCTGATACGGCCCGAGCGGCATCCGGCATGTAGGCGGCGCGAAGCTCGACCAGGCTTTCGTATGGAACGTGAGAACCTGGGTGTAAATCGGCGTGGGGTCACGACGCCGATCGGCGACGGGTCACACACATAAGCGACTAATTTTTCTATCATGAGAAACATTGAAAGGGGTCATGATTGGAATCCGATTTACACTCCTACTATCCGGACGTGTCGAGCAGTTCGGGCGGCTACGACACGAGCAGTGCTGCGCTCGACCAGGTCAGCCAGGACGCTGTCGCGCAGCCAATGCGGCCATCGCGGCGCAAGGAGTGCAACAGGCTGCCGATATAGCGCGGCAGGGCGAATTGGCTGCATCGGGTATGTCCAGTTCGGAACTGAGCATCGATAACGACGGCCTCGCGCGCCCTAAGCGCCGGGGCGGTAGTCCGATCTTTGCCCGGCTACCCAGGCGGCGGAGACCGAAATATCCTTCGGGTCGAACGCCACCATGTCGGCTCGATATCCCGGTGCGAGGCGGCCGAGCGATTGTCCGAGACCCAGAAAATCGGCGGGGTGGAATGAGGCGTAGCGCAGGGCCCGCTCCAAGGGAAGCCCCAAAAGCCGGACACAGTTGCGAACCGCGCCCGCCATCTCGATCGACGATCCCGCGAGCGCGCCCTCCTGCGTGCGGCAACTGCCGTCGCGGACTGTGATCCGCCTGCCCAAGAGATCGAACTCCTCCCTCATGCCGCCAACGGGCGGCATGGCGTCGCTCACGAGCATGGGGCGCCCGACGCCGCGCATCGCCAATCCCAGCACGGCGGGGGCGACATGCTCACCGTCGACGATGAGCCCGTAATAGGCGTGCGGCGATTCGAGCGCGGCCGCGACAGGGCCGGGCTCGCGGGCGGAAAGCGGGCGCATCGCGTTGAACAAATGCGTGAAGCCCGTCAGCCCTTCGGCCATCGCGGCTCGCGTTTCCTGATAAGTCGCCATCGAATGACCGAGCGAGACCTTCGCTCCCGAAGCGACAAGTTCGGCGATGAAGCCGTTAGGCGTCTCCTCGGGCGCGAGGGTCACGAGCAAGACGCCGTCGTGAAAAGAGCCGAGCATTTGGCGATGATGGGCTTGCGGGCGGCGGATGAATTCGCGCCGATGAACGCCTGGTTTTTCTGGAGACAAGAAGGGGCCCTCGAGATGAATCCCGAGAACGCCGGGCTCACGCGCCATGATTACGCTTACGGCGTCGAGCGCCGCGGCCATAGCCTGATCGCAGTCGGTGATGAGCGTCGGCAAAAGCGCCGTCACGCCGAACTTGCGGTGCGCCTCGGCAATTTTCGCGAGAGCGGCCGGCGTTGGATCGGCGTTGAAAAGGACGTCTCCTCCGCCATTGACCTGAATGTCGATGAAGCCCGGCGCGAGCCATGCGCCGCGAGGGGCGTTGTAAACCGCGATCGAGGAGGGGAGATCGGCTCGAGGCGTCAGCGCCGCGATTTGCCTGTCTTCGATCACGACGGCAATGTTGTCATGCCTTCTTTCGCCGTTGAAGACGACGTCGGCGGCCACCGCGTGTCGAGAGAGGCGGCTCATCGCGTGCGCGTGATCTTGCGCAGGTGGCGTGGCCGGTCGGCGTTCCTTCCGCGCACCGCGGCCAAGCGAACGACCATGGCGTAGAAGCTCTGGATCAGACAGATCGCATCGGTTTCGGGATGATCGGGGGGCAGCGCGGGAAGCCGGTCCGGCGTCGACTCCTCCGAGGAGGTGATGAAGGCCGCCGCTCCCTTCGCCGTAAGATCGGCCGCGAGCTGCGTCATGCCCACCGCGGCGGCGTCGGTCGGCGCGAACATGAGCACCGGATAACGAGGCGAGACCAAAGCGATTGGGCCGTGGAGGAATTCGGCTGCAGAGAAAGGTTCCGCATGGAGATCCGAGGCTTCCTTCAGTTTCAGCGCTGCCTCGCGCGCGATGGCGAGCGTCGGACCGCGTCCGATCGTGACGAGGCTTTCCGCGCCCGCGAAACTGTCCAAAAGGCGGCTCCAGTCGAGCTCGCCTGCGGCGGCGAGGCGATCGGGCAACGGCCGTAGCGCGTTCGCGAGCGCCTCGTCCTCCGCCCACAAGGCGGTCAATCGCGCGAGCGCCGCGACAGATGCGACGAAAGTCTTGGTCGCGGGAATACTGAGCTCGGGGCCGGCCGCCATGGGCAACACGAACTCGCAGACCTGCGCCAGCGCGCTGTCCGGGTCATTTGTGACGCAGGCGGTCACGGCGCCGCAGTCGCGCGCCGCGACGGCCTGTTCGATGATATCGCTGCTTTCGCCCGACTGTGAGATCGCGAGAAAGAGCTGATCGGCCAGGCGCAAACGCCGATGGTAGATCGTCGCGATGTTCGGCGCGGCGGCGGCGACCACAATGCCGAGGTATCGCTCGATCAGATGCTTGCCGAACATCGCGGCGTGGGCGGAGCTGCCGCGCGCGCAGGTTACAACGACCTGCGGCGGCTTACGCCGCAACCGCTCCGCGAGAGCGGGCAGAACCGCGGCGAGAACCTTATCCTGTCGCCTCACGGCTTCCGGAGCCGCTCGCATGTCAGAGGTGATCTGCGATTCAAGGACGGTCATTTATTTTCGCCTTTTGGTCAAACCCATCAGAACACAAAATTGAGCCGGACAAGCGAGAAAGCAAGTTCCGGCGCGGCGTCTGCATATAGAGCCGCCGGCTTGAGGCTGGCTCATGTGAAGCTTCGCTTGAAGTTTTCCCGGCGTTGGCCATATGCGGGAAGTCAGCTGGAATTGCTCCGATGGGTTATACGGAGACTGAACGCCAAAGCCCGCGCTACGCCAAGATCGACGTCTGGGAACCGGCCGAGATTTTGGAGGCGATGATCGAAGGGCAATTTTCCGCCGTCGCGGCCGTGCGAGCCGCGCGGCCCGCGATCGAGCGGGCGGGGCTTGCGATAGAGCGCCGATTGCGTGGGCCCGGGCGGCTCGTTTACGTGGGCGCCGGCACGTCCGGTCGTCTGGCTGCTCAGGACGGCGCGGAGCTCATGCCGACCTTCGGCTGGCCGCATGATCGACTTCTGCTCCTCATTGCGGGCGGAGAAAACGCTCTACTGCGCGCTGTCGAAGGCGCCGAAGACCAGGACCAGCAAGCAATCGAGCTCGTTCGGGGTAATGAGATCGGGGGTTCGGATGTGACCATCGCGGTGGCGGCGAGCGGTACGACGCCGTTCACGCTCGCCTGTTTGCGCGAAGCGAAAAAAAGGGGCTCCTTGACGATCGGCGTCGCCAATAATCGAGGGACGCCGCTCCTCCAAGAGGCCGATCATTCGATCTTTCTCGAAACGGGCCCGGAGCCGATCGCGGGCTCAACGCGCATGAAGGCGGGAACCGCCCAGCGTATCACGCTCATTCTGCTGTCATCCCTAGTCATGATCCTGCTCGGGCGCGTTTACGACGGTCTCATGGTGGACGTGCAGGCCTCGAACAAGAAACTGGTCCGAAGGAGCGGAAAAATCCTGTCGCGACTGACGGGCCGCGGCGACGAGGAGATCCACGAGGCCTTGCAGCAGACCGGCGGAAGCGTGAAGCTCGCCTTTCTGCTGCTGCAGGGTTTCGGGCTCGGCGAGGCGGAGGCGGCGCTGGATCAGGCCGAGGGTCATCTGCGTCGCGCCATGAGCTTGATCGTCGAGCGGTCGAAGGGGACGGGCCTGAGAGAGACCCCGCCGTCCTTCCGAGAGCACGCGACGCACGAGTAGGGCTCAATCATTGTCGGTTTGCGGGCTCGACGCACCATTGAGGCTCAGCCGGTTAATTCATGAGTCTTCTCGCGTTTCGGAAAGCACGCGACGAGACGGCGAACTTGTCGACCAGCCTCACGGACGTGTCCGGGGCTCGGTGCCGAATGATGGAGTGGATGCCCCCTCCTGACGGCATCGAATGTGCCAAGGTGGTGATGTTTTCGCATCCCACGAACGGAGAGAGCAGCACATCCCTGGCGCAACTGACCGCTCTCGAAGCGGCGGCGAATCCGCAATGGCCGGTTCAACGATCGAATAATCGCAAGCTTCGTTGCATGGCGCCCAGCGTCCACAACGTAAACGCCAAATATGGCACGAGAAATCCGATCTTGATCACCTCAAAGGCATCCGGTTCGGCCGAGACGTTGATCGTCACCGAGCCGATGACCCTTCGCGCCTCATCGGACTTGATCGAAGACGCCAATGAGGTTTCGACGATTTCTTCGGGCTGATTAATCCATTGATCAACTGCTAAATCCGCCCGCGAGTGAACGATTGCGAGTCCGGGAGCAGCCGGCGAATTGGCACTGTTCGACGGATTTTGGAAGGAGATCGTCTTCTTGCTCATGCTGCATTCCTGTTGGGATCGGGAAATACCGACTCCGCGAGCCGCCGCAGTTCCTTCGCGGCATCGCTGCGAGGCGCGGCTTCAATCACCGAGAGGCCGCTCGTCGCGCTTTCCTCATAGACAACTCTTTGGATTAGCGCGGTCCCGAGCACCGGAGTTTCCGGGAATTGTTCAAGCGCCGTGAGCACATCCCGGCCAATGGCCGTATTCGAGATCATTCGGTTGATGACGAACGCCGCGCGCAAGCTTTCCTTATAGCGCCGCGCCTCGCGCACCAGTTGGACGGTCTCGGCGGCGGCCCAGACGTCGTAGGGCGACGGCTGGACTGGGATTAAAACCAGGTCGCTCGCCATAATCGCCGCGCGGCCAAGTTCATTGACGCGCGGCGCACCGTCGATGATGACCACGTCGTAATGTGCAGCCAGCGCTGGGACCTCACGATGCAAGGTGGGCTTCGCCATGCCAACCACGACGAATATTGGCTCCGCCTGCCGCGCGCCAGACCAGGCTAGGGCGCTCCCCTGAGGATCGGCGTCAATGAGAAGGACTCGCCGCCCCGCATGACTGAGGCAGGCCGCGAGATCGATGGCGATCGTCGTCTTGCCCACCCCGCCCTTTTGGTTCAGCAGACTGATGATCATCTGGGCGTCTTTCCGCAAGAGCCAGAACGTACGCCGGATCTCCCACCGCGAATCCGAATCGATTTGCCGCTCGGCAAGAAATCTCATCAAATAGATAAAAAGACAACCTTGCTCGGGCTTTGATAGTGGGCGGTTTGAATAAAACAGTGCATGAACGGCCGAACAGCCATGTCCGCATTGGCGCGAACCCGCAACGTGGGAGCATCCTACTTCGCGCGCGCCTTCCGAGGACAGCGGCCCGCGCGGCCAGAACAGCGCGGCGGCCTCGTCGAGGGACAGGGTCTCGTCGTCGTCCCAGAGCCTCGGGTGGGGGCGCTCCGCCACCCTCGGGGGCGACGGGCGCCGATCTCGGTCGTCCATGGTCGTGATCCGCTTTCGTCGTTTCGCGCCGAGGATGACGCCACCGACGCCGGTTGCAAGCGGATTTTTCGCCATGGAATCATCACGTTGATCCTTCGCGGAGCGACCGGGCGCGGGGTCGCCCGAGCGACGGGGCGACGTCGAATCCGCGCCGGCGGGACCGGCGGGGTCGAAACTGGAATTCGGCGGACACATCTCTGGACACTCGGATACCCGTCCTCCACGCGGGCTGTTCGCGGCGGACTCCGGGGAGGACCGGATGTTGCTCATGGGAATACTCCGTCGTTCCCGCGGGCGTGGCGCCTTCGCGGGGTGAGAATTGCGGTGACGATCCCAATTGGGGATCGGCTGTGGTTCAGGATTCGATGAAGCGGGGAGGAGGCCCGGCGGTCAGCGCGTGATCACGCGCGTATCGGGACGCCGGGCAAGCGCTCTCGTTCGGCGCGGAGGCCGGCGGCGGGAACGATGGCGATGAGGGACGCCTTCGTCGCGGGCGCATCGGCGCCGGCGGAGGCGATCGGGATTCGACGGGATTGGGAACTCGAACACGTCGGAGGACACTCGAATACGCGTCCTCCACGCACGCAGGCTATTCGGCGCGGGCTCCGCGGAGGGCGAACGGAGCCGGCCGGCCGCTCTGGGGCGGCCGTTCTATGGCTTCGCGTTCTATGCGTACGGTCGGGTTCGTGCTCATGGAACGAAATAAGAACACAGGTGCCGCGCTTGAGTCAAGCCCGTCGTTGCGGCGATCGCGACAATCGTCCGAAGATTTGATCGACGATTTTAGGCGTGGTTAACATCCGTAGGGTGATGCGATGAAATCGCCGAGTTCAGCGTGGCTACCAATGCAGTGGGTTGGTTAACAACGCTTGCCGAAACAGTCACCTTCATCGTACGATTCTTTTGATGATCCTTTTTAGGGCGGCGCCGCCTGCCGCTACTCGGGTCCACGGCGATGCCCTCGTTGGGGACCTATGCGGAAACCGAGATGCAACCGATGGCCGAAATCGTTCAACAGGCAATCCAGTTTTTCCAGTCGGCGCCGATGACAATACGGATTGTCTCGGGCCTCTTGATTTTCTTGGCCGTCCTATTCTTTTTTCGCTTCCTGCTACCCGCCTTATGGATGCACATGCGGTTCAGTTCGATGATACGCCAACTGCAACGTATCAAGCGAGAAAATGGAGTAGATATCGCCCCCATCTTTGCTCGCGATAAGACGCTGAACCACTTGTGGACCGAGTATGAGCACACGATCCACAGGCAGTACAACCAAGTTTATAGCCCAGCGGACGGGGGACAGAGCAGACCATCGCCTGAACCGCTGCGTCGTTCCACCGTTCCAGCCGCCGCGATTTTCACGACCGAGGCCATGGTTGATAGCCGGCTTTCAACCGAGTTCTTCAAGCATCTGCCAGGGCTCTTCACCGGCATCGGCATCATCGGCACCTTCTCCGGCCTGATTACGGGATTGCAAGCGTTCAAGGTCTCCGAGAACGCGACGGTGGTACGGAATAGCCTCGAAAAGCTCATGCAGGGGGTTTACGAGGCCTTTCTCGTATCCGCAGTCGCGATCAGCGCCGCGATGGTGGCTACGGCTCTCGAAAGATGGCTGATAACCGGGCTCTACAAGAAAGCCGAGGCGATTACGTTCGAGATCGACGGTATGTTCGAATCGGGTGTCGAGGAGGAATACCTCGAGCGCTTGGTCAGCGCCGCCGAGGAAGGCACCGGTCAAAGCAAGCTATTGAAGGATGCGCTTGTCACGGAACTCGGAAACATCCTTTCGAAGCTGACAGAGCATCAAATCGAAGCCCAGAGGAATGCGACTAGAGACCTTGGAGCACAAATCTCCGAAGGCATTGCAACGGGCATCGCGGAACCCCTCAGTCGGATTGCGATCACAGCGGGGGAGGCCACGGAAGGTAATACCCAAGCGGTGACCAATCTTTTGACCGACGTCCTAGCCAGCTTCAGTCAACGGCTTGAGGAACTGTTCGGCGGCCAAATCGGCGGCATCAACCAACTTCAGCAGCAGACAATCGAGTCTCTCACGAAAGCCACGACGGCGTTGGAGACAATGGCGGCGAAGATCGAGACCGCGGGCACGAGTTCCTCGGAAGCCATCGCCCAGCAGATCACGGAAGCGATGACCTCCATGGAAGGCCATCAACGTGTCATGAACGACCGAATGGCCGAGTTCATCGAGCAGATCCGCGGCTCGGCTCGCGACGAACAGCAGGAGACAAGCCGAGCGTTGCAATCGATGATCGCCGACCTTGGAGAGGCAGCGAGATTGCAGATCAAGGCTCTTAATGACGCTGGAGGTTTGGCCGCGAATACCAGTGCGGAGCGCGAGGGGCGATTGGCGGCGCAGGCCGATGAAGCGGCGGGCAAGCTTGCTTCGCTGACCGAGGGAGTCATGGCGGAGATCCGTCTCCTCACCGGCGAGATACGTCAAACTACCAGTGCGATGCAGACGATCACCTCCGACGCGGTCGCGCGCATGAACATCGGCGCGGAGGCTCTTGCCAAAGCCGCCGGCGATTTCAGCCAAGCCGGTCAAGGCGTGACCGGCGTGCTCCAGCAAGCAGCCGGGGTTTCTGGCAGCCTGAAGGAGGCCGCAGGCTCTCTATCCTCCTCCTCGAGCGTCCTGAAAGGCGTCATCGACGACCACGCATTGGCGCGCGCAAGTCTGGCTTCCATGATCGAGCAACTGCAAGTCATCGTCGATAGCGCAAGACGCGAAGCCGCGGTCACTTCCGACGTAATTACTCGGATCGAGTCGTCAGCGGAAAAGCTTGGCGGTGCGCAGAAACAAGCGGAAGAATATCTGGCCGGCGTGACGGAAGCCTTGGCCTCGGCCCACGGCGAGTTCTCAGAAGGACTGAGCAAGGTTGTTACGGAGGCTAATGGCGATTTCCACAGAAGCTTATCGAGTGCGACAGGTTTGTTGCGGGACGCTATAGAGGAGCTGGCGGCGACCGTCGACGTCATTCCTTCGGCGCGTTCGGCACCTCAAAAAGAGCGGATTTAATCGTCAATGCGTCATACGCGCACCGTAATCAAACGCG
>PLAI01000295.1 GCA_003134075.1 Methylocystaceae bacterium | reverse complement strand
ATCAACGGCGCTGCCGCCGGAAAAATTCGACGTGCTGCGCGCCGACACCAAGAACGACACCATCGCGCTGCTGCGCGAGAAACTCGCCCATCCCGCGCCGGATCAGCGCGACCGGATCGAACTCGCGGCGATAGATTTTCACTGGCCCAACGCCAGCCTAGTGCATGGCTTCGACCACGATCTCGGTTACAATCCAATCCGCCTGAAACTGTTCGAGGACGCGACCGGCGCCGGCGACCATCTGGCGCTGCCGGAGCAACGGGAATTCTCCAAGCTTTACCCGTCCTACCGCTCGCCGATGTCGGATTTGCTGGGCTTGCGCTACATCGCGACCGGCGTGCCGATCGAACAGATCGACAAGAATATCAAGCCGGGCGACGTGAATTTCATCGCGCGCACGAAGGACGCCTATGTCTATGAATATCCCAATGCGCTGCCGCGCGTGCTACTGCCAGTCTGCGCGTTGCGCGCCGATTTCGCGAAGATGATCATCGAGGGCGGGTGGCCGGAAGTCGATTTTCGCGAGGCCGTGCTGCTCGAGGAATCGCCGATCTGCCACAGGCAAACGGCCGACCAAAAGCCGGCGACCGCGCGCATCGTGTCTTACGAGAACACCGAGGTGGTGATCGAGGCCGAGGCGCCCCGCGGCGGCGGCTGGGTTGTGCTGAACGATGTCTGGCATCCCTATTGGTTCGCGCGGGTGGACGGCGCTCCGGTCCGGGTGTCGCGCGCCAACGTGCTGTTCCGCGCGGTGGCGGTGCCCGAGGGCCGGCACGAAGTGGTGTTCCGCTTCGAGCCGCTCAAGGGGCTGTGGCGGCAAATGACGCGAGGAAGCGGCGAGGCTTCGTGACGAGCGGAGGTGTCCACGAGTCTACTGGCCTCGTCCTGGCGAAACTGGGATAGAAGATTCGCGCCCGGCCCCGATATATACTTGATGCAAGATTATTTTTTATTTTTAACTTAAGTATTTTTCGAATATTGAGACTGGATGCATTGGAACATATCTATGTTTTTCATATATTTATGGGAGCGCCAACGTCGCCTGGCAAATTCGCGCGATTGTTTGTCGCGAAAGTGTCGCATTCATTACCCAGAGTATGCAATAATCCCTCGGCCACTGATTTCCCGGGGGCTTTAGCCATGCGGCAGGAGCGACAAATGAGTAAGTCGAAAATCGACGGGCACGAGGACGAACACGAGGACGCCCATGCTGTCGTCGAGGCCGAGCACGACAACGATGAGTTGAGCGAGGAAGAGAGCAATATTATCGCGACCGTCGCCACGGTCGGCGTGGTTGGCGTTGGCGTCGCGCTATTCGAGGCAGCCCTGTTGCCGGGTCTCGTGCTCGGCGTCGCCGCGGTGGCGGCTCCTAAATTCGCGCCCAGGCTCGGTTCGGCGTTGGGTCCGATATTCAAGTCGACGGTGCGCGGCGTCTATAGATTCGGTCAGAAGACCAAGGAATTCGTCGCCGAAACCAATGAACACGTTCAGGACATCGTGGCCGAGGTCGACGCCGAAACGAAGGGCAAACCCGCTCCGGCCAAGGACACGGCGCCGGCAGCCTGACGATCATGCAGAACGTCTCGACGGAAAACTCCGCCCCATCCGAGGATGCGCCGCCGCTGGCGGCGCGCCACGACGACATTCAAAATGAATCCCAAGCGGCGAAGCGAGCCGCGGACGAAGCGTCCGCGCCCGTAGCGCCAAAGAGCCACAAAAAGAAAAAGAAAATCAAACATGTTCTGCGGATGGAGCACCAGACGCTAGGCCGCGTCCGAATGAAATTCAGTTCGGCGAAGGGAAATCCAGAGCTGCTGGACGAAATCGGCAAAAAGTTCGCCGGCATCGTGGGAGTGGAGAGCTGCGAGGTCAACCCGATCACCGGCAGCGTCGTCCTCCAATACGACAAGCGGCGGCACGACGATTTCCACGATCATCTGAGCCGCCATTGCGAGGAGCACCATGGCGGCGCGACGCCGCGTCCGCCGGGCACGCAACTCGACGAAATCACCAGGAATATCGAGGACGAGGCCGAATTTCTCGCCGAGCACTCCCATGCGGCCAAAAGCGTCGTGCACATTTGCAAATATGTCGATCGTCACGTCAAACTGGCGACGGGCAACACGATTGATCTCAAGATCGGCCTGGCCGGCGGCATCGTCGCGCTGTCGCTGCTCGAAATGGGCGCCTTCGCCGCGACGCCGGTCTGGCTCACCCTCGGCGTGTTCTCGCTCAATCATTTCGTCGAGCTGCAACAGCATCATGTTCTCGCGGAAAAATTAAACGCGGGCGCTCGCAAGGGCGCCAAATCCACGCCAAGCGCTTAAGCGACGGGACCGCTCAATGCAGTTCGCGATCCGCCACTTCATGCCAGGTCGCGTTCGCCTGTGGATTCCTACGCTGTGTTACGACAAGGGCCTCGCCGAGGAGACGCTCGCATGGCTGCGCGGCCAGAACGCGGTGCGCGGCGCGAGGATTAATTACGCCTGCTCCAGTCTCGTCGTGGAATATGAGATCGCGTTCGAACCGATGTTTCGCCTGCTGATCGGCCGGCTGCGGCTGATGACGCTGAGCGATCTGCGCGAACTCACCCAACTCGCGCCGCCCTTGGGCGACGCGGGCCAGCATCTCGCGAAGGAACTGATCGCCGCGGCCAAGCCGGCGGAGGAGCCCCGTCGCTATCCCTTGTTGTTGCCCACGGTGTCGATGGCTCTGGCCTTCGTGGCCAATCCCGTCGCCACGGCGATAAACGTTCCACTGATGTTGTGGAACGGTTATCCCATCGCCGCGAGAGCCTATCGCGTCCTGCGCGACGAGCATCGGCTCAACGTGGACTTTCTCGACGCATTGGCGATCGTCGCCTCGCTCGCGCAAGGCAATCACGTCGCCGGCGCGCTGATCACCTGGCTGATAAAGCTCGGCGACTGGATCAGGGATCTCACGGCGGCCGGGTCCAAGCGCGCGATCGGCGATCTGCTCGAATTCGAGTCGAAGACGGCCTGGATCATACGTGAAGGCAGCGTGATTTCCGTCCCCGCGCGCGACGTGTTGGTCGGCGATGAGGTCATGGTCTATCCCGGCGAGATGATTCCGGTCGATGGCGAGATCATTGATGGCAGCGCGTTGATCGACCAGAAGACCATCACCGGCGAGGGATTGCCGGTCATGCGCGGCGTCGGCGAAGCGGCCTTCGCCGCCACGGTGACGCGCGAGGGACAATTGACCATCCGCGCGACGCGGGTCGGCTCGAACACGACGGCCGGTCAGATCGTGCGGCTGATCGACTCGGCGCCGGTCGGCGACACGCGCATGCAGAACCACGCCGAAAAGCTCGCCGACCGCCTGGTGCTGCCGACATTAGGCGTCGCGGCGGCGACGGCCGCCGTCAGCTTCGATTTCGATCGCTTCCTGTCGCTGGTCATCGTCGACTACGGCACCGGCATCCGCGTCGCGGCGCCGACCGCCGTCTTGTCGTCGATGACGCTGGCGGCGCGGCGCGGCGTTATCATCAAGAGCGGGCGCCACATGGAGCGCCTCGCCGAAGTCGACACCGTCATCTTCGACAAGACCGGCACGCTGACGCGGGGCCATCCGGAAGTCGGCGACCTCATCACTTATCAGCAGAGCCTCGCGGCCCCGCGTCTGCTTGGGCTCGCGGCGGCGGCGGAAAGCCGACTCA
>PLAI01000347.1:3491-4046 GCA_003134075.1 Methylocystaceae bacterium | reverse complement strand
CAGCTCGCGCGCCGCGTCGGGCGTCAACCAGGAGCCATAGGCCAGAACGCGCCGCGAAGTCGGCGCGTCCGTGATCAATTGCGGCGAGCCCTCGACGTCGGGCTCCCCGGAAGAACCGTCCCATGCAATGAACAGCTGCTGTTCGCTGGAAAGAAAAATTTCGGCGCGGTCGCGTTGCGCGCGCGTGGCCTCGAGCTTCGCCGCCAGCTCCGTTTCGCGCCGGCGCCAGGCTTTGCGCTCCGCGATATATGCGAGCGCGACGAAGGTCGAAAACAAGGCGAGGCCGCCGCTCAGCGCGAAGCCATAGACCTCGATATCCGGCCCGAAATCCGGGAGAAGCCGAATGGCTTCCGCGTGCGCTTCCGCCGCGCCGGCGAAAGTTCCCGCGATGGNNGGCCGCTGTCGGCCGCTGGCCTTCGCCGATGTTGCGTCACGAACGCGCGGCTCCAGCGAATAGGCGCGTCTCTCAATCTTGTCATACGAACCGGTCTCCACGGTCGATTGCGGGGGCAGATCTCAACAAACGCCGTAAGCCGTTCGCGCATCGGAACCCTT
>PLAI01000347.1:0-3467 GCA_003134075.1 Methylocystaceae bacterium | reverse complement strand
CCAATCTAAAACGCGCTTGCAAAAAGGGGAATCATGTTTGTGAAGAATGCGTCGTAAGTGAGAACAAGCGCCGAACGACGGCGCGCGCGCGAGCGCGAATGGGCGCTCTCATTCGGGCGCCATTTCGAAGCGAATCGCGTTAGTATCGGACCATGGCCAACAATGAAGATTTATTCGGGGGAGGCGCGCCTTCTTCCAAGGCGGGCAAGGGCGCCGGCGCGGCCGCCGCCAGGCCCGCCAAAACCGCGGGACCGGTCGAATACAACGCCGACTCCATCGAGGTGCTCGAAGGGCTGGAGCCGGTGCGCCGGCGGCCCGGCATGTATATTGGCGGCACGGACGAAGCCGCCATGCATCACCTCTTCGCCGAGGTGCTCGACAATTCCATGGACGAGGCGGTCGCCGGACACGCGACTTTCATCTCCGTCTCGCTGGAGCAGGGTGGCTGGCTCACCGTCATCGACAATGGGCGCGGCATTCCCGTCGGCATGCACGCCAAGGTCAAGGGCAAGACCGCGCTGGAAGTGGTGATGACCGTTCTGCACGCGGGCGGCAAATTCGATTCCGGCGCCTATCAGACTTCGGGCGGGCTGCACGGAGTCGGCGTATCGGTCGTCAACGCTTTGTCCGAAAAGCTCGAAGTCGAGGTCGCCATCGACCAGCAGCTCTATCGTCAGGAGTTTTCGCGCGGCCTCCCGCTGGGCAAGCTGCAAAATCTCGGCAAGATCACCAACCGCCGCGGCACCAAGATCAGATTCAAGCCGGACGCGCAGATTTTTGGACCGGCGGCGCATTGGAAGCCGGCGCGGCTGTTTCGCATGTCGCGCTCGAAGGCCTATCTGTTCGGCGGCGTCGAAATCCGCTGGCGTTGCGCGCCGGAGCTTATCGAGCCGGGCTCCAACATTCCCGCCGAGGCGGTGCTGCGCTTTCCCGGCGGCCTCAAGGATTATCTCGCGCGCGAGATCGAGGGCAAGGAGCCCGTCACCGAGCAGGCCTTCACCGGCAAGATCGAGCGCGAGGGCGGACACGGTTCGCTCGAATGGGCCGTGTCCTGGCTCGCCAATGACGACGGCTTCGTCCATTCCTATTGCAATACCATTCCGACGCCCGACGGCGGCACGCATGAGGCCGGCTTCCGTCTCGCGCTATTGCGCGGACTGAAGGACCACGCCGAGCGGATCGGCCAGGCGCGGCGCGCCAAGGATGTGACCGGCGACGATCTGATGGGCCAGTCGGCGGCGATGATTTCGGTGTTTATCCGCGAGCCGGAGTTTCAGGGCCAGAACAAAGGCCGGTTGATGAGTGTCGAAGCGGCGCGCGTCGTCGAGACCACCGTGCGCGACGCCTTCGATCATTGGCTCGCCGGCGCGCCTTCGCAGGCGACGAAGCTGCTCGATTTCGCGGTCGAGCGGGCCGAGGAGCGGCTGCGCCGCCGCGCTGAAAAGGATGTCGCCCGCAAGAGCGCGACGCGCAAATTGCGATTGCCCGGCAAGCTCGTCGACTGCACCAATAATTCGGCGCAAGGGTCGGAACTGTTCATCGTCGAGGGCGATTCCGCCGGCGGCTCGGCCAAGGAAGGGCGCAACCGCGTCAATCAGGCGGTGCTGCCGTTGCGCGGAAAGATTCTCAACGTCGCCTCGGCGACGCGCGACAAGCTCGCCGCCAATCAGCAGCTCTCGGATCTGGCGCAGGCGCTCGGCTGCGGGCTCGGCGCGCATTATCGCGACGAGGATTTGCGTTACGAAAAAGTTATCGTGATGACCGACGCCGATGTCGATGGCGCGCATATCGCCTCGCTGCTGATCACCTTCTTTTATCGGCAGATGCCCAAGCTCATCGAAAAGGGTCATCTCTATCTCGCCGTGCCGCCGCTCTATAAGCTCACGCAAGGCTCCAAGATCGTTTACGCGCGCGACGACGCGCATATGGAGGAGTTGATCCGCACGGAGCTGACCGGCAAGGGCAAGATCGAAACCAGCCGCTTCAAGGGCCTCGGCGAAATGATGGCCAAGCAGCTCAAGGAGACCACGATGGACCCCAAGCAGCGCACGCTGCTCAAGGTCGTCATCGATAGCGAGGAACGCGAGGAGACCGCCGATTGCGTCGAGCGGCTGATGGGCAACAAGCCCGAGGCGCGCTTCGCGTTCATCCAGGAGAACGCGGCCTTCGCGACGGCGTTGCTGGATGTGTGAGGCGGGCGTTAGGTAACTCGTCGCGAAAGCGCGTCGCGGTTCGGCGATTAGCGCCGCCGTCATCCGCCCTTGTTCGTAGCCTTATCCCCCGCGACCGCCGGCTTATCGCTCAGCCCGTTCTTGATCTTGTCGAGAATGCGGGGCATGTCTTCCGGATCGGCGCCTAGGTCGCGCGCGTGGTTCCACTGGAACTGCGCCTCCAGCCTGCGGCCGACACGCCAGTAGGCGTCGCCGAGGTGATCGTTGATCACCGGGTCCGATGGCTTGAGGTCGATGGCTTTTTCCAGCTCGTTGACCGCTTCGTCGTAGCGGCCGAGGCGATAATAAGCCCAGCCCAGACTGTCCACGATATAGCCGTCGCGGCCCTTCAGATCGACCGCCCGACGCAACATGCGGAAGGCCTCGTCGAGATTGACGCCCTGGTCGACCCAGGAATAACCGAGGTAATTCAGCACCAAGGGCTGATCCGGGTTGAGCTCCAGCGCCTTCTTGAGATCGTGTTCGGCGCCCGGCCAATTCTTGCCGCGCTCATTGGCGATGCCGCGATAATAATACAGCAGCCACTGGTTCTTTTCCGGCTGCTGCTGCAAGGCCAGCGCGCGCGAATAGGTCGCGGCGGATTCGGTGAAAAGCTTGCGCGAGCGCTGAAGATTGGCGAGCGCCGTCAGCGCGTCCGCGTCCTTGGGATGCGCGTCGACCACCGCCTGCAGATGCTCGCCCGCTTCCTTGGACTTTCCGAGCGTTTCGAGCAGCAACGAGGCCTGCACATCCGCGTTGACGCGCAACGGGTCCGGTTCGGGCACGCTGTCGTAAAGGTCTATCGCGGCCTCTTCCTGCTTCAGCCGCTCGTAGATATCGGCGAGCGTGAAGGTGGTCAGCGTATTATTGGGCGCGAGCGCCAGCGACAGGCGTAAATAGATCAGCGCCGCCAATTCGTCGCCCTGGCGTCCGCCGCCGAGCGCGACGAGTCCATAAAGGACTTCGCCGGCGCCTTCCTCGGCGTTGTGCACGAAGGGATTGAGCGGCTTGCCGGCGTCGATGTCGGCCAGCGCGGCGACGACCAGTGGGTGATTCGGCACTGCTTCGTCGAAGGCCTTGTAGAGCCGGCGCGCGGTCTCGTTGTCGCCGTGGCTCGACAGGAAGCGCGCATAGGCGTCGATGAGACGCAGCACCGTGTGCGCGGAGTTCAAAACTGCTTTGAACCGCCGTTCCGCCTCCGCCTTGTTCCCGCCGAGATCGGCGATCAGCGCCGCGTGGTAGTCGCGAAGCACGGAG
>PLAI01000236.1 GCA_003134075.1 Methylocystaceae bacterium | reverse complement strand
AGGCGGCACAGGCCGCGTCGTCCGGGAAAATACCCTGGAACTCCGGCAGAGACCGGGGGAAAGGCAGGTCTTCACGGGCCAAGACATCCATGCCCAACACTAGATCTAGTGGGTGTGGGAGTCAACCGGATAGGCATGGAACGAACTCGGTCTCGATCACAACGAAACGCGCTCCTGGCATGGCTGGCGTCGTCACGTCTCGCTGGTCATGCTCGCCTTCGCCATGATGGCGGCGATCCGCGTTCACGCCAATGCGATGGCGCCGCCCCCAAAAACAATGCTACGCAAGCCCAAGACGCTCAGCCGACCTCGGAACTGACGAGCCCATCGCTCATCCGCTGGTCCATGCAAGAAATCCGCCGCATCGCCACGCGCCTCGCTCGAAAACGAATCAAACCAGACTTCGTCATCGCCTGGTCTCTGTGGCGAAGAGCCCATCAAGCTCAAGCAAAGCGCGCCCACATGAAATCGCAACTGTAATGTTAGGCCGCCGGCCGCGATTGCGCCCCCAATTGCGCCCTCGATCACAGACTCGATCACAGAAATGAAAATGGCGGCGGTGGATCCAAGCACGATGACGTGACCGACGACAGGAATAGTCAGGAACAGCCCGCCAAACCAGCCCAAGAGGCCGCCCCAAAAGGTGCCCAACTCGCCCCAAAATTTAATCCGATCGCCAGTGCTGTAAAAGCCGCCATCATTTTCGTTGGTGTGGTATCCGTTGCCAACTACGCTAAGGTGCTTCTTATCGAAACCGACCTCGGCCAACCTTTTAACGGCGGCTTCCACTGGGTGATGATCGGCGAATACGGCGACGACTGTGCCATCTTTTTTCATTTGACACTCCTTCAGGACCAGCCACGACCGGCACATATAATTTCACCACACACTTCGAGGTGGATACTGGGGTGGATACAAGGTGTGCGCGCTGACGATTAGGATGGCCGCTTCCAGAAACAACTCGATCGATGGCGCCGCTGGACTGCCGGAAGGCGGCGCGTCGGCGAGCGTCGCCAGGCGTTCCTGCATGGCTCGAATGTCGCGCAACAAAATCACGGGGTCCAGTCTGGCGGACATTTCATTCACGCGCGCCCGGATCGCGTCAGAAATTCTGGCGACGAAGTGGCTCGAGGAAGGGCATTTCGCCTCGCCTCCCGTCAAGGATGGCGTCATGCGCGTCAGCGCGCCATTCGATACTGCTGTGACATATCGGCGAAGCTCCTCGGAAGCGGCTGAAGCACGCTTTCCGACTATTCCTGCTTTTTTGTATCCCGCCCCATGCCCGTCATCGAACCCGGGCGCAAACAAACGAAAACCTGCCAGTTCTGGGCCCATGCGACGGATGATCGCGCCTGGAAGGGGCCCCGCGCCGCCAACGACAACAGTCGCCGCCCCTGGCCATTCGCCGAAGGCGAGATTGGTCGTGACGATGATCGACGTGCGCTCCTAGAGGCGACTGACCAGATGGAACAGCAACTGGCCGCCGGCTTGCGCGAAGGGCAGATAGCCGAGTTCGTCGAGAATGACGAAGTCGAGGCGCGTCAGATAATCGGCAAGCCGCCCCTGACGGCCAGCGCGGGCCTCCGCCTCGAGACGATTCACCAGATCGACGGTGGTGTAAAAGCGCCCGCGCAATCTGGCCGCGCGCCGGAGGAGGCGACGCTGGACGAGATGGAGGCGCTGTGGGTCGAGGCGAAGGGGATTGAGCAGAAGTGAACTAATGCTTCTACTGCGTCCTAGGGAGCTGGACGTATTTCCCACGTTGGGGTGGAAGAATCGGAACACAGTTGATGACGAACAAGCCCTATATGGCCTATAGCCAAGCACTCACTTTTCGAATGCAAGCCGATTACAACGCCTTTGTTAAAATCAGCCTTCGCGTTTAGACTTTCCCTTAAACTGTTGATCGACTTAGTCACCGCCGCGAGGTTATCATCGATTGCCCTACTGTTTTTTGCGGCTGTTTCTTTTAAGGCTTCCAGCTGATCGGTAACGTGTTCCAGTGAAGTTTCGAGAATGCCGATCCGTTCGCGTATAGCATCGAGCTCTTCTTTTTGCGACATCAGTTGGAACGGGCCGGCGGGGCCGACATCGGTATCAATAGATAATGTCAAGTGACGATTTGGATCCTTTTGACAGGTTATTAAGTTATAGACCCCTTGCAATACCTTTGGATTTTCCGGCGTGGCCTTCTGATAGTCGTCCGGAGGACATGCGAACGACGGATCGTTGGGAGTAACTGAAAGGCCACGTATTTTTAACGGATCGTTGGCACCGCCTTTTTTTTGTAGACTGATGGCGAAACTATCTCTATTTGGCGAAACTGAGGAAAGTTTGGCAAAAAGACCTTGCTGCTCCGCTATGACCCCGGCGCATCCAATTATGGATTTAGTGATACCTTCGCTCTGCCTGTCGATATAAGCTTTTATAGCCGCATTTGTCGCAATCCGCTCGTAATCGACGCCAAGAAAGCTCTTTCGATTCTCTGCCCAACTTGAATCACTTGACGTCGTTTCCAACACGAAATCGACATAAGCGGCGATGTCGCTGTCCGCATTAATTTTGGTGTCCTTAGCGGCGCTATAGGAAGCATAAATATCGGCGCCAACCAAATGCTGCATTTGAAAAAATTTTTGTTGTATCGAACCCTGAATATTGACGTCTGATTTGACGTTTTTGGCGAGAGCTAGGCAGATATCCGTCGCTTCCGCCGCCCGTGCAATTCCAACGCTGGTGACATAACAGCCTGCGAAAGCGCCGACCGCCGCCCCGGCCAGCAAAGCGGCTCTATGCCAAACAAAAAAATGCACTGTTCTCCCTCCGACGCTTGTTGAAGAGAAGTCAATCATAAATGTGCGAAATAAGCAATGATTCCGCTTATACCGGCATTTCCCCGATGGCCGCCGGCCGGCCATACGGATAAACATGCCCTAATTTGGGGTTTCCGACAGGGCCGAGTCGTTTCGGTGAACCGCTCGTAGGGGCCGGGGCTAGCCGACCGCCCCAAACGAGCGGGAATGAGCGGATTTTGCGTGATCAAGACGCGCGTCTCCCGTTAGCTTGACCTGAACGCGCCATACAGGAACGCCTCACGCTGTTAACGTGACCGGCGGCGCTCGCAACTCCACGATCAGCCGCAAAATGTCCGCGAACAAATTTCTGGGAATGGCGACCTCCGCCAGCTGGAAGGCGACGTAGCGTCCGTGGTTCACCACCTTCGCGCCAATCTTGATCAGCTTCTCCTTGAGCGTCGTCATCGACCGGTCTTTCGTCGGCTCCGGCGTCGCCAGCGTGCGCAGGAAATTTGCGAGATTATAAGCCAGGGCGTGAAGCTGGAGGTGCACCGCGTTGGCGGCGAAGGATCGGCATGACAGCCGCGTCCATTTGATCGCGCCCTTGCCTTCCTTGATGTACTGCTCGCATGTGCCGCGCTTGTTGTAAATGGCAACGACGTTCTCGACGGCTTTGGCCATGTTCGTGACGATGTAGCCAACGCGCGGGTAGAGTTCGCCGGATGCCATTCGACCTTGGCAACGACGCGGCGCGGTTTCGTCCAACTTCCCGCCTGACAGGTGAAGCTTGCATAGGAACGCCGCACTTCATTGGCGGGGCGTCCCACAGGGCGCGTCAATAGATGGCCGATCCTCTCTTGCAGGATGCGGTTCGTCGGCAATCGGATCGCGTATTTGATCCGCTCGCCTTCGAGATATTCGTAGACAGTGGGATCGGCGAAGCCCGCGTCAGCACGGAAATGGAGGCGCGAGACCTTGCCTTTGTATCGCGCGATGACTGGCTTCAACACGCTATCCCAACCGTCGGCGCTGTGAACATTGCCGGGTCGCAGGGCGGATCCTTCCAGATCGCCAAACTGATTGAACAAGAACAATGGATGATAGCAGGTGCAGGCGTAATGCTTGTTCAAGACGCTGTTTTCCTGTTCGCCATGGGTGGGGTTGACGCTTGAATCCATGTCGAGCACGACGCCCCTCAGCGGACGCCGGGCATGCACGCGGTCGATCCACTGGCCGGAAAGATCGGCGAGCGCCAACAGATTTTTGTCGGCGGTGAGCCAGCGCGTTTCGAAGCGGCCCATTTGGCTCGCCGACGCCGCGCATCCTGCGGCGGCTTTGCCGCCGACGATCCAGCGCATCGCGGGATCATGGCGCAGACGCCCGGCGTCGTTCACATCTTCGTATCCGGCGAGACGCCCGAACACCGACTGTCGCATCAAACCGACGAGAGCATATTGGCCGTTCTTGCCTGTGCGGGCGTCGGCGAGCATCTTGCCCGCCATCGCGCTGAGGCCGAGCGCGTCGTCGAGTTCGCGGTAGGCGAGCAATCCCGCGTCCGAAGTGACCACCAGTCCGCGAAGTTGGAGCATCAGCCGGCGGTCGAAATCGCCCCTCAAAACGTCGCCGCTCGATTCATCCGCTGGGTTAAGCATGACCGCCTCGATCAATAGAGCGCAATCCGCTGATAATTATGCCTGAACCGGGAATTTGTACAGCAAAATCATATGTCATCCGGTGAATGCGGGATTAGACCACACGCTGCGGAGAAAAGGAGGATAGAGCAGAATCCGATCAGCCTGAATTATATCCGCAGGCATTGAAGCAATTTTCACATTCGGCGGGTTTGAAGATGTCGGCGCAGGTTTCGAGCGCTCTCATCAAGCCGGCGACCGTTCGCTCGGCGATTTTGCGCAAGTAGGCTTTCAGCTTGGAAAAGGCCTTTTCGATCGGGTTCATGTCCGGGCTGTAGGGCGGCAGATATCGCAGTTCGGCTCCGGCGGCTTTTATGAGTTGCTCGACGCTGGGCCCCTTGTGGCTCAAGAGATTGTCCATGACGACGATGTCGCCTGGCGAGAGCGTGGGAACAAGGCATTGCTCCACCCAATCCTCGAACAAGGCGGCGTTGATCGGCCGGTCGAAAACCTTGGTCGCGATCAGGCCGGAAAGACGGATGCTGGCGACGAGCGTGATCGTCTTGTAATGGCCGTGCGGAAACGCTCGCCGCAATTGGCGATAAGGCGCTCCCTTATTTCCAGCAGCGTGATGTCCGGCGTGCGGCGGATCAGGCCCAGAAGATAGTCGCGATGCGCCTCGATGCGGCGGGAGCGGCGATCGCCGCCAGAAGGCGCCGGCGAAATCTCGCCCGTGGTCTCGTAGCGCTTCACCCAGCGCACCGCGCTCGCAATGCTCACCTCGAACCGCTTGGCCGCCGCATTGCGCGACAGTCCGTCCTCGACCACGGCATCCACCACTCGCTTGCGAAGATCGTCGGAAAGCGCCATTCCCGCCGCCTCCTTCACGCGGCGGGAATCATGAATCAGACTGCGATCGATTCGGGAAGTCCCCGCGATTCAATTTGTTCGGAGACCGCTCTTCTGTAACGGGCCATTTTTTGTCAACCCCTTTCGCCCTTCCTTCGCCGGTTCACTCTTCTGTCCGTGGTCGGCGCCTGCAACGGCGGGCCGCTACTTGATGCGGTATGATGAGGATGAGGCCGGCCAATCTAGTTGCGCGTGGTCGTCAGCCACGGAGCGGTCTGCGGTCTTGCCTCGTCCATCGTCCCGGCGAGGGACGAACG
>PLAI01000368.1 GCA_003134075.1 Methylocystaceae bacterium | reverse complement strand
CGTTGAGAAAACAGCCGAAATTATGAGCGGGCTAGAGGCCTGCGCGATCGCCGCCTTGTCCGGGGAAGCGGAAGGCGGAAACGCGCGACGACGATTCAGATCGGCTTGTCGTTCACTATCGCCACTCGCCTACAATCTCGGAGCCGCGATCACGAATGCCCGCGGACGAATGCGAGTTCTTCAAAAATTTATGTGTGGCGCTATCATCCTCGATGGCGCGCCTCCAATTATTGTCTCGCTGGCGTCCCATGCTATCCGATCGATCGACGCCGAGAAACGTCGGGCCAATCGGGTCCGCCGATCAATGTGAGAGAGCCCGTGACCGATCTCCAAACCGTGGTGCGCGAGATCGCCGCCGAAATGGCGGCGCGTCACGATCGCGGCGCGGTCGCCAATTATATCCCCGAACTCGCGCGCGTCGACGCCGGCTCGTTCGGCATGGTGGTCATCGACGCCGAGGGGAAAGTTCACGCCGCTGGCGACGCCGACACGCCCTTTTCAATTCAGAGCATCTCCAAGGTCTTCACGCTAACTCTGGCGCTGGGCATGGTTGGCGACCGTCTGTGGCGCCGCGTCGGGCGCGAACCTTCCGGCAATCCATTCAACTCCATCGTGCAGTTGGAGCGCGAATGCGGCGTGCCGCGCAATCCATTCATCAACGCCGGCGCCATAGCGGTGACGGACTTGATTCTGTCCGGGCATCAGCCGCGCGAAGCGCTCGGCGAAATCCTGCGCTTTCTGCAATTCTTGGCCCGGGACCAGACGATCTACGTCGACCGGGCGGTGGCGGAGTCCGAAAAGCGAACCGGCTTTCGCAACATAGCATTGGCGAATTACATGAAGTCCTTCAGCGTGATCGACAATCCCGTGGATTTCACGCTCGGAGTTTACTTCCATCATTGCGCGATCGCCATGTCCTGTCGTCAGCTTGCGACGGCGGGGCGCTATCTCGCCCACGCCGGGCGCAATCCGGACAGCGGATTGTCCGTCGTGTCTCCCGAGCGCGCGCGACGCATCAATGCGCTAATGCTGACCTGTGGCCATTACGACGGTTCGGGAGAATTTGCCTATCGCGTCGGCCTGCCGGGCAAGAGTGGGGTTGGCGGCGGAATATTGGCGGTCGCCCCGGGCAAGGCGTCCATCGCCGTCTGGTCGCCCGGACTCGACGCCAACGGCAATTCGCATTTGGGCCGAGTCGCGCTGGAAATGCTCGCTAAACGCATGGGTTGGTCGATTTTCGGGACGGACGACGCCTGATCAAACGCGGCTCGCGGCCTCGAAGGCTGGCCGATGGCCAGTTTCCCCATGGCCAAACGCACTGTCCACAATCATCCGCCCACGACCACAGGGCGGCTAGGCTTGATAAGGCGCGTATCCGAGCCAGTTAACGAATCGTCGATCGCAAACGGCGCACCGGCAGAATGAGTGCGCCGCTGCTCAAGAGGATACGCTCATGTCACGGCTCGCCAACGACGACGCCGGCATCGCGGTGCCCGTGCTCGCGGTTATCGTCGCGGTAGTTTTTATAGCGGTCTTGTTCTTCAAATTCGTGGACCTCGTGGGCCCGTCCTCGGGGAGCGGAAGTTCGGCCGAGGTCGGCAAGGCCACATCCTCGATCAGGTAAAGTTCGCGCTGTCTAAGCGCTTGCGAGTCGCTGAAGGCGAAAACGGTCACTCTTGCGGCGCGCGACGCGACTTCCCGGATGCGCCAAATTCCCGGCGACACTTGGGGCTGAGCGCGCGCATGTGCGCCCGTAGGCATTTTTCCACGGCTATCGCGTCGGGGACGTCGTCATTGCAAAATCTGAACGCGTCGTCGTTACAGGCCTCGCGTTGTTCGGGAGTGCCTTGGGCGGACGCCGGCGCCGACGCCAAAAGCGCGAACGGGATCGCGATCCAAACCAGTTTGCGCATAACGGTCTCCCTTTATTTGATCGTGCGGCGGCGCATTGATGTGACACGCCGTCCCGGCGAATGCAACCTTGGGCGGTCGCGGCCGCTTTCCTATTCCTCCATCGCCATCAAGCCGGCGTCGCCGCCCGCCGCGGCCGTGTTCACGCTCAGCGTGACTTCGCGCGTGAACCGGCGAAGATAGTCGGATCCGCCGGCCTTAGGCCCCGTGCCGGAGAGGCCAAAGCCGCCGAACGGCTGGCCGCCGACGACGGCGCCGATCATGTTGCGATTGACGTAGATATTGCCCGCCGGCGCTCCTGCCGCGAGTTCTCGCTGGCGTTGTTCGATGCGCGTCTCCAGCCCAAGCGTGAGGCCGTAACCCATGCCCGCGATCTCTTCGATCAACGCGCCGAAGTCCTCCGCGCGCCAGGTCACGACATGCAGCACCGGCCCAAAGATCTCCTCGGCGAGATCGCGAACATGGTCGAGTCGAACAATATGCGGCGCTACGTAATAGCCGTTGTCGGGCGCGGCGCCATTGTAGGTCACGCGGCCTTCCCGCGCCCGTCGCGCGAGATAGGCCTCCAGCCGCGCCTTGGCCTCGGCGTCGATCACCGGGCCGATATGGGTCGCGATGTCGCGCGGATCGCCCAGGCGAAGCTCGCGCGCGGCGCCCTCGATTAACGCAAGGCAGGGGCGCGCGATGTCCTCCTGCACGCATAAGAGCCGAAGCGCCGAGCAACGCTGGCCCGCCGAACGGAAGGCGGAAGTCATGACATCGTCGGCGACCTGTTCCAGCAGCGCCGTCGAATCGACGATCATCGTATTGACGCCGCCGGTTTCGGCGATGAGCGGAACAATTGGGCCCGGCTTTTCCGCCAACGCGCGGTTGATCGTCCTGGCGACCTCGAGCGATCCGGTGAAGACGACGCCGGCGCAAGCCGAATGCGCGATGAGCCGCGCGCCAATGTCGCCGCCGCCCGGCAACAGCTGCAGCGCCCCCCGCGGGACGCCCGCCTCAAGGAGCAGTTTCACCGCCTCGGAGGCGACCAGCGGCGTCTGTTCGGCGGGCTTGGCGGCGACGCTATTGCCGGCGGCCAGCGCGGCCGCGATTTGGCCGATGAAAATCGCCAGCGGAAAATTCCACGGCGAGATGCAGACGAAGACGCCGCGCCCGATTCGGCGCAAGCTGTTTTCCTCGCCGGTCGGTCCTGGCAAGGCCGTCTCGCGGCAAATCTCGCGCGCCTGCCGCGCGTAATAGCGGCAAAGATCGGCCGCCTCGCGGATTTCCGCCAGCGCGTCGTCGAGCGTCTTGCCGGCTTCGCCTTGCAGCAGCGCAATCAACGATCCGCGCCGAGCCTCGATCAAATCGGCGGCGCGCTCGATCGCGCCGGCGCGTGTCTCGACGCTTGTCGCGCTCCAGTCGCGAAAATCCGCGTGCGCCGCCTCCATCGCGGCGTCGACGGCGCCGGCGTCGGCCTCGGCGACCTCCCCGATCTTCGCGTCGTCGATCGGCGAGACGCAGGCGCGCGGTTTTTTCGTCGTCGCTTGCGACGAGATCGCGGCGACATGGCGCCCGCGCGCGGCGTCGATCTCGCCGCGCAGGGCGGAAAGCGCGGCGCTGTCGCCAAACTCGACGCCGGCGGAATTGGCGCGCAGCGGGGAATAAAGTTCGGCGGGCGCGACGATGCGCGGATTGCGCGCTTGCTCGGGCGCGCCGATCAGCGCGTAAGGGTCGGCGAGCAGCGTCGACTCCGGCGTCAAGGGATCGGCCGCGCGCGCGACGAAAGAAGAATTGGCGCCGTTCTCGATAAGGCGGCGCACGAGATAGGCGAGGAGGTCCCGGTGCGGCCCCACCGGCGCATAGACGCGCCAGGGAATGCGCGCCCGTTCAAACGCCGCTGCGGTAAGCGCCTCGCCCATGCCGTGCAAGCGTTGGAATTCGAAGTTTTCGCGCGCCCCGGCCTCGGTGATAACAGCCGCGACGGTCAGCGCGTTATGCGTGGCGAATTGCGGATATAGCCGCTCGCTGGCGAGCATCAGCCGCGCGCAGGCGAGGTAGTTGGCGTCGGTCATCGCCTTGCGCGTGAACACCGGATAGTCCGCGAGGCCGCGCTCCTGCGCGCGCTTGATCTCGCTGTCCCAATAGGCGCCCTTCACCAGCCGCACGGCGAGTCGGCGATCATAAGACCGCGCTAGCGCCGCGACATGATCGATCACCGCGAGCGCGCGCTTCTGATAGGCCTGCACGGCGAGCCCAAAACCCTTCCAGCCCTTGAGCGACGAATCGGCCAGCACGCGCGCGAAAACCTCGAGCGAGAGTTCGAGCCGGTCGGCTTCCTCCGCGTCAACGGTGAACACGAGCTCATTCGCCCGGGCGAGGCGGGCGAGTTCGAGCAGCCGCGGCGTGAGTTCGGCGAGCACGCGCACGCGCGAGATCGCTTCGTAGCGTGGATGCAGCGCGGAGAGCTTTACGGAAATCCCCGGACGATCCTTAGTGTTCCCCGCCGCCGCGCCAATGGCCTTGATCGCGCCGGCGTAGGCGTTGAAATAGCGTTCGGCGTCGTCGGCGCTTCGCGCCGCTTCGCCAAGCATGTCGAAGGAATGGCGGCCGCCGGCGTTCGNNTAGACGAAATGCGAGCCCATCAACCGCATCGCTTGCTTCGCCGCGGCGCGCAGCGACGGAGCGCCGAGGCGGCGCGCGAGATCGGCGACGATAACGAGCGGCGACTCTTCCGCCGCGATCACGCGCGCCGAGAGCCCGAGCGCGAAGGCGCAGGCTTGCGCCAGCAATGAGTCGGAGACGCTGTGATGATGCGCGAAATCCCCCGCCTTGAGACGGTCGGCGAGCAACCGGTCGAGCGTCACGTCGTCCGGCACGCGCAGCAGCGATTCCGCCAACGCCATAACGGCGAGCCCCTCGCGCGAGGAGAGCGCGAATTCGTGCAAGAAATCCTCGACGCCGCCGATCCCACCGCGCCGCGCCCGCATCCCCGCGAGAAGTTCTTGAGCGAGCGCTTGCGTCGCTGTGGCGACCTCCGAGCTAGGTTTCGCCGCCAGCAGGTCGCGCGCGAACGCCTCGTCGGGCGGCGCATAGGGCGCGGCGAAGACTGGGATGTTCTGCGGCATGACGGCTCCTGCGCGGCCGATCATAGCGCAAAATCGCCGCGGGCGGTTAAAGCGTCGCGCGGCCCGCCAACGCGCGCGCCTCCAAAGGCGCCACGCCCTCGGCGCGCAATTCGCGCAGCGTTTTGGACTCCCGGCTTTTCGACAGCTTTTCGCCCCGCGCATCGAGCAGCAATTCATGATGGCGATAATCCGGCGCGGGAAGACCCAACAGTTGCTGCAATAGCCGATGCACGCTCGTCGCGTGAAATAGATCCTTGCCGCGCACGACATCGGTGACGCCTTGCAGCGCGTCGTCGACGACGACCGCGAGATGATAGCTCGCCGGCGTGTCCTTGCGCGCCAAAACAACATCGCCCCATTGCTCCGGCCGCGCCGCGACGTCGCCGAGGCCAAATTCGCGCCAGGCGAGAGGCGGCGCCAGCTTAAGCGCTTTTCCCATATCAAGCCGCAGCGCCACGCCGCCTGTGCGTAAAACCTCGCGGATCGGGGGACGTGGCTTGTTCCGGCAGGTTCCCGGATAGAGCGGCGCGCCGTCGGGATCGCGTGGGCCGTCCTTGGGCGCGGCGCGCGCGATGTCGGCCCGCGTGCAAACGCAAGGATAGAGCAGCCCCGGCGCCTCCAGCCGTTCGAGCGCGCGAAAATAGTCAGCGAAATGCTCGGACTGTTTTCGCACGGGGCGCTCCCAATCAAGCCCCAGCCAAGCCAGATCCTCGTAAATCGCCGCCTCGAATTCGGGCCTTGCGCGCGAAAGATCTATGTCCTCGATGCGCAGCAGAAAGCGCCCGCCGCATTCTTGGGCGAGCTCATAATTCCGCAGCGCCGAAAAAACGTGGCCAAGATGCAGAAAGCCGTTCGGCGAGGGCGCGAAGCGAAACACGCGGCGCGAAATCGAAATGCTGGAACAAGTTCTCATCGCAAAAGTCTATCAACTTTCGCGGAACTTGTTCTGGTCATCCCCGCGCCTTTTCGACGATCGCCACCGCCGCGCGAAAGGCCGCTTCTATGTCGAGGTCGCTGGTGTCGAGCGTCACCGCGTCTGCGGCGGGTTTGAGCGGAGCCACCGCGCGGGCGCTGTCGCGTTCGTCGCGCCGCTTCACATCCGCGAGAATGGTCGGATAATCGACTTCCTCGCCGCGTCTCGCCAGCTCCAGCGCACGCCGCTGCGCCCGGGTCTCCGGGGTGGCGGTCACGAAAATTTTCACGCGCGCGCCGGGGCAGATCACCGTGCCGATGTCGCGCCCGTCGAGCACGGCGCCCTCTTCGCGCGCCGCGAAACGGCGCTGCAGATCGACAAGTTCGGCCCGCACCTGCGGCAAGGCCGCGACGACCGACGCCGCTTCGCCCATCTCGCGCGAACGTAGGCGCGCATCGTCGAAATCGGTCAGCGACAGGCCGCGCGCGGCGGCCGTGGCGGCCTCCTCGTCGTCGAGCGGCAATCCTTCGTCGAGCAGCGCGCAGGCTGTGGCGCGATAGAGCAGACCCGTGTCGAGATGCGGCAGGTTGAAATATTCGGCGAGACGGCGGGCCAGCGTGCCTTTGCCCGAGGCCGCCGGACCGTCGATGGCGATGACGAGCCCGCTCACGCGAACCGCGCCCCGAGGCTTTCCATCAGCGCGCGGAACGAGGGAAAGCTCGTCGCGATCATGGCTTGATCGTCGACCGTGACTCCCTTTCGGGCGGCGAGGCCCATGACCAGAAAACTCATGGCGATGCGGTGATCGAGATGCGTTTCGACATGTCCGCCGCCGGCGACCGCCCCGCCGCGCATGAAGAGATCGTCGCCCTCGATCGCGCAATCGACGCCATTGGCTTCAAGTCCCGCCGCGATCGCGTTGAGGCGGTCGGATTCCTTGACGCGCAGTTCCGAAAGGCCGCGCATGCGCGTTTCGCCGGAAGCAAATGCCGCGACGACAGCGAGGATTGGGTATTCATCGATCATCGAGGGCGCGCGCTGTGGCGGAACCTCGACGCCGCGAAGGCCCGGCGAATAGCGCGCGCGAATGTCCGCGACCTCCTCGCCGCCCTCGACGCGGCGGTTTTCCAACGAGAGATCGGCGCCCATTTCGAGCAGCGTCGTCAGCAGTCCACTGCGCAGCGGATTGGTCATCACGCCTTCGACCACGATGTCGGAGCCCTCGACGATCAGCGCCGCCGCCAACGGAAAAGCCGCCGAGGACGGGTCCGCCGGCACGCGAACTTTTTGCGCGCGCAACTCCGGCCGGCCTTCGAGTGTGATCTTGCGGCCATGCGGGCCGTGGGGCTCGACCTTTAGCTCCGCGCCAAAATGCGTCAGCATTTTCTCGGTATGGTCGCGCGAGGCCTCGAGTTCGATCACCACCGTTCGGCCCGGCGAGTTGAGGCCGGCGAACAGCACGGCCGATTTGATCTGCGCCGAGGCGACGGGGGTCGTATATTCGATGGGCAGCGGTTCGCTGGTTCCCTGCAGCAGAATCGGGAAGCGACCGCCCTTCTGCTCCTCCAGCACGCGGGCGCCCTGGAGCAGCAGCGGGTCGAGGATGCGCCGCATTGGCCGCTTGCGCAACGAGGCGTCGCCATCGAAACGCGCGGTGATCGCATGGCCGCCGACGACGCCCATCATCAGCCGCGATCCCGTGCCCGCGTTGCCGAAGTCGAGCGTCTCGCGGGGGCTGAGCAGCGAGCCAAGTCCCGCGCCAAAGACGCTCCAATTTCCCTCGCCGCGCCGCGTCACGGTCGCGCCGAGTTGGCGACAGGCGCTGGCGGTGTGGAGAACGTCATCGCCTTCGAGCAGGCCCTCGATCGTCGTCTCGCCGACGCAAAGCAGCCCGAGGATCAGCGACCGATGCGAGACCGATTTGTCGCCGGGCGGGCGAAGACGTCCGGATAGACCGCTGGAGCGCAGCGCGCAAAGCGGCGTCGCCGCGGGATGCGGCTTCGAGACCGAGGCTTCCAAATCGCATCGCCTTTTTTTGGCGCTCGCGCTCTTCGCGCCCAAAATCGGGACGCCTCGGACGCGAAAACGCAGTGTGTCGGTGTTGCGTGAAAATGCGCGCGGGCGCACTCAGATCGAGCGTTTATGCGCGAAAATGCGCGCGTTTGTAAAGAATCCTCAAGCGCCCGGAAAAGGCGCGGGTCGAAGCTGGGCCTTGTCGCGCCGCGCCGACCGCCCCAAGTATTACTAGCCCCCTTAGCCGGGGCGCAAAAGGGAGGGAATAATATCATGGATCGCAGGACATTTTCGTTGGTTCTTGGTCTTGGAGCCGCTGTCGCTCTCGCGCCAAGCCTCGCCTTGGCCGAGGATCATTTGGCCGAAGCCATCAGTCACACCAAAGAAGCCATTTCGCATGGAAAAGAGGGCCATGCCGATCTTCTCGTAACCCATGCCGAGGCAGCGCTGACGCATGCCGAGGCGGCCGAGAAGGCGAAGGCGAATCCCCATACGGCGGAAGGGATTACGCATTTGAAGGCTGCCATCGAGCACGGCAAGAAGGGACATGCCGATGTCGGCACCAAGCATGCCGAAGAGGCGCTGACGCATCTGGAAGCCGCGGAGAAATAAAGCCCGCGTCGGAGGGCGGCCCGTTTCGGTTCGCCCTCCTTTTACGTGGCGTGGTCGGAGCTTCCGCGGCTCAAGCGCCGATAATGGCTCCGAATCGCCTCTTCGCCATGAATGCGTTCCAGCCGCCGCAGCATGAAATGTCCGCGCGCGATTGCCAGAAAGTGGTTCATGAACAGCACATTGATCGTCGCGGCGCCCGCCGCGCCGGCCAGCGGAATTGCGCTCGCGGCGATCTTCTCCCAGACCACGACGCCAAAGCGCGAGGCGACCTCGCCGGTCAGCGCCGCCACCGCCGGCGCTGCGAGGTTGGTCGCGCCGCGCTCCAGCAGCAGCGACGACGCCTCATTGGCGAGGCGGCCGAGCATGGCGCGCGAGGCGTAATAGCCCACGTCCGCGCGGCGCTCGGAGCCGGCGTGGCGCTCGTCGGTTTTCTTGTTCGAGCCATGGGCGAAGACTTCGACGCAAGTGAGGCGCCCCTCGATGGTCGAGAGATCCTCGCCGTAATGGCGCGCGATGTCGGCGATGGCCCGCAGAATGAGTATCGTCGTCACCGGCAATTCGACCGGCAAGGAGGCGGCGCCGAAGAGGCCGCCGACGCCCCCGCGACGCCGGCGAGAGTCGAGGCGAGCCGCGTCGAGGGGCGCTTTTTGGGCTCGTTGTTCAGCGATCTGAGCGCGACCTTGAGGCATTCCTGAATCGCCCGCTCGACCGCGCGATCCACTGCGCGGCGCATGGGCTTGGGCATTCGCGCCAAGACGCCATGGATGGGTTTGCCGGCGTAATCGCTGAGGCGCGTCGCGAAATTGTCCGACTCCAGCAGTCTATAGGCGCGCGCGAGTTCCTGTTGATGTCCTGGAGAAAGCTCTGGCTCCGCCCCGCTCATCGCCGCCGCAGCAGGGGCCGCACGCCGTTGACGCTGGCGAGAATGGCCGAACCGTTGCTGAGCAGCGCGGTGAACGACGGGCTGATCAGTCCGCTCGGCAGCGCGAGGCCGAGCGCCAGCGTGTTGAGAACGACGACGACGCCGTAATTTTGCTTGATCAGCTTTATGGCGTCGCGCGAAATCTCCACCGCCTCGACGAGCTTCCAGAGCGAATCCTCCATCAGCACGACATCGGCGGATTCCTGCGTCACTTCGGCGCCGTGCTTCATGGCGATGCCGACATCGGCGAAACTGAGCGCCGGCGAATCATTGATGCCGTCGCCGACCATCG
>PLAI01000296.1 GCA_003134075.1 Methylocystaceae bacterium | reverse complement strand
TAGCCGGCGAGAATTTGGGAATCGCGTAGGGTCTTCACGAAATCAGCTAGGGGACGGCCGCGATCGAGGCCGATAAAATAATCGAGCGCCGCGCGCGCGCCGCCCTTGGTCGTCGGTTGCGTCGCCACCAACGCGTCAAGCGCGGAGTCGTAAGCCGCTTCAGCCGCGTCGAATTCCGCTTCATCCGCTGGCGTGATCGCGCGGCCCTCGCGCCGCGCCATGACTTCATCGGTTAGATTGGCGGCGGCGCAAAAGCGGGCTTCCGTCGCCTCGTGGCGCGCGATCGCCGCGAAGATCGGGTCGGGCGAAAGCGCCTCGGCGCGTGCGGCGGCGTTGAGGCTGGCGAACACGGTCGCCGCCGGTCCGGCGGCGAGGATGACACGGCGAGAACAAGCTTTTGACATGGGGCTTTCCTTGTTTGGAGACTGATATGAAAGGGATATGGGGCGCTCCGCCATCAATCCGTGTCGGTTGAAAAATGCCGCGAATGCAGCAAGGTCCGGATGAACTCGACGAGGTCATTGCCTTCGAAGCCCTTCGCCGCGACATATCGCAGCCCCGCGCGAAGCCCGGCCGCCGTCGTCGGAACCGTGGCGATCAACGCCAGCATCGCGGCCGTATTGGCGTCGGAGGCGCGATCGGCGGCGAGTTTATTGGCTTGCGCTTCGCTCGCATCGGCGCGGCGTTGCGCCAATTCATTGGCTTTCGCCGCCGCCCTGTGGCAGTCGATCGCCGCGAAAATCGGATCGAGTGCGCTGCCATTGGCCTGCGCGTCGACCTCCCAGATTCGGACAGAGAGCTGTGCGCGGAGACCGGCGGCGAGAAGGATGCGGTAGGAACGGATTGCGGACATTGAGCTTCTCTCCTTGTCTTGTTACGCTAATGGTGTAACATCGCTCTGAATAAGTCAACTCTAAAAGAGAAGGGTTACGCTGCAAATGACATTTTCGCGCGAACAATGCCGCGCGGCGCGAGCTTTGCTCGGCTGGACGCAAGAGCAGCTTGAAGAGGCGACGGCTTCGGCCGGCGCGAAGGTCGCAAAGAAAACTATCGCCGATTTTGAAGCCGGGAACCGGACGCCTTACGAGCGCACGCTCGCGGACATTCGGCGCGCCCTGGAATCCGCCGGAATTCTGTTTCTTGCGGAAAACGGCGAAGGCCCCGGCGTCCGCCTGCGCAAGGATAGCGCGGGCAAGATTAGGAGCTAACATCATGCCAGCTTCCTCGACACAGAGCGTTGCCTGCAAATATATCGAAGTACTTTACCCGACTGGAACACTCACAAATTCAACTAGTATCAAAGTGGTAGTGTGCCACGAGGCGGGGCACGCTGTATTATCATACGCCCTCGGATTAGGATGCTCAAACATTGAATGCGTAGTTGAAACAGAATTATTAGACGGCAAGGAAGTTTGTTTTATTAGCGGATCATTTGGATGGAATATTATAAAGGTTATAAAAGCTCGCAACAATATAAACAAATACGGATATGGCAAATCCGCGCTTACGCTTGGGATGATTCAAGCGGCCGGTGCCGCCGCCGAGAGAAAATACTGCATTAATTCGGGTTTGACATTGCGTAGCAATGAATATGTATGGGATGACAATAACGCAATTGACAGTATTGACAAAATACTGACGCTTAAAGGAAGAAAAACAGCATACGCTTACCATCGTCATGTATGGAAATTGACGCAGAAGGCCATGGATCAATGCAACATTTGGCAAGCAATCTTAGAAATCGTCGAAAGATTTGATTATTACAGCATAGAAAAATCTGAAAAGGAATCCCTTTCGGTCGAGGTTGTGAGCGGTGCCGCGCTACGCGCAATCATGCATAAAGCGGGTGTTTTTCCGGGGATACTTGGCTTTATCGCCGAAAACGGCGAAGGCCCGGGCGTTCGCCGGCGCAAAGATCGCGCCGGCAAGGATTGAAAGAACCCCGATCATGACCAAGGGCTTGAAAGGGGGAAGGTCGAAGCAGCCGGAAGAAATGACTTATGCCGAGGCCATCGCTAAACTTTTCCCCGACCACGATCAAAACCTATTTTACACGCCAGAATTACCTTCTAAACCTTGGGTAAAACCCCGGGCCGCCCTTCCAATTGACGACTTTATCTCCGCACTTAAAAATGGAAGCGAAAGCGCGGGGCGGGCGAGATTGATATCTCGCGATTTGGCGAAGGAAAGAAATATCATATGCCCCTATTGGTCCGCGAGAATGGGCGTCGCCAACGCGGTGATGGTCGCGCATTGGTCAAAAGAAGAGGTGAAATGCGTCAAGGAGCGCAAAAAACGGCTCGATGAAAACGTAAAAAAGTTAGTAAAGGAGGAGGAACGCCTAAATAAACTAACGAACGATCTTTCTGTGATCTGTTTCGACTTTCTCCCATTTTTACAGCGTGGTCTAGCGAGAGCGGATCATGAAGAGGTTGAAAAAATATCTAATTCCGTTGAAATAGCGACCACTAAATTGACTGAATGCGCTGAGGCACTGCGAGTATTAGCGTCATTTGTCAAAAAGGAGAGCATCCGCACGAAGCGAGATAACCGCGCAGACGAATGGGCCTGGAGCTTTTGCGAGTCGCTCGGATATACATGGGAACATTTGACAGCAGAAGTAATTACCTCGAGAACAACTCCATTTGAAAACTTCGTGGTAGCAGCGTATCAAAGCCTCGGCCGAGACGAAGATATAGAATTTGAAAATGCAATAAATGAATCGCTCAAACGAGTTTCTAATAGACCTTACTGGGATAAATTTAATAAATATAGGGACGCCATAACCCCTCCAGCCGTCGATGACGGAACAATTACGTTAGAAGCATTTAAACAAGAGTGGTATGAATTTACGATAGGCACCTATGAAAGTAGGAGGCATGAGATATTATCAGAAATGTCCGAAAACAACCCTAATTATAGAAAAGCCAAGGATATGCTTTTTGATCTTTATAGCTTACTCACGCCCGCGCATTTCCATATGAGCATTGGTCGCGGTCATGAATTTATAAAGCAATGGGAGGACAGGGCGCGGTCAATCGTTGGCGTCGCGCTCTCCGAAGCGCATCCCGATAGGGAGGCCGCCAAATATCTTCTCGATGCGTTTTTTAAGGCCGTCTACTCAAACGAGAGAGCCTTCGTCGAACGCCTCGGCTATCGTCCGCCAGGGCCCGCGCTCCAAGCCGCGATAACCGGTGCCGAGACGGTCGCAGCGTCATTGCCCCCGCCCAAACCCGAAAAGCCGCCCCGACGCAAGCCGCCGCTCTAACGCAGACCCGGCGACGAACCGCGATCGGAGGGCGCGTCGACGATTTGCGTCTTTCGGCGAGCCCACCAGGCGCATATCGAGCCCTATCGCGCCAAGCCAACGCTGGCCGCGATCGAGACCGGCGACGGCCACCCCCTGGACGCATCCGCGATCGGCGCGGCATGAGAGCCGCACAGCAAGCCGCCCCGTTTTATGTTTCGCGCGACTCGGATAAGCATGGGCGGCGACGACGGCGACCGAAAAGCACGGTCGCGAAGCGCGACCGTGCAGCTCGCCGAGCGAAACGAACATGATCGAGCCGCGCCGCAGCCATTCAAGTTTCAAATGGCGTCGCACGGCGTTCACGCGGCTCGATGGCGCGGTCGACATCGCCGACGACGATTGGTCGCTCGCGATCGGCGGCATATCGGCGGCGCGCATCTATCGCGTGCGCGGCGGCCCTCACGATGG
>PLAI01000352.1 GCA_003134075.1 Methylocystaceae bacterium | reverse complement strand
ATCCGGGGTGTGGACCGCAGCGAGGGTTTACAGCGAAGCGACATAAGGTATCTATACGGAAAAAGGTCCGCGACATAGAATTCATGTAAGCTGATACGGTCGTTCGACGATATCGCCGGCTTTGGATTGGCGCCGCAAGAACAACAATATTTGGTTCGCAGTGCGAGCGAATGTTCGATGGCTGCAAGAAATGATCGCTTGAGGCCCACCACTTGAATTTACACGAACGATTGGCGCGACTGGAGGTTCGAATGATGGCGCAAGCGTCGTGGCGAGATCGGCGACATCCTAACTCTCCGCGAGGCCCTGTCGGCGTCAAAGGCACCGGCGAGGAAGTGTCGCGGCCGGATTTGTCGATTTGCTACGAGAAGGACGACGACGTTGAAGTCGCGCAAACCGATCTCGGAGGCGCTGACGGTTGGGTGACCGCTCCCGTTACGACGCCCTGGCTCGCTTCGTCACCACCCGAATCCCGCCTAGGCGGCTTAAACTGCGCCCCAAACGGCGTTCAGCGATGAGTCTCACACGGTAATCCGTCCTCAGGCGGCGGGCCGGCCAGTTCAATTGGCGCCGCCATTCCCTTTTGAGTCGCTGAAGTCCTGCCGCTTGCCAATGATGTTAGACTTGGCCGAAGGCCGGCGCATTGCCAAACACCCGCCGCTGTCGACCGTCGACCACGACCGTCGATAAATATCCCCGCTCAAGTTGAACTCAGGCGTGGACATGGCGCTCGGGCTCCACCGACAGGCGCATGCCGACTGTCTTCAGGACAGCCAGCAAGGTCTTGAGCGTCGGGTTGCCTTTTGGCGACAATGCGCGATACAGCGACTCGCGGCTGATGCCGGCCTCGGCCGCCACGGCCCCAAGCCCGCCATAGGCTTCCGCCACGGTGCGCAGCGCCAGCAAGCCGCCGGCCCGATCATCGGGATTGTCGAGCGCTTCCATCGCGGCCTTCAGATATTGGATGGCCAGCTCCCGGTCGGCGCACAGTTCGGCGACTTCTCGCTCGTGGTGCGAGACGACCCCTTTCAGCTTGCTCATGATTGCCTCCCCTTCCATTCCGACCACAATTCGATCGCCCGCTTGATGTCCGTCGCCTGGCTGCCCTTGTCGCCGCCACAAAGAAGGATGACGATCGCTTTCCCGCGCCGGCCACGATACACCCGGTAGCCAGCGCCGATATGAACGCGCAGCTCGATGACGCCGCCGCCGACTGGTTCGCAGTCGCCGAAGTTGCCGGCCTGCACTTGCCGCAAGCGAACTCAGATGCGAGCCTGGGCTGCTTTGTCACGCAAGGCGTCCAGTCATTCCGTAAACGGTTCGCGGCCATCTTCGCGCTGATAACGGAGGATTTCGATCATATCCCAAATGTAGCTTAAAAGCTACTCCGAGGTCACTGAGAAAACGCCTTATCCCAACGCCGACGCCGGGCAGCCATTGGCGAGAACTCGGGTGTCAGCAGACGACTATACGCTTACCGCGAGGCCGTTTCGTTACCTCTGGCCGTCTTTGAGGCGTGTCCATCCCCGCGCGACAGGTGCCCGATCACCAATGGCCGAATTGTGATCGCGACAGAATCCGTCGGCGATCTGACCGAGCTATTGTGGCGATGCGGGAAGAGACCGAGCATTGTCAAACTCGGAGGAATGAAACATCGCGCAGTTCAAGGATCGTGATCTACATCTGGTGAAGAAGGCTTTCGCGATCGTGGTGCTGGCGATCGAACGCCAGCCCGGTCCGTTTCAGTCGGCGTCCGACCACGCCGGCATGAAGGCCCTGCTCGATCGATTGATCGCGAGCGATGTCGAGTTGGAGCATCTTGCTCGCGCGGCCCGGATCGCCGTAACCGGTGAGCCAGACTGAAAAACGGTTTTGAGTAGAACCATTGATGCGCGACACCCGCGCCAGCTTCCTACGCCGCTGCCAAAAGCTCCACTCCCATGCCCGTGTTCCCGCCCCCGCGAAATTTGTGATCTCGCGGTCTCAGAGAAAATTTCGCGGCGCGATCGTCACTCTCGGCGTTGCTTATTATTTCCTGAGATAAAAACGCGAGTTCCGTTCCGATCGCAGGTAATTCCCGCATGTTTGAGGACCTCGCCTTGAGCCCAACTCCCTGCTATGCTTTGCGGAAAGCAGGGGGATTTGATGACAAACCAAAGATCAATTGTCCGTCAGAACGTTGAGCTCATTCCCGGAGTTTCCGGAACTTGGATCGAATGGGAATCCTGCGGAGACCTATTTGAGAGAGTGCTTGTAATCGAGGTTGAGTTTGACACCGATCCAAATTCGTCCGCCTTCCAAAAAAGCACAATGGAAGCAATTAGCGAGGCAGCGGCGGCCGCTGCTGAAGAAGAAGCATCCAGGACCATTAAGGGGTTACGCATAGTGCCGAAGAGGTCAGCATAATGCTGGCTAGACCTGAAGACGAAAAACGCCCTCCCTCGGACGTGATCGGCAACCTCGCATGGGTCATCATCGTCCGCGAAACCGCTGGGGTCGAGTTCCTCGCCGAGAACGGCGGCGGGGCGTAGGTAAAAATACCAGATTGATTATGTCCCATTATGCGGTGTTCAATGCTTACGTGCCGCTATTCCATAGCTCTAGCGGAATGTTGGCCGGACGGCCCGCAGGCAATCTGATGACTGACACTTGGTCGGAAGCTCATCACCATCTGGATCGTATTCTCACTTTCTTACTCGTCGTTGACGTGGTCGGGGCTTTCGTCGGCGTCATCCGTCACGACGGGTGGTTTACCACTGTCTGGTTAGTTTCGGGATTGATCGCCGGTGTGATTGAAACCCCAGTGAACCAGAGCGTCACCGCTATCAGGCCGCTCGAAGATGACGAGTTCGCCAATGAGAAGGAGCTTGCCGAGGCGTATGCATTTGCGCGCAAATTTATGGAGGCTAGCAATCTACTCGCGGCTACTGCGCTGGCAGTTGGGTTCATCCTTGGGAACCCTTGGTGGACCAATCTGCTCGTTGCCATTTTCGCGTGGTTGATAGGTCTATTCGGGATACCGCCGCTATGCGCCCCTCGAAATAATAGTGAGTGCGACGCCGAGAGAGGTTCCTGTGACGGCGCCGAGGTCGTCGCCAAGGGACTCGTCGGGTGCACCTCGTGATAGATCGCCTTGCGTCGGAAGATCGCGGAGGCTTCTTGCGACGGCGTGAGCGGTGAGCGGATTAGGTTCTCGTCAATCTCCGCAAGCTCGGCAAGCTCGGCAATAATCTCGCGACCAAACATCGCAGGCCCTCACTTGCCACTTGGCAATCGAATTGCACGCACTCACCTGTTGTACTCCTCGCGACGATTGCGGCTTGCCGCGATCAAAGGTCGCGCTTTAGCAGGAAGGGTATGAGTAAATGATAAGGCCAGATCATTATTACGCGATCATGTCGATCATGAAATATGGATCGCTGGCGCTCGCGATCGTCTTCGCCGGAAAGATCGCCGCGTTCGCCGCGACGCATTTCTGAGCCATATTCCGCTCGTTTCGGGCGGTGCCGGCGCAGTCATGCCCCGTAGCGACCCGAGCTACGTCGCTACGGCCCGGCTCTTTCTTATGGGCAGGCTTGTCGTCTGCCGCGTTCGAAATTTTCCCAACGCGGGAAGATTTTGCAGCCACCACATTGCCATCGGCGTCGCCTTCCGAGATTTTGCTCCAAGGCATAGCCTCTCTGCGCTGGCGCGGCGGCGTGAACGGCGCCGGCCCTTCCCGGGCACTACTGATCGCGTCGCAAATCGTGCGCTCGACGATGATAAATTTCACCATAGAGGCTCTTCCTTCCTCTAACAGATAGCCTCTATCACGACCTATGCCGCCACGACATTAAGGCAATTCACATAGAGCCCTTAACGGCTTGCGCCCGCGCCATGCGCAAGCCCGCGCCCTTTCAACACCCGTAACGCCTTCGAATCCCGCCGCGTAGTTCTCTCGTCGGGCGCGGCTTTCCCGTCGTCTTGACGGTTTCCTCGCATCAGTCGATTGTACTGCGGCACGGTTCTGA
>PLAI01000050.1 GCA_003134075.1 Methylocystaceae bacterium | reverse complement strand
TCACGCATGATAACGTCCTTTATCATGCGTGAGATTTGTGCTAAGGCTAAGCTATGACGACCTCGGACTCCCATCTTCCTGTTGCCGTAAGACCCAGCCGACTCGCGACCCCGGTCGACGGTCACCTAGTCCCGGCGCTGATCGCCGACGAAGGCGACTCCGCCGCCTGGCGCTACATCGAATTCTTCACCGCCAACATCCGGAACCAAAATACGCGCCGGGCTTACGCGCGGGCCTGTCGGCGATTCTTCGCCTGGTGCGAGGATCGCGGGCTGACGCTGCCCACGATCCGGCCGTTCGATGTCGCCGCTTATGTAGAGTTGCTCCAGCGGACCCGTTCGCCACCGTGCGTGAAACAGCAGCTCGCCGCCGTGCGCATGCTGTTCGATTGGCTGATCACCGGCCAGGTCATGCCGGCAAACCCGGCGTCGGCCGTGCGCGGGCCGAAGCATGTGGTGAAAACCGGCAAGACGCCGGTGCTCGACGCCCCCGAGTGGCGCAAGCTGCTCGACTCCATTCCAACTGGCACAGTGCGCGACTTGCGCGACCGGGCGCTGATCGCCACCCTCACCTATTCCTTCGCGCGGATCACGGCCGCGCTGAGAATGAAGGTGGAGGACCTTCGGCCGCAAGGAGCGGGCTGGCGGCTCCGACTGCACGAGAAAGGCGGCAAGCATCACGCCATGCCTTGTCATCACGCCCTCGCCGAGGCGCTGCACGCCTATATCGCCGCGGCCGGCATCGCCGAGGACCGTAAGGGCTGGCTGTTCCGCACGTCGCGCGGGCACAACGCCACGGTGTTATCCGAAGAGCCGATGAACCAGTCGGACGCCTGGCGCATGATCCGCCGGCGCGCCGTCGCCGCCGGCATTCACGCGCCGATCGGAAATCACACGTTTCGCGCGACCGGCATCACCGCTTATCTTGCCAATGGCGGCGCGCTGGAGCACGCTCAGGAAATGGCCGCGCACGAGAGCCCGCGCACCACCAAGCTCTATGATCGGACGAAGGAACGGCTCACGCAGGACGAAGTGGAAAGGATCAGACTTTGATTTCCCAATCCGGCGCAGACAACCATCAAAATGGCTCTCAACGCGACTGGCAAATTTCTGGGCGATTAGGCGCGGGGTTAACCATAGGGCTAGCCGTCTTAACTTGGATTTTCAAGTTACTTTTAGAACATGCTGCGGCGGGCTGGCTCAACGATAAAATTGGTAACGACCTGTTCCACATAACCAGTCCAACCGTCAGTGAAGTTGTGTCGATCTGGGTGCCGGCATTCCTTCTGGCTGCCGGCTGGATTGTTTCGGGGTATTTGTATCTGCGATTAAAAAGAAGCGGGTCTCCGCCGCCCCATGAACGTCCTATCGCGGCAGACGACAATTTAGAACAACCGAAAGCAGGTATAGTTCGGGACTTACCTGAAGTCCTGTCGCCGCAAGAGGCCGCCGATGCAAAGTTGCTAGAACGAATATCGAAGCTATTGTCGCATGGAGACAGGCTTTTAAGTTGGTGGTCGTCGTCCTATCAGGAAGACGCCCAGGCTCAATTCAGCGCTTGGTTAACTGAGGCGAGTCAGATCACAGTAGAGCTACCGGAATCGAGGTGGGTGGTCTATCGGACGGAGCTGAAAGAAGTGTTTGGGAATAAGTTGGCGGAAGGTAACCTATATAAAAAGACCAAAAGAGCCATTGAGATAATGCGCAATCTTCATAATGCTATGGGCCACCCCTAAGTCAGCGCCGCTACGATTAGTCTGCACTACATAACGTCCTTTATGTTGCACTAAGTTTCTGCAAAGCTTTGGTTTTGACACGCGTAACTTAACAATTTACATTCCTGGCATGGTTATGAAGAATCCGCCTCACCCCGGCCGTCTCGTCAAAGAGAACATCGACGGACTTGGCCTTACGGTCGCGCAAGCGGCTGAAGGTCTAGGGGTGACGCGCCAGCAGCTCTACAGAGTCATCAATTGTCAGAGCGCCATTTCGCCAGAAATGGCCATTCGCCTCGAAAAGGCCCTCGGCAGCACGGCCGAAGCATGGCTCACAATGCAGGCCGCCTACGACCTTGCCCAGGTGCGCGAGCACGAAGGGAAGGTGGTTGTGCGCCGGTTCACGCCACAGCCGACGTGAGGCCTGTGTTATCGCCATGAAAATCCAATCCGGCAATTTTGGCTTCTTGAAAGCGCACGACGCTCAGCTCGTGCGGCTGGGAGCCCTTGCCGAACGCTATTTCCATGATGATCCGAACACCTGTCTGATCAAGCTTCGCCAGTTCGGCGAGTTGCTCGCGCAGCTCATTGCCGCCAAGACCGGCCTCTACCAGGTGCAAGGCCGCGAAGAAGCGCAGTCGGATTTGCTTCGCCGGCTTCGTTTCGAACGTGTCATGCCCTCGGAGGTCGCCGACCTTTTCCATAGCCTCCGTATCTTCGGCAACAAAGCTGCACACGGCACGGAAGGAACGCTTGCCGATGCACTAAATGCTCTGAAATACGCCCGACAAGCCGCCATCTGGTTTCACCGCACCTTTGGCGATGATCCGTCCTTTGTTGCCGGCCCTTTCCAACCGCCAACCGCCCCGGCTGACGCCGCCGCCCCCATCCGCGCCGAGCTAGAGCGGTTGAAGAAGGATTTGCTGGCGAGCCAATCCGAAGCCGAACAGGCGCGGTTCGCGTCCGAAGAGCA
>PLAI01000033.1 GCA_003134075.1 Methylocystaceae bacterium | reverse complement strand
TCGTGGCCGAACATCTGGGCGACGCGCGAGACGAACTGCTCGCTTCGGAATCCCTTTACGGCGAACATCACATGACCGTGATGGCCCTGGGCAAGACGCTTCAAGAAGTGGACGCGACGATTACCGCCGCTGGCGCCGCCCTGACCGATCGTTCGGTGATTTGGGTGCGCGAAGACCTGAATACGGAACCAGCCTTTTGGGCGCAGTTTCCGGGCAATTTCCCGTATATCGCTCGCAACGCGATTATCAGTTCACGCAATGTCGCGGGGTTCGTGTCTCTGCACAATTACCCCAGTGGATCGCCGGCGAACAATCATTGGGGGCCGGCGATCTCCGTGTTTCAGACGGCGTCGCAAACGGCTTACTTCTATAATTTCCACGTCCGCGATTTGGGAAACTTCACCGTCGTCGGCCCCTCGGGGTCCGGCAAGACTGTTTGGCTGTCGTTCATCGCGGCGCAAGCGCAGCGCGTTAAGCCGCGCCCAAAATTGATCTTCATCGACAAGGACCGGGGCGCCGAAATTTTCATTCGCGCGCTCGGCGGCCGATACGAGACGTTGGGCCCTGGAGAGCCTACCGGCTTTAACCCGCTGATGCTGCCCGACAGCGGCGAAAATCGTGAATTTCTGTTTCAGCTTTTCTCATTCATGCTGAAGCCGGCGCGTGTCGGGGAAATCCTAACATCGTCGGAAGAGCAGGTTATCCGCAACGCGATCAAGACGGTTGTTTCCGGTCCGCCGCAAGGGCGGAACCTAGAAGCCTTCTCGTCGCTGCTGCGCGGACGAATTCAGGCGGGCGAAGGCGACTTGATGTCGCGTCTCGAAAGCTGGATTCGGCCCGATCAGAAAGGCTGGCTGTTCAACAATCACGAAGACAAGTTCTCTCTTTCGCATATCTTCGGTTTCGATATGACAAAGGTGCTCGACGATCCAGTCATTCGCACGGCTTCGCTGCTCTATATTTTCCATCGGCTCGAAGAGTTGTTGGACGGCGCGCCGGTCATGCTGTTCCTCGATGAGGGATGGCGACTGCTCGACGACGCGGTGTTTTCCTATTTCATCAAGGACAAGCTGAAAACGATTCGTAAGCAAAACGGCATTGTTGGCTTCGGCACGCAAAGCGCCGCCGACATCGTGCGCTCTCAGGCGGCAAACACCTTGATCGAACAAACCTCGACCAATGTGTTTTTCCCAAACTCGAAGGCCGATGACGAAAGCTACAAAAAGGCGTTCCAGCTATCCGACCGCGAAATTCGTTGGATACGCGAGACCGTGCCCGAGGCGCGGTCCTTCCTGATTAAGCACGGGCAGGATTCGGTGATCGCAAAGCTCGATCTCGGCTCGATGCCCGATCTTATCAAGGTTCTGTCGGGGCGCACGGAAACGGTCGCTGAGCTCCATGCGCTTATCGAGAAAGTTGGCGACGACCCGAAAGCGTGGCTGCCGATTTTTACGGGAAGGGCGAGCTCATGAGGCCGATAGCTGGAAGCCTTGCGCTTGCGATTCTTTCGGGCGGCGTCGCGTTGGCCGACATTCCCGTCGACGACGATCAGCAATTGACGCAAAAAACGCTGACGCAGACGACCACGACCAGCACCGTTCCCGTCCAGCAGAACAACAATAAGGGGCAGGGCGGCATAAATTGCGCGACGCATCAGGGTCAAAAGGGAACGACGCAGAACAACACGGCGCAACCGAACACCGCGACGGGGAACACCGCGGTTCAACAATATGATCCACAATCCGCGACCGCGCCCGCCAGTCCGACCACCGCGCCTGGCGTGGCCACACAAAATTTGGATCAGACGGCGGCGAGCGTCGTGGCTGGCAACGCCGCGACGCAAACCACGATCACGGCGAACGGTCCCACCTATCAAACGGCCTCGACGGGCATAGGGCCGGCGCCAACGTTTATGGCTGGCTATGACCAGAATTCTTCGCTCGGAACGCAAAACGGTCTCAGCTGGAATCAGGTACTGCAGACCGCGAATCTATTGGTGACCGCGTATAACGCAATCAATGTTTCAAGGAACGCCCAGCTGAGCCAGGCGGCGCGCGCGATGGCGTTTGTTCCGTGGGCGATTGGCGCTGGCGCCGTTCCCTCAAACGCCGTGTGCGCCCCCGGTTATTCAGGCGCGGGAACCGCGACGAGTCCATGCGTGCTCGCCAACGGCGCTTGCCAGTTGCTGAGCAACGGCGGGTGTTGGCAATATCACACGTTAGATCCCAAAGGCAATGTCATCGTCTATCTCGTCGCCGCGCAATCGGCGCCTTAATCGCCGTCGCACTAAAAGGGGAAGGGTCATGTCGAAGCATATTTTGGGCCTGGTCGCGGGCCTGATTTGGAGCTCATACGCCCTGGCGCAAGTGCCAGTGATCGACGCCGCGAATCTCACCCAAGCGCAGCAAACGGCGGTCAACACCAAGCAGATTCTAGCGACGGATCAAAGCATCCTGTCGAATGTGCAAAAGACCTTGCAGGCGGTGACTGGCAACCGCTCATCGTTGGCTCAAGGCTCGCTGGCGCAAATGGCGCTCGGAGGCGGCTTTTCCATGGGCCAGGCGCCGTCTTTGGGGTCGGTGATTTCGGGCGGGCCGCTCTCTTTCGCAGGACTCGGGGGCAATTCTCAAAGCATCATTTCGACGCTGATAAGCGGGCTTCAACTCGTCAAAAGCCTCACGGGACAGGCGACGGCCCTCCCGGCCGATACTGCCTTCACGAATTCGGCCAACACGACGGCGACAATCGTCGGCCTCATCAACTCGACACAGGGAACCGTAACGAGCGCCGCCACGGCTTATACCAGCGGCGCGTCGTCGATCGGGAGTTCGCCTGACGTGAAGGGGTCGATCGACCAAAACTCGCAAATTCAAGCGCAAAACGGTCAGTCGATCGTCCAACTCAACGGCACCGTCAACACGGCGGCGGCGGCGGCGAATCAAGCGAACCTCGATCGTATCGCCGCTTTGTCGGCGGCGGCGCGCGCGATGGAATTCAAGCCCTTCGGACAATGAGCGCATGAACCTCACTTTCTATGTCGTTTGCGGTCTGGCGGTCTTGGCGCTGGGGGGCTGCGCTTATAAGCCGCTCAGCGCTCCATGTTCCATGGATGAGGGCGGTGGTCCCGCCAAAAGCGCGCAAGTCGAGGCGGCGCCGACTTGGCCGGCCGCGCCGGCCGAGCACACGATCCAGGCGCTGTCCTATGCGGGAGCGGAACCGGCGCGTGCGTACGGGCCGTTCGAGAGCGTCGGGGCAGGGGATTGCGGGCCGCTGCGCCCGATCAACTCGGGAACGCTGCGATGACATGCACCGCGACAAGTTATGGCACGGGCCTTATTCCGCAATTGCTCGGCAATGTGGACACAGCCGGCTGTAATTATGTCCAGGGCGCATACCAGGCCTTGTCGACGGCCGTGACATCGGGCGGCTCCGGCACGTCGGTCGCCTCGCTGATCTTGATCCTTTACGTGATTTTTTGGGCGTTTGGCGTTTGGTCTGGAACCGCGACGGGCTCTGCCACCGATGCGGCGTTCCGGCTGTTTCGAGCTTTTGTGATTTACACGCTGGCGACCTCCTGGAACGATTTCGTGACTTTTGCCTACACGGTTTTGAACACCGCCCCGTCGGCGATCGGCAACGCACTTTTGTCCGCGGGAGGGACAACCTCCTACACCTCGCCTAACGCGATCGTGACCGCGCTGGAGAACATTTGGAACCAAATTTCACAAGCCTATCAAGCCCACGTGGCCTTCAGTCTATTTTCGCTCGGCGCCTATGTCGTCGGCATCGCCTGCGTCGTGATCATCGCTCTATTTTTAGCGGTGGCGACGTTCACGATTATTCTCTCGAAGGTATTCTTGTGGCTGCTGCTCGGCATCGCGCCGCTGATGATTCTGACGCTGCTGTTTAGCGCATCCTCGCGGTTCTTCGCGGGCTGGTTGAACAGCGTCGTGCAATATGCCGTGCTGCAAATTCTGGTTTACGCGTTCCTCGCCTTTTATCTGACCGTGACTCAGACGGTTTTCGCGAACCTTTCCACCACGATGAGCAGCGGAAGCGTCGATTGGTCGTCGCTCGCGCCGTTCGTGCTGATCGGTTTAACCGGAACGTTCTTGTTGAGCCAGCTCCCGGCGCTCGCGGCGTCGATTTCAGGCGGCATGCCAATGTGGGGGCTCACGGTCGGCGGGCTTTGGCGTGGGGTTTTGCGGCCTCCCGGAACGGCGACGGTGGCCAATGCGCGCGTCCCCTTCGTCGGATGGCGCGGGCTCAATAGGTCGATCGCCGATCGCCAGGCGGCGGCTCGCGTTCGGCGTGTGTATGGCGACGCCGGCGCGAGAGCGCTGCAAGATAAATTGATGACACAGTAGATGCGCGTCCCGTTCTCTCCCCTCGCGGCAAGGCCTTCAAGATGACCAGTGAAACGGCGGTGATCGTCCCGCAACCGAAAACGGATTCGCGTTACTATGAGGAAGGCGCGACGTGGGAACAAGATCGGTCCCGGTGGGAACGCTCCAAAATGTCTCTGGCCTGGATCGTCGCCACGGTCATGAGCGTGATCGCGCTGGGCTCAATTTTCGCGCTCGTCAGCCTGGTCCCGTTAAAATCCTACGAGCCTTATATGATCGTCGTCGACAGGTCGTCAGGCTTCGTCGAGGTCAAGCGGCCAATGGCGGAAGGCTCGCTCAGCCAAGACGAGTCGGTGACGATGTTCAGCGTCGTGCGCTACGTGAAGGCACGCGAGACATATGACCCCAAGGCCTTAAAGGATAATTTCGATCTCGCGCAACTGCTTTCGACCGGGACAGCCTCTCGCGATTTGACTGAGATTTACAGCCCCGCGAACCCTCGCAATCCCGTCAAACAGTTCGGTGGCGCCACGGAAATTTCGGTCAACGTCAAATCGGTGACGTTTCCAAATCAGCGGACGGCGCTCGTTCGGTTCTCGACCGAAGAAAAATCGGCGTCGAATGTGGTACGCCATGATTGGGTGTCGCTGGTGCGCTTTCGTTATTCGGGCGTCCCTATGTCGAACCAGATGCGGTTCGACAACCCGCTGGGATTTCAAGCGACGGAATATCGGCGCGATCAGGAAACGGCGCCCTCGCCCAATACCGGCGCCGCGCAGACGGGAGCGCGGACGCAATGACCCACTTCGACAAAATCCTGGCCTTTGTGGCGTTCGTTCTTGTGTCGAGCAATCCGCCGGCGGCTTTTTGCGAGGAGGCCCCGCGTTCGGGCCGGTTTGATGTGCGCGTGCGCGAACTCTCTTATCGCCCGGACGAAGTGGTTTCGGTCAATGGGTCTTATGGCGTCTCCACGGCGATCGTCCTTGGCGACGATGAAAAGATCGAAACCCTAGCGCTCGGCGACTCGGTGGCTTGGAAGGTCGAGCCGAACAAGCGCGGAAACATCATATTCGTGAAGCCCGTCGAGAAGGACGCCTTCTCGAACTTGAATGTAGTCACGTCCAAGCGGTTCTACAGTTTCATTCTTCGCTCGGGGTTTCGGGCTCCCTCGAGCCAAGTGTTCAAAATCCGGTTTCGGTTTCCCGACGACGAAGCGGATGGAAAGCTTGTTTCTCTGGCGAAGGCGCGCGCCGCCTATCCGAACACCAAGAATTTCAAAGTCGCGAACGCCAACAATGATTATGCCTACAAAGGCTCGTCCTTGAGCAAGCCGATCGCCGTGTTCGACGATGGCGTCAAGACATGGTTCCGCTTCGCGCCGGATCAGGAGACGCCAGCGATGTTCGCCGTCGATCGCGACCGGCAAGAGAGCGTCGTCAATTTTCACAAAGAGGGGCCTTACCTTGTCGTCGACAAGGTGAATTTCCAGTGGACGTTGCGGAACGGGCAGGAAGTGACCTGCGTGTTCAATCGCCGTTTGAACAATCTCCATGAGCCCAATGGCTTTGAGCCCTACGCGCTCCAACGCGCGGCCTCCAGCTTCCCCTTCTAAGAGAGCTCCGACATGCCATCAGCTGACGAATATCGCTCCCTCGACTTGGAAGACGCCGCACGAAGCGGAGTGGCGCGCTCCTCGAACGTGCTTGGAAATACCGCGCTGATAGGCGTTCCGCTCGCGGCGCTCGCGTTTGTCGGGTGGCTGCTCTACTCGTGGCAACACAAAGACGCCAAGCTGATGACCGCCGCGGACAAGGAAGAGTTCAACACGCAACAATATCCGGGGCCCGGGCTGCCGGCCGAACGGCAAAGCCTCGATCTTGGAAAGATGGTCGTTCCGCCTCCGCCTCCGCCACCCGCCGAGCCGCAAGTTCCGCCGCCGCCCGTGGCGCCGCCGACGGCTCTTGCCGCGCCGCCGTTTCCCGATGCCGCGACGCAAAGAAGCGATGACGATGAAAAAAGGCGGTCGGCGGAAGAGGAGCGCAAGAAGTGGGAGCGCCTGCGCGCCGGCCAACTGATCGCGGATGGTGGGTCTACCCTCTCGGTCAATGGAGCCGCCGCGGCTGCGGGTGGAAAAGACGGTTCTGGCGTCGGCGCCGTGGCCGAAGAGGACGGCAACCGTCGCTTTCTGGCGACAGCCGGCTCGGCGGGGGTTGAAAAGGCCGTGGCGACAAAGAACGACCGCATTGACGCGCTCGTTGCACAGGGCACGATGATCCGTGCTGACCTGCTGACGGCGATCCAAAGCGATTTACCGGGCAACGTCAGCGCGATTACGCGCGAAGACGTTTGGTCGTTCGATGGGCGGCGGGTGTTGATCCCGGCCGGAACCAAGTTGATCGGCGACTATCGTTCGGGAATCACCCGCGGGCAAACCCGGATTTTCGTCGTCTGGACAAGGTTGCTGCGAGACGATGGCGTGTCGGTCCAACTCGGCTCGATCGGAACGGACGACCTCGGACGGGCGGGGCAGGCGGGTTTCGTCGACCAGCACTATGTCGAGCGGTTCGGCGCGTCCATCCTGCTCAGCGTGATTGGCGGCGCGTCGCAATTTATCGCGACGCTCGGCCAGCAAAGCCAGTTGAACAATCAACAAAACAACACGCAATCCTTTACCGATCCGGTGACTGGGCTCACAACAACCATCACGTCGCAGCCAAACCAAAATCTGCTCAACGCGCGACAGATCGGGTCGCAGCAAGTCTCGCAGTCGCTGACCAAGCTCTCCGAGGAAGCGCTGCAGGATTCGATCAACATTCCTCCGACGATTTATGTCGATCAAGGGACGCGCATCGTCATCTTTGTGAAAAAGGATCTCGACTTCTCGAACTTCTACCCCGATCCGGTGAAAGAGGCGTTGCGGGAGATAAAGCATGAACGCCAGTCCGGGGCGCGTTGAGGCCATTGGCGACGCCCGAACGGTCTTTCTCAACGAGGCGCTCGGGCCGCTCCGC
>PLAI01000367.1 GCA_003134075.1 Methylocystaceae bacterium | reverse complement strand
ACGCGGGGTTGAACGTGGGGTTTTATCGTCTCGCCGACGGACTGACGATCGATGAAGCGGATCTTGAAGCCAAGCTGCGCGAGCGCCCCGGCATTGTCTTTGTCATTCATTATTTTGGATTCGCGCAACCCGCGATCGAACGCATAGTCGGCGATTGCCAGCGCCGGGGCTGCGTTGTCATCGAGGATTGCGCTCATGCGCTCTTCTCTAAACATTCCGGGCGTGACCTCGGCGATTTCGCTCCGATTNNGACCCTGCCGATACCTGATGGCGGCGCGTTGAAGGTGAATGCCGAGTTGCTTAGAGAGGTGACGGAGAAACCTTTCTGGCCACCGCCGCCGGGCGAATTCTCGTTGGAGACGCTTTTCGGTTATCCGAAATCTGCAGCGCGCGCCTTGCTCGGTCCACGCGTCGCCGGAGTTTATCGTCGTTTGCGCTCGCGCGGCGCCGATGAACAATACCGGCCGCCCACTCCCGTCGCGAATTTTCAACCGAAAACGACGCGGCCTTACGCCTTGGCAATGTCGGCGCTGTCCCGGCGGGTCGCGGCGAGCGCGGAGCCCGTGCGGATCGTGGAACGACGGAGACGCAATTATAGTGCTTTGGACCAGGCGCTCTCCGGAAGCCCCGGCTATCGAAAGATTTTCGATCGCTTACCAGACCATGCCTGCCCGCTTTTTCTCCCCATCTGGGTGGCTGACCGGGAAACCCTGATGACCGCGCTGCGTCGCCGGGGCGTCGAGACCTTTCGGTTCGGCGCGGTGCCCCATCCAGAGCTCGACGCCGAATTGCGCCAGGAGGCCACGCCGTTGCGCGACAATATTCTCTGCCTACCTGTGCACGACCAGATCACCAATGGCGATCTCGATGAGATGGTGAGGATCGTGAGGCCGCTACTGGCCCGCCACGCACTCCCGCTCGCGGCGAATGTCTCCGCCTGAGGGCGCTCAGCAATGAGCGTCCCTACCGCGATCTGAGTAAATCACCAAGCTCGAGAGCGTGTAATGGAAGAATCTATTTATACACCGGTTTTTCTCCACCCGAAATGGGCAGCTGAGAAATACTACGGTTGGACTTGTATTCGGCAGGAGTCAGGCTTGCGTGTTATTCGCAAGCGGGTCGGCCCTGTCGAAAAGACTCTGTTTATGGCTAACGGCATCGGTAACCGTGAACTGGGGGAAGCAATCGTTAAATATGGAAGCTCAAAGCGCTTTGGCATCGACATACTGCACAAATTTTGTAGTGCGCAAACGATTCCCGGAGTGGAGGTCGGGGGTCAATTTTTCACCCTCCTAACTAAGGGCCGCCAATTAAACATTGGCACATTCGCGATTGATTTAGCGTTAGACGAAGAACAACTGTGGAAAAACTTTGGCCCAAAAAGCCGAAACATGGTGCGCAAGGCGAGAGAGGGCGACGTCGAATTCAGAGTGACCACACAGCCGACTCAAGATTTAGACGCTTTCTACTCCTTTTACAAGCCGGTTGTGGAGCGGCTCGGTCTGCAACTTCCACCCCGACCCTTGATCGAGAAAATGCTTCGAGGCGATGACCTGCTTTGCTTGGCCGCTGTTGATTCTACTGGCGTGCCGGTTATAACGAATTTGGTTTATCTTTGTGAGCCCTATGCATACTACCTCTATGGCGCAAGTGCTCCAAAAGTCGCCGGAGGCGTTGGTCAATTTGTGCAATGGGAAACTATGCGCTTACTCAAGGAGCGCGGTTATCGATGGTACGATCTCGGCGGCGTTGCAACCACTAGCCCGTCCGATGGAATTTACGCATTTAAGAAAGCGCTTGGCGGTCAATATGTCGATCTTGGATCCGAATATCGCCGCATATCTCCCCCCGTCGCGCAAGTTTACGAATGGCTGACAAAGTTGCGCGGCACCTTGCACATTTAAGTCCGCACCTGCGGCATTCGTGAGCCCAGATGTTTGACCTCTCGAAAATCATTGGGTTTTTCGGAGCGCCGTCGCAGATAGGCTTGCTACTGAGCGCCTTCGGCCTCGCGCTGTGCTTCACCCGTTTCCGCGAGCGGGGCCTGCGCTTCGCGAGCGCCGGCTCGGGGATGCTGGCCGTTATGGCGTTCACGCCGCTCGGCCACTTTCTGACCGTTCCGCTGGAGACGCGATTTCCGTCGCCGCCCGAGAACCTCGCGCCGGTGGATGGCGTCATCGTGCTCGGCGGCTCCGTCGATCTGACTCTTGGCGGCCAGCTTGACCGCGTCGTTCTCACCGACTCCGCCGAAAGGCTGACTGCGCCGCTCGGGCTGCTGCTCCGTTTTCCCAAGGCGCGCCTGGTGTTCACCGGCGGCGCGGCGGTGGAGCTTCGCGGCCGCACCTTCACCGAGGCCGGAATGACTAAGCGCTTCTGGCGTGAAATCGGTTTCGATCAGGACAACATCCTCTATGAGGACCGCGCCAGCAACACTTACGAAAACGCAGTGTTCACTCGCGACCTAGTCAAACCGAAGCCCGGCGAACGCTGGCTGCTCGTCACCTCGGCGACGCACATGCCTCGTTCCATCGGCACCTTCCGGCAAGCCGGCTTTCCGGTGATCCCCTATCCGGTCAATTATCGAACGAATGGCCGCCTGTGGAGTTTAAATATGCCGTCGAACAAGTTGCGAGCCCTCCAACTCGTCGACCAGGCGACACATGAATGGCTCGGGCTGGCGGTTTACTGGCTGACCGCCAAGATTGACACGCTGTTCCCCGCGCCCTGAAGCGCAACCCGGAATAACGCCGCTATGCCGGCCGTCCCTGCGATCCGCGCCCGCGCGTCGAGTCTTAAATCAGTGCCGCGGCCCGTGAGCGCAAAGCAGGTGAGGCCCGCTCGCCAAGATCGATGGTCAGAACCGCTATCATCGTCATCTTTCCGCTATTCTTCTGATTCGTATTCCAACGAATGCATGAGAGCGGGTCATTCAATAATCATCGAACCATTCTCGACTTAATAGTCTCTTCGGAGACGCACATAAAGGTGGGCGGCTTGGCGGTAATTTACATCTCCTACGACGGCATGCTCGAGCCGTTAGGCCAAAGTCAGGTGGTCGCCTATCTTGAGCAACTCGCGCGCGATTGGCCCGTCTATCTTATCTCCTTCGAGAAAGAGAGAGATCGTAAGGACGACAAGCGAATGGCGGCCATGCACGCGCGCTTACAGGCTGTCGGCATCGCTTGGACTCCGCTTGCATACCACAAGGCGCCGTCGGCGGCGGCCACCGCATACGACATAGCGGTCGGCGCCGCGACAGCACTATCCATATTGATCCGCCATAAAGTGCGCATTGTTCACGCCCGCTCCTATGTGTCGGCTATGATCGCCCTCGGGGTTAAGCGCGCGAGCGGGGCAAAGTTTCTTTTCGACATGCGCGGGCTGTGGGCGGACGAGCGCGTAGACGCCGGGGTTTGGGTAAAGGATTGCGCATTTTACAAGGCATCCAAGAGAATGGAGCAACGTTTCCTCCTTTCGGCAGACCACGTGGTGACGCTTACCCAGACTTGCGCATGTGAAATCGCCCGCTTTCGATACCTCCAAGACCATAT
>PLAI01000285.1 GCA_003134075.1 Methylocystaceae bacterium | reverse complement strand
GCGGTCGCCGGCGCGACGACGATAAGGTCGGCCTGCCGCGAAAGCTGGATATGCCCCATTTCGCCTTCGCGCGCCGCGTCGAAGAGATCGGTGTGAACCGGCGCTCCCGAAATCGCCGAAAATGAAAGCTCGGTCACGAACTCCCGCGCCGAGGCCGTCAGCACGACCCGCGTGAAGACGCCGCGCTCGCGCAGTCGCCGAAGCAGTTCAAGCNNGCCGCCGCCGACGATCAGCAGGACGCGCTTGCCGGCCAAGTCTCGCGTTTCTGCTCGCGGCTCTTCTTGCGTTTTTTCGCGATCCGCCACCCCGAGGCCCCCAAAGTCCAGCAGCCGCGACAATACTCATTTTCGCGGCCGCGCCCAAGTGGAGTGGTTTCGCGGATCGGCGCTGGCCCTTTTTGTCCCGGCGTGGCAAAGCGATCCGCGATGAGGCCTCTCGACGCAAGTCCCGCGATCCTAAGTCCGCTGATCCGCCGGCTGACGCTGCGCGACTTTCGCTCCTACGCGGCGCTCGACGCGCGGTTCGGCTCCAGGACCATCGCGCTCACCGGCGAAAACGGCGCTGGAAAGACCAATATTCTCGAAGCGCTCTCGATGTTTTCGCCGGGGCGCGGGCTGCGCCGCGCGGAGATCGGCCTTTGCGCGCGGCATGACGGGCCGGGAGGCTTCGCGGTTTCCATCGAATTGGAGACAGACGACCAAATCCTGCAGCTCGGCCATGGATTGGAGTCCGATGGCGAGGGCAATGCGGCGCGACGCTTTCGNNCAGCGCGCCTTCGCCGAGCATATCCAGCCGCTGTGGTTGACGCCGGCTATGGACGGGCTTTTCACCGGCCCGGCGGGCGACCGCCGGCGCTTTCTCGACCGGCTGACCTTGGGGGTCGACGCCGACCATGGCGCGCGCGTCTCCAAACTGGAGCGCGCCTTGCGCAACCGCAACCGCCTGCTGGAAGACGGCGGCGCCGATCCGCGCTGGCTCGGGGCCGCCGAGCAGGAAATCGCCGCGCTCGGCGTCGCCGTCGCGAGCGCCCGGCTCGACACCGCGCGACGCCTCGCCGCTCTGATCGAGGCGACGCGCGATGACGCCTCGCCCTTCCCCTTCGCGCTGATCGCGCTCGACGGCGATTTGGAGCAAATGCTGCGGGACGAGCCGGCCTTCACCGTGGAGGAGCGCTACCGCTCGATGCTCGCGGGGTCGCGTCGCCGCGACGCCGCCGCGGGACGCACGCTGATCGGCCCGCAAGGCAGCGATCTATTGGTGCGGCACGGACCCAAGGGCGAGGCCGCCCGGGACTGTTCCACAGGCGAACAAAAAGCGCTGCTCACCGGCCTTGTTCTGGCCCATGCGCGGCTGGTGACCGCCATGCGCGGCATGGCCCCCGTGCTTCTGCTGGACGAGATCGCCGCGCATTTCGACGCGCGCCGACGCGAGGCCCTCTTCGACGAACTGGGCAAGCTCGGCGGTCAGGTCTGGATGACCGGCGCCGATCCATCGCTGTTCGCTTCGCTGAAGGGCCGCGCCGACATTTTTACGGTGACGCCGGGGCGGATGGAGCGGCGCGAATAGGGCGCGGGCACTCAGCGCTGGACCCGCGCATCGTTATTTGTTAATTCGGAGATAATCACTTGGGATCGCATCGATGAAGCCGTCGGAGACATTGCTCGGGCGCGGCGCGGCGATCCGCGCCATCGTCGAGGCTCATCGCGCTTCCAACGCCAGAGTGTTCGGCTCTGTCTTGCATGGTCGCGACACCGAGGACAGCGACCTCGACATTCTCGTCGACCCCGCGCCGGAAGCAACAATGTTCGACATTGGCGCAATTCGCCATGAATTACGCCAACTGCTCGGCGTGACGGTGGACGTGCTGACGCCGAACGGATTGCCGGACAAGTTCCGAGACCGAGGCGAAGCCGGTATGAGCGCCGACGCCCGCGCTTGTCCAACTATCTCGGCCATATTCTTGAAGCTATCGAACGCATTTAGCGCCACAACGACGACATGGACGAAATCAGCTTTTCCCAGAACGACATGACGCAAGACGCGGTGATCCGCAATTTGGCGATTATCGGCAAGGCCAGCCGCAACATACCGCGTCATCATCCCGACTTCGCGAACGCGCATCGGGAGCTTCCCGTTTCATTGGCCTACGAAATGCGCAACGCGCTCGCTCAGGGGTATTTCAAGGTCGATATGGCGATCGTGTGGAAGACCATCGAAACCGACCTTCCACACATCAGCAGGCCCAAGCCATCCTCGACTCTTCGCCTTAGGCGCCGAACATCCCCTACCCCAGCAACTGCCGCAGCACATAAGGCAGGATGCCGCCGTTGCGGAAATATTCGAGCTCGTCGAGCGTATCGATGCGCGCCAGCAGCGGGACTTCTTTCGTTTCTCCATCGGGATAGACGATCTTCGCCTTCAGCGTCTGGCGCGGCGCGAGGCTCTCGCCAAGAGCATCGATCGTTACGGTTTCCGCTCCGGTGAGGCCAAGCGAATCCCAACTCGTTCCCGCCTCGAAGGTCAGCGGCAAAATCCCCATGCCGACCAGATTGGAGCGATGGATGCGTTCGAAACTCCGCGCGATCACCGCGCGCACGCCGAGTAGCGCCGTGCCCTTGGCGGCCCAGTCGCGCGAGGAGCCATTGCCATATTCGGCGCCGGCGAACACGACGAGCGGCGCGTCCTCGGAGGCGTATTTCATCGCCGCGTCGTAGATCGACATTTCCTCGCCGCCGGGGAAATGCCGGGTGACGCCGCCTTCCGGCACGTTGCCGGCGGCGTCCTTGGCGATGAAATTCTTGATGCGGATATTGGCGAAGGTTCCGCGCATCATCACTTCGTGATTGCCGCGCCGCGTGCCGTACTGGTTGAAGTCCTTTGGCTCGACGCCCTGCTCCTGCAACCATTTGCCGGCAGGCGAGGCCGCCTTGATCGAGCCGGCCGGAGAAATATGGTCGGTCGTGATCTTATCGCCGAACAACGCCAGTATGCGCGCGTTCGCGATGTCCGCGACCGGCTTCGGCTCCTTGGTGAGTCCCTCGAAATAGGGCGGGTTGCGCACATATGTGGAACTCGCGTCCCAGCCATAGGTCTCGCCGGCGGGCACCTTGATCTTGCGCCAATGCGCGTCGCCGTCGAACACATGCGCATAGGCCTCCCGGAACATGGCGCGGGTGACATTCTTGCGAATGAATTGCGCGATTTCCTCGTTAGAGGGCCAGATGTCGCGCAAAAACACCGGCTCGCCCTTCTTGTCGCGACCGAGCGGTTCCTTGGTCAGGTCGATCGCCGCCGTTCCCGCCAGCGCGAAAGCCACCACCAGCGGCGGCGAAGCCAGATAATTGGCCTGCACGTCGGGGTTCACGCGGCCCTCGAAGTTGCGGTTGCCGGACAGCACCGAGGCGGCCACGAGATCATTGGCGTTGATGGTCTTCGACACAGCCGCGGGGAGCGGCCCGGAATTGCCGATGCAGGTGGTGCAACCAAAGCCGACGAGATTGAAACCGAGCTTGTCGAGCGATTTTTGCAGGCCGGATTTTTCGAGATATTGCGCCACCACCTGGCTGCCGGGCGCGAGCGAGGTCTTCACCCATGGCTTGACCTTGAGGCCACGCTCCACCGCGTTGCGCGCGAGCAGCCCCGCGCCGATCAACACGCCGGGGTTGGAGGTGTTCGTGCAGGAAGTTATGGCGGCGATCACCACGTCGCCGTGCCCGAGATCGTAATTCTCGCCCTCGACCGGAAAACGGGCGCCCAAACCGCCGGGTTTCTTATATTCATTGGCGAGCGAGGTCTCGAAGGTCGCGCCCATGTCCTCCAGCGCGACGCGGCCCTCGGGACGCTTCGGGCCGGCGAGCGACGGAACGACGCTGGAAAGATCGAGGGCGATCGTATCGGTGAATTCGGGCTCGGGCGCCTTCGCCGTGCGCAACATGCCCTGAGCCTTGGCGTATTTTTCGATCAGCGCGACTCGCGCCGCCCCGCGCCCGGAGGTGTGGAGATAATCGAGTGTCTCGGCGTCAATCGGGAAGAAGCCGCATGTCGCGCCATATTCGGGCGCCATATTGGCGATGGTGGCGCGGTCCGCGAGCGAGAGATGATCGAGCCCAGGGCCGTAAAACTCCACGAATTTGCCGACCACGCCTTTTTTGCGCAGCATCTGCGTGACGGTAAGCACCACGTCGGTGGCGGTGACGCCCTCGCGCGGTTGGCCTTCCAGTTTGAAGCCGATGACCTCTGGAGCCAGCATCGACAAGGGCTGGCCGAGCATGGCCGCCTCCGCCTCGATGCCGCCGACGCCCCAACCGAGCACGGCGAGACCGTTGACCATCGTCGTATGTGAATCGGTGCCGACCAGCGTGTCGGGATAGGCGGTCTCGATGGTTTGCGTCTTGCCTTTGACCTTGATCTTGTCTTTCTTGGTCCAGACGGTCTGGGCCAGAAATTCGAGATTGACCTGATGGCAGATGCCGGCGCCCGGCGGCACCACGCGGAAATTATCGAAGGCGGATTGGCCCCATTTCAGGAAGCGATAACGCTCGCCGTTGCGCTGATATTCGATATCCACATTTTGTTTTAGGGCGCGCGCCGTGCCGAAGTAATCGACGATCACCGAATGGTCGATGACGAGATCGACCGGGGCCAGCGGATTGATCTTTTGCGGATCGCCGCCGAGGGCGACAAATGCGTCGCGCATCGCCGCGAGATCGACCACGGCGGGAACGCCGGTGAAATCCTGCATCAAGACGCGCGCCGGACGAAAGGCGATCTCGACTTCGCCTTTCCCCTTGGCTGTCAGCCAGCCGGCGAAGGCCTCGATATTCTCCTTGGTGACGGTGCGACCGTCTTCATGGCGCAGCAGATTTTCGAGCAGAACCTTTAGCGAATAGGGCAGCCGCGAGACGCCGGCGAGTCCGTTTTTTTCGGCGGCCTTAAGCGAATAATAAAAATATGTTTTCGCGCCGACGACGAGTTTTTTGCGGGATTTGAAGCTATCGATGGAAATCATGGGGTTTTATCCTAAGCGGCGCGGTGGAGGGCTCGCGATCTCTTTTAGAAAATTCCATGCCACGGATACAATAGCAAAGGCTGGGCGCGCCTCGCTCAAATCGGTTCGGGACTGCCGATCTCGTACAATTCAAGCTTGCGATCCGAGATTCGCGGTCTTGGCCACGCCGAGCGCCAGGCGCCGAGGCGCGGCGTCGCGAAATGAGCGCGCAAAGTCTCGCGAGAGGTCCAAATTTCCTTGACGTGGATGAGGCCGGGCTCCAGCACGTCCTCGGCGTAGCAATATTCGAGGCATCCCTCCTCGGCGCGGCTGGCGCCGATCATCGCGAGGACATCCACCCGCGCGGCGAGACGTTTTCGGGCGGCAGGCCAACCGTTCCAATAACCAAAATCAATGGTTTCAATCCCTCGTTCGCGAATGGAAAGCCATGAATTTCAAAGTCTCCCGCGACCGGCGTCCCGGTCGCGGGAGAGAGATTAAACCGCGCGGATCACCCCGCCTGCATGGCCTCGGGCTTGGTCCTCGCGCGCTTGGTCATCAAGCGGTTGAGCGCCGAAACATAGGCGCGGGCCGAGGCGACCAACGTGTCGGGGTCGGCGCCGCGTCCGGTCACCGACTTGCCGTCCTCGGAAAGACGCACCGAGACCTCCGCTTGCGCGTCGGTCCCTTCCGTCACCGCATGGACCTGGAACAACTCCAGCACCGCCTCATGCGGCGCCAGCGCCTTGATCGCATTAAAGATCGCGTCCACTGGCCCGTTGCCGGCAGCTTGATGAGTGACCCTTTCGCCGTCGATGTCGAGCGTCAGCGCCGCCGACTGCGGGCCGCTGGTGCCGGCGATGACCGTCAGAGCCGTGACCTTGATCCGCTCGTGGGCGTTGACGATTTCGTCGTCGACCAGCGCCATCAAGTCTTCGTCGTAGACGACTTTCTTGCGGTCGGCCAAGTCCTTGAAACGCTTGAAGGCGTCCTCCAGCGCATTGTCGCCGAGATCATATCCCAATTCTTTCAGCTTCTCGCGGAAGGCGTGGCGACCCGAATGCTTGCCCATCACCAGCGAGGTCTTGGCGACGCCGACGCTCTCGGGCGTCATGATCTCGTACGTGAAAGCATTTTTGAGCATTCCGTCCTGGTGGATGCCGCTTTCATGGGCGAAGGCGTTCCGTCCAACGATGGCCTTGTTATATTGCACCGGGAAGGACGTGACCGCCGACACGAGTTTCGACGCGCGGGTCAATAGCTTGGCGTCTATGCCGGTGTGGAACGGCAGCACGTCGGGGCGGGTGCGCATCGCCATGACGACTTCCTCCAGCGCGGCGTTGCCGGCGCGCTCGCCGATGCCGTTGATCGTGCATTCGATCTGTCGCGCGCCGCCGCGCACGCCGGCGAGCGAATTGGCCACGGCCAGCCCCAGATCGTCGTGGCAATGCACGGAGAAGATGGCCTTGTCGGAATTGGGCACGCGCTCCCGCACCCCGCGGAACAGCGCCTCATATTCCGCCGGCGTCGTATACCCCACGGTGTCCGGAATGTTGATCGTGGTCGCGCCAGCCTTGATCGCGATTTCGACCGCGCGGCACAGAAAGTCAAACTCCGTGCGGGTGCCGTCCTCGGCCGACCATTCCACATCCGCGACATGGTTGCGCGCCCGCGTCACCGAGGAGGCGATCAACTCCAGCACGCGCACCGGCTCCAACTGGAGCTTGTATTTCATGTGCAGCGGCGAGGTGGAGATGAAGGTGTGGATGCGCGGGCGACGCGCCTCGCGCAGGGCCTCGGCGCAGCGGTCGATGTCTTTTTCCGAGGCGCGCGCCAGGCCGGCGACGGAGCCGTTTTTGACGCGCCTAGCGATCTCAAAGACGCTTTCGAAATCGCCGGGGCTGGCGATCGGAAAGCCCGCCTCGATCACGTCGACGCCCAGCGCGTCGAGCAGATCGGCGACCTCCAACTTCTCCTCGAGGGTCATGGAGGCGCCTGGCGACTGCTCGCCATCGCGCAGCGTTGTGTCGAAAATAACGACGCGGTTGGCGTCATGGTCCGGCGCATGCGAGGGCGCGCGTGGGTCTGGAGTGCGATGAGTCATTGATCGGTTCCTGCTGTAGCCTTGCCCGCCGCGCGGGCTTCTTGTTGCCTGTCTCGCGCTTGATCCCCTGAAGGCCTGGGCCACTAAAAGCCCGTCGTGCGTTCAGGGGCGGCTAAGAAGCAGCAGAATGGCGAGAGGACGCGCGACAATGGCAGCCGCCGCGTCGTGGCGGCGCGCTTTCGAGCAAATCGCGGGGGCGGCATGGCTCGCCACGCTTTTAGGATCCTCGTTCGCCGGCAATTGGGCCGGGGTTGCGGCGAGTTCAAGATAAACGGCTTCCGGCGGGCTGACAAGCGGGCCGCGCGCGACGCCGAAATTTTCCACGAATCACCAATTCATCGGCTATAAGGCCGCCATGAAACCTTCAAGAAGCGACGCCGCGCGATGACCATCAGATTGCATAAGGGCGACCTCCCCGCGGGCGCCGTCTTCGGCCCCAGCGTCGCGATAGACACCGAGACGCTGGGCCTCAACCACCAGCGTGATCGGCTGTGCCTTGTCCAGCTTTCGCGGGGCGACGGCGACGCCGAGCTCGTTCAAATCGCCCGCGGCCAGACCCGCGCGCCCAATCTGGAGCGGCTGCTGAACGATCCCAAGGTGCTGAAACTCTTTCATTTCGCGCGTTTCGATCTGGGGATTCTCGGTCTAACCTTCGGCGCGGTTCCGGCGCCGGTCTATTGCACCAAGATCGCTTCCAGACTGGCGCGCACCTATACCGACCGCCATGGCCTAAAGGAACTCACGCGCGAACTGCTCGGGGTCGAAATCTCCAAGCAGCAACAGTCCTCGGACTGGGGCGCGGAGACCCTCTCGGAGGCGCAGCAGGCTTATGCCGCCTCGGACGTGCTGCACCTGCACGAGCTTAAGGCGCGGCTCGACGTCATGCTGGCGCGCGAGGGGCGCGACGCCCTCGCCGCCGCCTGTTTCGACTTTCTGCCCGCGCGCGCTCGGCTCGATCTCGCGGGATGGCCGGATACGGATATTTTCGCGCATATGTGACGCGCCTCGAATTCGCCATGGCGCGCGGGTTTAATCGGGGAATCCAATATTGTCCGTCTTGCCGAGGTCCGCTTGAACGACGCTCCGTCCACTTCGCGTAGCCGCCTTGGCTCCATCGGCGCTCCGCGGGAGAACGCCTTTCCGGCCGCGCTGCGACATACGACGCGCGTGGCCCGGCTGCGCTGGTTCATGCTCTGGGGCGTCGGCGGCATCGTGGCTGTCGTCGCCGTCATCGTCGGCTTTCAATTCCTTCGATTTCTGCCCATTGACCTGCGCTTCGCCCATATCGCGATGAAGGGTTCGCGCATCACCATCGAATCGCCCAAACTGGTCGGATACCGCCCCGACGGACGGCCATACGAACTTCGGGCGAAAGTCGGGATACAGGACATGTCGACGCCCGATTTATTCGAACTCGAGGAACTCGACGTGCGTCTTGACAGCGGCCCGGACCAGGAGGTGCTACTGAAGTCGGCGACTGGTCTCTACGACTCCAAGAAAGACCGCGCCGATCTCTCCGGCGGCGTTCGAATCTATGACGACAAAAGTTATGAACTGCTGCTCGAATCGGCGGTCATGGACTTTAAGGCGAGCACGCTGACATCCGAGCGCCACTCGACGCTGAACCTAAATGGCGGCAAGATTTGGGGAAATTCGGTGGAAGTCGTCCAAGGGGAGCGGCGCTTGACCTTCGTTGGCGGCGTGCATTCGGTGCTGTATGGCGATGACGGCGAAACAGCGGCCAAAACGCCATAGGATGCGCGCGGTCGCGACGGGCGCGAGCCGCCTTGTATCCATGCCAACAGGGCTTTCGACGCAACCAATGTGGGAAGGCGATAGTTTGATGCGTGCATCCATTCTCGCGGCGGCGCTGGTTTTCGGGGTCTGCGCGCCCGCAAGCGCCAAATCCACGCGCACCGGAGGAATTTTGCCCGGCGCCAGCGCGAGCGACCCTTTGGACATCGACGCCGGCAAGCTCGATTATTTCGACAAGGAGCAGAAGCTCATCTATTCCGGCAGCGTGATCGTCGTTAACGGCCCCTCGACGCTGAAAGCCTCGAAGCTGACGATCTTCCTCGACGACAGCAAGACCGCGCCCAAAAAGGGCGCCGCCGAAGGCGGAACGTCGAGCGACCGAGTCAAGCATATCGAAGCCGATGGACCCGTGACCATGGTTTCGAAGGACCAGATCGGCACGGGCGATCACGGCACTTACGACCGCGCCGAGAACAAGGTGTATTTAAACGGCAATGTCGTTCTGACCCAAGGCGACACCGTGACCAAGGGCAATCGGCTGGTCTACGATATCCCCACGGGTCAGGCCGTGGTTCTGGCCGACGACGGCTCGGGGAAGGATTCGGGTCGCGTGCACAGCATCTTGACGCCAAAAAGCAAATAATTTCGGCGGCGTGACGCCGTCTGGCGGCTGAAGCTTTCGCCGGCTCCATTGGAGCCCGTCCGCGAGGAGCGAAGCATTCCAGCGCGCTCCCGATTGTATCGCCGTCCTAGCAATGATCGCGACCGGCTCTTCGGTGAGCTTGGACCTATGGAATTCGCCGCGAAACGGCCGTCGAGATGACTCGATACGCTGGACGGCGCTTGGCGACTAAGTGACATTCCCCGTGTTACAAAGTCCACGAATAGTGTCGCATTAATTATGGCATGCGCGTGCTTTGATCACGGCACCCAAAACATGAGCAACTTGCTCTTTTTATTACTTGTTGCAATTTAGACACGGGTCTTGAAAAATCGTCAAGGCGCGCCGCTGGGCGCTCGACAAATCAAAATACAGTCATCTATAAACATAGATTATATCGCGCTTCGCTACCTGTACTTAGGTCGGCAAGACGCGGGACCGGCGGTGGCGTCGCGCAGAGACAGATATGCGAGCCTTCATTATACGGCGATGTGTCGCCGCCGTTGGAGATGTAAAAATGGCCCGTAAGCCACTGGATCGCGCGATCCCCAGCCGCAGATCGGTATTGCTCGGCGCCCTTGCCGCCTCGGGGGCGCTCGCGCGTCCGGTTTTGGCGCAAACGGCGACACTGCAAGTGGTGACCAGTTTCCCCGAGGAACTGACGACACGCTACGAGCAAGAGTTCGAAAAAGCGCATGCGGGCGTGCATGTGCAATTCGTTTGGAAGCAGTCGCGCGACGCGCTGGAGCAGCTTTCGCGCGCCGCTCAAGGCGGAGCCGATGTTTATTGGGCGCCTTCGCTCGGCAATTTTCCGATCCTCCGCGATCGCGGAGCCTTGCGCGCGCTTGAAGTCGACCGCGCGGTTTTGCCTGGCAAGCTTGGCGCGCAGCAGCTTTCCGACCCATCCGGCTTCTTCGAGGCCTATGACATCGCGGGCTATGGCGTCGCAATCAACCCCGCGCTGTTGGCCGAGCGGCAGCTCAAGGCTCCGCGCGCCTGGCGCGACCTCGCCGCGGCCGCCTACGCCGGCCAGATCGTCATGCCGCTCGCCAGCAAGGTCGGGTTTTCGCCCGCGCTCTACGACATCATCCTTCAATCTGAAGGCTGGGATGAGGGCTGGGCGCTGTTGTCGGAGATCGGCGGCGGGTCCGAACTTCTCGCCCAGGGCGCCGGACCTGTCAGCGCGGTCAAGGAGGGCCAGGCTCCGCTCGGCCTGACGATCGACTTCCTGGCGCTGCAAGCGCGAGCGAATGGATTGCCGATCGATTTCGTCTATCCCGAGCGCACCGCGTTTCTACCTGGCCATGTCGCCGTCACGGCGACGACGCGGCAATTCGAACTCGCCAAGGCTTTCGTCGACTTCACGCTGTCGAGGGCGGGCCAACTCCTGATGATGGAGACCGACAGTTCGCGCCATCCCGCCCGTCCCGACGCCTATGAAGGAAAGCCGGCGGCCAATGTCGATCCCTTCGCGCTGCCGCCAAGCGCGTCCTTCGCCTATGACACGGAGATCGGACGCCAGCGGCCCGGCCTCGTCGTGGCTTTATTCGAAGTCATGCTGAGCGAGCGGCGCGCAAAGATTGCTCTTCTTTGGCGCGCGATCCACGCCGCCGAGGCTAAAAAGCCTCTCGGCGGTGAGGCGTTGACGACGCTTAAGGAAGCGCGCCGCCTCGTCGGGCTTGTCCCCGTTTCGGCGCGCGACGCCTCCGACCCAACCTTCCTTGAGCGTTTCGCCAAACGCGACGCGATTGATCCGGCCTTGACGGGGAAATGGCGCGCCGAAATCGACGCGGCGCAAATGCAAGCGCAAGACTTGCTCGCGCGCGTGGGAACCGCGCCGTGAAGCGGGCGCTCGCGCTTGTTTCCTTGCTGGTTTTGACCGCCGCGGCTCCGTTCGAAAACGCCAAGCTCGACGGCGAGGCGTTCAGCCGGCCGGCGCCCGGCCTCGACGCCGCGCGGTCCAGGAGTTCTCACGCCGGAAGCGGGCTGTTTCGCCAAGCCTGGGTGATCGGCCCATCGCAGGATCATCCCGATGTCGCGGGGCTGGGGCCGCTCTATAATCGCCTTTCCTGCATCGCCTGCCATGTCAAGAACGGGCGCGGCGCCGCGCCCGGCGACGAAGGCGGCGTCGCGCGCGCCATGGTGTTGCGGCTTTCGAAGCCTGGCGTTGATCGAGGCGCTTTTGGCGGCCCGGCGCCCCATCCCGTCTATGGCGCGCAGTTAAACCCGGAAGGCGTTCCGGGCGTGCCCGGAGAAGGCCGCGCGGTCATTCGTTACGAGTTTTTCGAGAGCAATCTCGCCGACGGAACCGCGGTGGCGATGCGCCGCCCGCGCATCGCATTGGAAGACCTGGCTTTCGGGCCGTTGGAGCCGGAGACGCCGATCTCGCCGCGCAACGCGCCGCCGGTGTTCGGGCTCGGCTTGCTGGAAGCGGTCCCGGAATCGGAAATCCTCGCGCTGGCCGCGAAAAACGGCGGCAGAGCCAATTATGTTTTCGACATCGAATCCGGCGCGATAAAGCTGGGGCGCTTCGGCCTCAAGGCCAACCAACCCAGCCTGAAGCACCAGATCGCCAACGCCTTCGCCGAGGACATCGGCATAAGCTCCAGTCTGTTTCCCGGCGAAAACTGCACGCCGGCCGAGGTCGCCTGTCTCGAGGCGGCGAAAGGCGCGCCGCGGGCGGAACTGACGGACCCGCAACTCGCCGAGATGCTGGACTATATCCGCGCGCTGGCCCCACCAGCGAAACCACCGGGACCGCGCGAAACGAGCAGAACATCTACGTGCGCGGCTTCGATCGTTGGGAGGTTCCGCTCACCGTCGACGGCGTGCGGGTGTATCTTCCCGTCGACAACCGACTCGATTACGCGCGCTTCCAGACGCCCGACATCGCCGAAGTGCAAATCTCCAAGGGCTACGCCTCCGTGCTCGACGGGCCGGACGGGATGGGCGGCTCCATCAACCTGGTCTCACGCAAGCCGGTGCGCGAGGCGGAAAGCGAATTGTTCGTTCGAAGCGAATTTGGCAGAGACGGCACATATGAGGGCTTGCAATCCGCGGCCTATCTCGGCACGAAGCAGCAAAATTATTACGCGCAGGTCAGCGGCACTTGGCGCGATATGAAAGGATGGATGCTTCCCGAGAGCTTCGGTTCCACGCCGGATCAGGGATGGGGTTTTCGCGACGGCTCCGGCACATATGATTGGAACGTGAACGCCAAAGTCGGCTGGACGCCCAACGCCACCGATGAATATTCGCTGAGCTTCATGCACCAGGAGGGCAAGAAGGGCTCTCCCTTCAACGTCATCGACCCGCTCGTGGCCGCCAAAGGGGTCACCGCATATTCGAGCCAGAATGTTTGGGACTGGCCCTACTGGGACGTGCAAAGCCTCTATTTTCTCTCCAACACCAAGATTGGCGATACCTCCTACGTCAAGACCAAAGCCTATTGGAACAAGTTTGACAACGATCTTGTCAGCTACAGCAACCCCTGGGTTGCGATTCAGAACACGCCCGCCGGTTTCAACAGCGTCTATAACGATTACGCGCTCGGAGCCGGCGTCGAGGCTGGGACCGTCGTCGCCGGCGTGGACACAATTAAAACCATGTTGGAATACCGTTTCGACGCTCACAACGCCTCGGAGCAATATTACGGATTCAAGGGCTATAACGGATGCGTCGCCAACGTCGTCTGTTACGAGCAGCCCATCATCACGTCGCTCGAGGACACCTACTCGGTCGCGGTCGAAAACACCTATCGGCCCACGCCGCAGATCGATCTCGTGCAGGGCTTCGGCTATGACTGGCGGCATTTGCGCCAAGCGCAGGACTTCAATTCTTCGCTTTCCGCGCCCACTCTCGCCGCGCCATACCCATTCGGCGTCGTCAATTATCCGCTTACCGACTCCAGCGCGCCGAGCTTCCAAGGCGCGGCGATCTACCATTTCACAGATAAGGAAGAGGCCCATTTCAACCTTTCGGATCGCGACCGCTTCCCGACGCTGTTCGAGCGATTCAGTTCGCGCTTTGGCAGTTCAATCGCCAATCCAAATCTCGAGCCAGAGCGCGCGATCAACTTCGATCTCGGCTGGTCCAGCCAATTCGCTCCGCGCACCAAGGTGTCGGTGGACGTGTTCTACGACATAATTCGTAATTACATTCAACAAGTGCCGGTTACCAGCTATGGCGCCGGCATAACCCAGAGCCAGAATGTCGGCAGCGGTGAATTTTTCGGCGGCGAGATTACGGCCGATTACTTGGTGCGCGACGACTTTTCGCTCGGCGGCAATCTGACGATCGAACACCGACACATCTATGCGCCGGAAATTTTGAACTTCCAGCCGATCGGAGTGCCGGACGTCAAAATGTTCCTCTTCGCCGGCTATCGTCCGCTCCAGGTCCCGGGGCTCACGCTTACGCCAAGTCTGGAACTGGACGGGAGTCGCTGGACCGTCACGGATGTGACGACGCCGATCTATTATCGCACCGGCGCCTTCACGGTCGTTAATTTCAACGCCGACTATCAAGTTACGAAGAACCTGAAACTTTCGGTGGGCGCGCGTAACCTGTTCGACACGGGCTATACGCTAACCTACGGCTATCCAGCGCCGGGCCGCAGCATGTATGTCGCCGTGAAAGCGACCTTCTAGCCCGTCTCGGAAATCACGAATTCCCAAGACGCCGGCGAACCCCCAACCGGTTCGCCGCCCGCTCACGCGGGCGGCGGGGCGCCGCGTTGAAGAAAATGCCGGCGCGCATAGGGCGCGTCTTCTGGCCGCTGGCGCGCGCGCGTCGCGCAATTACCCACCCTCATTTT
>PLAI01000175.1 GCA_003134075.1 Methylocystaceae bacterium | reverse complement strand
CATTGACTGTCCGAGCCGCGGAACCCGAGAGCCATCGCGCCATAAACGATCTGCTGGCGACGGTTTGTCGCGCAATCGCGCATCGTCGCGAGATCGGGGATCAGGCCGAAATACCAAAATACGACGGAAGAGATGACATAAGTTAGAATCGCGAAAAAGTCCCAGAGCAGCGGACTGCGAAACTGCGGCCATAGAGTCATGGTGTTCGGAAACGGGAACAGCCAATAAAATAGCCAGGGACGTCCCAGATGCAGGATTGGAAAAAGTCCGGCGCAGGCGGCGGCGAATACCGTCATCGTCTCGGCGATACGATTCAATGAGGTTCGCCATTCGACGCGCAACAGATAAAACAGCGCGGATATGAACGTTCCACCCGACGCAATCGCGATCCACCAAACATAATTGATGATCGCGAAGCCCCATGCCACCGGCCAGTCTATGCCCCATATGCCGACACCCTTGTAAAACACCCAAAAAATCGCGGCGGCAAGAAGGCCCGTAAGGAGCAAGGCGGGGATCATGGCGAGAAGCAACCAAAGCGCGGCGCTTTGGCGCAAAGCTATCGAGCATATTTCGTCAGTCATCGAACCGATTGTCGGAGCGCCGAGAACGACCGAATCCTCCACATGATACGGCCCCGCCGGACCTTCGAGATCCCCGGGATTCCGCGTCTCTGAAACTGGGACGTCGGTCATCCGGCGTTACCCCTGATTGATGGATTCGGATTTCGGATGAGCGCTTCATACGTAACGCGCGGATGCGTGTTTTGGTCGCCCAACAACGCATAATCGAGTGGACTGTGTTTGCGCTTTGTAACTTCCTGATCGGGATTCGCCATGTCTCCGAACGTAATGGCCCGTGTCGGGCACGCCGCCTGGCATGCCGTAACCACTTCGCCGACTGGTTTATTCTCGCGATCGGCGGTAATCCGCGCCTGCGCGATCCGCTGTATGCAAAAAGTGCATTTCTCCATCACGCCGCGCGCGCGAACGGACACTTCCGGGTTTCGCGCCTCCGGCGGTCGCTGTTCCTCCCTGGCGAAGGCGAAGTAATTGAAGCGGCGCACCTTGTATGGGCAATTGTTGGAACAAAACCGCGTGCCAATGCATCGGTTGTAAACCATGACGTTGAGGCCCTCGGAATCATGCACTGTCGCGCCCACGGGGCAAACGACCTCGCAGGGAGCCTGCTCGCAATGCATGCACAGCACGGGCTGAAAATAGCTTTCTGGAGCTTCGGGCGTTCCCGCGTAGTAGCGATCGATTCGCAGCCATTGCATTTCGCGTTCGTTAATGACCTGCTGTTTGCCAACGACCGGAATGTTGTTTTCAGCTTGGCACGCGACGACGCATGCGTTGCAGCCGATGCATGCGTTCAAATCGATGCTCATCGCCCATGCCGCTGGTCCTTCTGGCTTCCAGCGATACAACGCGCTCTCCGACTTCGAAGCGGCGAGAAACTTGGGGTCTTCGAGGTAATCCGCCAGCGTTCCATGCCTCAAAATGTCATTCGGCTCGGAAAAAATCAGGTTGTGATGCTCGGTGCACGCCAGTTCCGCGCGCCCGGCCAACTTTTCTAACGACGGCGCATAAGCGCTGCCCTTCAAGGGATAGAAATCGAAGCCGGCCCCGCTTCCAACGGCGCCGACGTGCTTCCTGCCAAAACCCAGCAGCGCGACGACGCAATCCGGCGCCTGGCCCGGCATGATCCAGACCGGCGCTTCCAACCGCTCATCGCCCGCGGAGATGCGAACGATATCCATATTTTGAAGTTTCGATTGCTTCGCGAAGGCGGGCGAAATCAAAAGCGGATTGTCCCAGGTCAGCTTCGTGAGCGGACGCGGCAACTCTTGCAGCCAGGGGTTGTCGGCGTAGCGCCCGTCCCAAATATATGGATCGGGGCGGAAAAGGATCGTCAGCGGATGATTGGGCGGCTCGGGCGGCGTCAAGCGCGTCGCGTCGCCACGCAAGCGCGCGTCGACTTTCGGACTCGCGGTGTTTGAAATTACGCCGTTCGCCAAGGCTTCGCGCCATGTCCCCGCGAAGTCCTTCGTCATCCGGGGCTTCCAGGTCGTCTGGACAATTTCGAGCGGCGAAGCCGGGATAGATCCGGCGAATAGCGCCAGCATCATGTGAATGTCGATTCCGTCATATAGCGGCAATGCTTGCGGCTGCAGAATGGTCGCAACGCCATCGTAAGCGCGCGCGTCGCTCCAACTCTCCCAAGCATGCGCCATCGGGACGGCCCAAACGGTCTCATCGCTGGTTTCGTTCGGCGTCGGACTCAGCGTGAGGCTGAACTCCACCCGCTTCAAAGCTTCGACAAATCCGAGCGTCCTTGGCGCGGCATAGGCTGGATTGCTGTCTATAATCACCAAGGCGTTCACTTGTCCGGCGCGCATTTCATTGACAAGTTCGTCGAGCGGTTGCGATTGCGGGCTCGCCGTCTGGACGAAGGGCGCGATCAATTCCAGAGTCCGCCCACGCGCGCCAAGCGTCTCGTTCATCGCATGCGCCAGCGCATGTGTTTCGGGCGGTTGCTCTGGTCCGACATGGATAAGCACGCGCCCATGATTCGCGGCGAGATCCGCGAGGACGTCGTCCATCCAGTCGGGAGCGCCCGACAGCGACGTGTCGTGAAGAATGCCGGCGGCCAGCGCCATGACGATCCGATGAAGGTCACGCGGCCCGGCGATGAAGCGATGATCGGCGATCGCGCCGGTAAGGGTCGGCGTCGGCTCGATCGCATAGATCCGGCTCATTTTCCGCGTGCGCGCGGGATTGCGGCGCGACGCGAAATCGCGCGCGTAGCGCAAGTGACCCGGCGCGGCGCTCAGGAGATCGCTGTCGATCGCGACGATGACATCCGCCTGATCGAGCTTCAAAGTCATCTCGACCGGCGAGCCGTAAGCCAGCACGGCGCCCTTGGAAACGTTGTCGCGGGAGATTGGCTGCCACTGTGTCCAGCGAGCCTCGGGGTAAATTTTTATTAGAGCATCCAACTGCGCCATCAGGGTCGGCGATGTGAACGCGCCCGTAAGGATGCGAAATCCCTTCCCCCTGTTCTCGCTGATTTTAATTCGCTGCAAGGCGAGTGCGCTTTCCAGGCTCTCTCGCGTCGAAGGGTATCGTCGCGCCGTAATTGCCCAAGCTCTTTCCGGATCGTAAAAATCGAGCAGTTGAGCCTGCGCGGACACGTCCGTCGCGCCGAGACTCGCGGGGTGACGAGGATTACCCTCCACCTTGATTGGTCGGCCCATGTTGTGCTCGATCACCACCCCCGCGGCGTACCCGTCCTGGATATTGGCGGTGCTGTAGAAGTTCGGCAGACCGGGAATAATGTTTGGCGGCGTTCTCACCGCTGGAATCAAGTGTCCTCCCGGTGCCCCCGCATCACAGTCACTAAGCCCCGCCGCCGTGAAGGCGGCCGCCATTAGTTTGATCGCGCGTCGACGATCGGGCGGCGAAGCCAGCGCTTCGGCGAGCATCGGAAACTCCTCGGACGCACGCGCGACGAAGGCCTGATCGTTCGCCAATTCGTCGAGGCTGCGCCATTGAGGACTTACCGATGACATATCGAACAATCCGTTAGATCGCGGCCGCCAACATGGTATTCCGCCATCAAGTTTTCCGGCGAGGCCGTATCGGCCGCGCGGCGCCATTCCGTGTTGTATATTTGGTCTTTTGGACGCAGATTCGGGGCGGGATTACGGTGACAGTCCAAACAGAACTGCATCGTGAGACTCCGCGCTTTGTAGCTGAGGGGCATCCGATCTACCTCGCCATGACAACTAGAGCAGCCGACGCCTTTGGCGATGTGAATGCCGTGGTTGAAATAGACATAGTCTGGCAAATCATTGATCCTGTTCCAGACAATCGGCTTGTCATCGACCAGGCTATGTCGCAAGGGGGCCAGAAGCCGAGCGTTCGTCCAAATTTGGGAGTGGCAGGTCATGCAGGTGTATGTTGGAGGCATCCCCGCATTGGATGAAACCTCCACGGCGGTATGGCAGAATCGGCAATCGATCCCTAAACCGGCGACATGATGCTGATGGCTGAACGGCACCGGTTGACCGACGATCCAGTCGACATGGCGCGCGTAATCGGTGCTAGGCGAGAACCACCACCACCCGATCAGGCAAATCAATAGTCCCGCGAGCCCCAACAGGCTCAGCGTCGCGACCAGATTCGCGCTTGACCGAAAGACGGCGGCCATTCGCTCGGCGCTCCATGTCTCCTATAACAATCTTCGAACGATCCACTTGAAACTCGAAGTAGCGAAGTTAGTTCCATCCGCGCGAAGGCTAACGCCGATTGACGGTTGCGCAGAGGCGCCGAGCGACCTTGTCGTGGGAAGGCGGCCGGCGGGGGTCGGCTTGCTCGAAATCGCTTAGGATCACGATGCGGTCGAATCGTCGAACCGAGCGCTTGGCGCCGCCGCCATGAATGAACATCCTCCCCCGCGAGAAGCGCATTGGCCCGAAGGCGCCGTGTTCACGGTCGGCCATTCAACCATGCCAATCGAGCGCTTCATCGCTTTGCTTCAAACCTACGGCGTCAAGCGCCTCGTGGACATCCGCTCGGCGCCGCGTTCGCGCCATAACCCGCAATTCAACGACACATCCTTGGCCGAGAGCCTGACAGCGCGGCAGATCGAGTGGGTGCACATTCAAGCGCTGGGCGGTCTGCGGCGCGCCCACAAGGATTCTCCCAATACCGGCTGGCGCAACGAAAGCTTTCGCGGCTATGCCGACTACATGCAAGGCGAGGAGTTTCGGGATGCGCTTGAAACGCTCATTCGCATGAGCCGGCAAGAACGCGCCGCGATCATGTGCGCCGAAGCCGTGCCCTGGCGCTGCCACCGTTCTCTGGTCGCCGATGCGCTCACCGTGCGCGGCATACCGGCGGTCGAGATTTTATCGGAAAGCAGCTACCGCATGCATAAGCTCGCGCCTTTCGCGCGGGTTGAAGGAACGCGAATTACTTATCCACCCGGGCAAGCTACATTACCTCTGTAGTTCATGCTCGATCACGCCGTGAAAAAATGCGCAAGACCCTGCCGCGACTGCTTAAGGATATCCGGGCGTGCACACATTGCGCCGACGCGCTGCCATGCGGTCCTCGTCCTGTCTTGCAGGCGCATACATCGGCGCGGCTGTGTATCGTTGGCCAGGCGCCTAGTCGAAAGGTGCACGAGACCGGCATTCCCTGGAATGATCCGTCCGGCGATCGGCTGCGCGAGTGGCTTGGCTTAACGAGGGAGCAATTCTACGACCCGCGCAAGACAGCCATTATCCCGATGGGCTTTTGCTATCCGGGCAAAGCCGCCTCCGGCGATAACCGTCCCCGTCCAGAATGCGCTCCCCGCTGGCATGAAGTGCTTAATGCGCACCTGCCTGATATCGCGCTTACTTTGCTGGTGGGACAGCATGCGCAAGCTTATTATCTTGGCGCTCGCCGTAAAGCCACGCTCTGCGAGACCATCAAAGCCTGGAAAGAGTTTTTGCCGCGCGGTTATCTGCCGCTGCCGCATCCTTCTCCACGCAACCAGCCATGGCTTTGTAGAAATCCGTGGTTCGAAGAGCAGTTCGTGCTAGAGGCGCAAAACATAATTCGAACAATGAACCTGTAATGGCTAACTTCGCGCCGAGTTTTCCATCTCATTATCCCAGCGCAATGGCGCCACCCCGCTCCACGCGCCGCGATCACAACACGCAGCCGCGCAAACCATTGCCGTAGGCCATCGCAGCGCCACATGCCAACAAAGGTCGATAGCGAGCGCCGGGGGTGGGGCGCGCTCTCGCATTCGCTTGGCGCGGCGAGAGAGTTCGTCCGCTCGTGTTCGCCTCGAAACCCGTTGCGGAAAGATCCGGTATTATGGCGCAAACGCCACAAGCAATCTGACAGGGGCTAGCCTACTTTTCAAGGCATGAAAGTCGGATGCCGCTCAATTCATCTTACGCAGGAGTAAATGTTTAGCTATTGGTCCACCATTGAGCCATCGATTTGTTTTTCAATTCCAGGAGGCCCATATACGGCAAAGTTGTCCCCGAGCGCCTTAAGTCCCTTCAGCATAGCAAACGTTCCAAGTATAGATTGGTTATCTGTTTTGAATAATATAGGACCGCTAATAGAATTGTGGGAAAATTGTATGGGAGTCGTGCCGTTATATTTAAACGTCACGTTGTAGAACTTGCATTCACTATAGTACTTTCCGTCCAGCTCCACTTCTATATTTCTGAATGTTTTTCCAACTATACTCACTGGGGCGTAATTATCGCTCCATTTAACAAATTCCGTCTTCTTTTCACTGACACCTGTTGCAGCAACTATATATCCAAAATCGTGCAGCAGCAACAAGGTTGTTGCAAGTATTATTAGTAGTATTGGGGAAAACGCCCAAATATTATTTGAGATAAGCCATGATAGCGATAGTTTTAGACCTTCCGTTGACTTTATGCCTTGGTCAGCGGCTGTGATTGTTGCCGCAATCGCAAGCATGCCGTAGGCAAGCCACATCCAAAAATCCCAATCCTTCATATCGAGCCTCCAACTCGCACATATGAAAATGATTGGTAGATATAGCAACCAAAATAGACGCAGGGCTAGCATTTCACGCCTCCTTTTTTGGGGGGGCATAAGCGCTGCAGTTAGCTGTGTGGCGTTTGCGCCATAATACCGGAAAGATCCTCGTCGGCCGAGGCTGGTTCCGCAAGAGCGTCAGATGGAAGAATATGACACGGTCGTCGCCGTTTTCGTGGATCATCAGCAGGCGGAAGCCGCCGTCAAAAAATTGGCGACCATCGGTTTCGATAATAGGCACATCAGCGTCGTGGGCAAAGCATACCACGACGACGACGAGTTCGGCGGTTTTTACGGCGCTGGCGATCGAATCAAGTTTTGGGGCGAGCCAGGCGGCTTTTGGGGCGGCCTCTGGGGCTGGCTTGGCGGGCTGGTCCTCAGCCTGCCCGTCGTTGGTCATTTCATCGCGTTAGGCCCCTTCGCCAAACTACTGATTTCCGTGATCGAATCCGCGTTCGAGGGCGCGATCGGAGGCGCGATTTTGGCGGGCGGCCCCGGCACCCTGGGCGCCGCCCTCTACACCATTGGCATCCCGCGCGGTAGCGCGATCGAATACGAATCGAACGTGAAAGCCAACAGATTCCTCGTGATGGCGTGCGGGTCGGCTGAACAGGCGGAGCGCGCCAGAGCCGCCCTAAAGGAGTTCATTCCATCGCATCTTGATCTGCATAAAGGCGCGAAAACGGCTGATTTCGACGATCATCCAGCCGCCGCGCCGTCACCGTGATGGCCGTTTCATGTTTTTGGGCCTCTCCGCCCGCGCGACATGACGGCTCCGGGCGAGAAATGGGCATTCGGGCATGGCTTTGCCACATTTTGCGTCGATTTGAAGGTTCGATCTTTCGCGGCTATTCTGGCGCGAGCGGTTAAACTCCGGGGGACGTCGACCCTCAAGGGGAAAAGTTGGATGCATTTGCCGGACAAACGGATATTTCGCGGGCTTCTCGCCCTGGCGTCGGCTCTGCCGATCGCCGTCGCCTCGCCGGCGCGGGCCGCGCCCTCTGTCGTGATCGATGTCGCCTCCGGGCAGATTCTCGAGCAGGAAGAGGCTGCCGCGGTCTGGTATCCCGCCTCGGTCACCAAGCTAATGACCGTCTATGTGGCGCTCGACGCGGTGCGCCAGGGTCGGCTGACCTTCGACACGCCGCTGGTCGTTTCGGCGCGCGCCGCGAAGATGGCGCCCTCCAAGATGGGTTTTCGCCCGGGATCCGAGGTCACGCTGCGCAATGCGCTGGTGATGCTGATGGTGAAGTCGGCCAACGATGTCGCCGTCACGGTCGCCGAAGGCGTGTCGGGCTCGGTCGAGGCCTTCGCCGATGAGATGAACAAGGCCTCGGCGGCTCTGGGGATGCGCGAGTCCAATTGGGTCAATCCCAATGGCCTGCCGGATTCGCGGCATGTGACATCGGCGCGCGATCTCGCCATTCTCGGCCGCGCGCTGCTACAGCAATTTCCCGAATCCGCGAACCTGTTCAATATCGGCGCGATGCAGCTTGGCGGGAGGATCACGGCGAACCACAATGGGATGCTCGGCCGCTATCCCGGCGCCGACGGCATGAAGACCGGCTTCACCTGTCCCGCCGGCTATAATCTCGTCGCTTCCGCCACCCACGGCGGGCAAAAGCTGATCGCCGTGGTGCTGGGCGCGCCGACGCCGGCGTCGCGCACGGCGAAGACCGCCGCGCTGCTCGACCGCGCGTTCCAGACGGGCTCTCCGATGGGTTCGCTCGAGTCCTTGCCGAGCGGCAATGGCGCCCCGCCCGACTTGCGCGACAGGGTGTGCGGCCACCGCGCCAAGGCTGCCAAAGAGTTCATGGCCGAGGTCGAGGATATGACGATCCCGATCAACGCGGCGCCGACTGGAAATCCCGTGGTCGACGCATTGGCCGGCGGCCGGCAGTCGGTCAGCGTCAGGGATCTCGCGCGTTTGCCGCGTCCGTTTTTCACGCCGGTCGTCGTCTATGCCGGCCGCGCGCCGGGCTATCAGGGTCCGGTCGCGCGCGCCCGCCCGGCGGGCGCCCCGATCGGCGTCGAGGAGGCGACCGCTTATACTGGCGAGAAGAGCGAGGGCTCCGAGGCGTCGCCAATTTCCCAACCCGCGCCGGACGCCAAGCCGCTGCGCGCTGCCGCCGCCAAGCACGCCAAGCACGCGGTGGCAGCGGCAAAACCCGAGGCGAGCGACACGCCGCCTCCGGCGAAAACCTACGCCGCCAAGGCCAAGGGCAAGGCGAAGGTCGCCGCGCTCGAAACGAAAAAACCTCACAAGAAAACCGAGGCCAAGGCGCATAAGGAGCACGTCGCCGCGCATCCGGCCGAGACGGGCAAGACTGCGGCGAAACACGCCGAAAAGCAGCAAAAGGGCAAGGCCCACGCCGGCAAAAGCAGCGACGCGGGCGGCGCGGGCGCGGGCGACGCCGGCCAATGAGCGATCAGGACACGGCGACGAGTCGGGACTTGGCGACGCAAGACGCAAGCCGGACCGCGCGGCGCCCGCCGCCGCCGTTGCCCCTCACCGTATTGACGGGGTTTTTGGGCGCCGGCAAGACGACGCTGCTCAATCGTCTGCTGGCCGCGCCGGAACTCGCCGACACGCTCGTGCTCATCAATGAATTTGGCGATGTCGGGCTCGATCATCTGTTCGTCGAGAAAATCGACGGCGACATGATCGTGATGAGTTCGGGCTGCGTCTGCTGCACCATTCGCGGCGATCTCGTCGCCACGCTGGAAGATTTGCTGAAGAAGCGCGACAACGGCCGCATCGCGCCGTTCCGCCGCGTCGTGCTGGAGACCACCGGCCTCGCCGACCCCGCGCCGGTGCTGCACGCGATCATGTATCATCCCTATCTGATGCTGCGCTACCGGCTCGATGGGGTCGTGACGCTGATCGACGCGATCAACGGCGAGGCGACGCTCGACGCGCATGAGGAGGCGGTCAAACAGGCGGCGGTCGCCGACCGGCTGGTCATCGCCAAGACCGATCTGCCCGAGGGCGCGGCGCGTCTTCCCGGCCTTTTGGCGCGCCTAAAACGCCTTAATCCCGGGGCCAAAATTCTGATCGGGGCGGAGGGCGAGGCGACGCCCGATGCGGTCCTCGATTGCGGTCTTTATGACGCGGAGGGCAAGAACCCGCGCCTCGCGCAATGGCTCAACGCGCAGGCGGTCGAAGCCGCGCATGAGGACCACCACGACCACGATCATCACGATCACCACCACGCCCCCGCGGACGCGAACCGCCACGATGCCCATATCCGCGCCTTTTGCCTCGCCAGCGAGACGCCGCTCGCGCCCGGCGCCTTCGAGATGTTTCTCGATCTGCTGCGCCAGGCGCACGGACCCAGACTGCTCCGCGTAAAAGGCGTCGTGGCGCTTTCCGACGATCCCGCTCGGCCGGTGGTGATTCACGGCGTGCAGCACGTGTTTCATCCGCCGCACCGGCTGAGCGCCTGGCCCGACGCGGACCATCGCACCCGCATCGTGTTCATCGTGAAGGATCTGGAGGAGCATTTCGTCACCGGCCTTTACAACGCCTTCGCCGGCACGCCGGCGGTGGGCGCGCCGGACGCCAGCGCGCTGACGGATAATCCGCTCGCGCCAAGGCCCGGCGGGCTGCTGGGGTGATCCCGACTACGCCCGCTCGCGCGCGACCTCTCGCCAGCCGATGTCGCGCCGGCAAAAGCCGCCGGACCAGTCGATGAGGTCGACGGCGGCGTAGGCGCGAGCGTGGGCCTCCACGACCGTGTCGGCCAGCGCCGTGACGTTGAGCACGCGCCCGCCGGCGGCCAAAAGCTTGCCCTCGACCAGCTTCGTGCCCGCATGGGTGACGATGACGTTTTCCGCCGCCTCGGCGCGCTCTAGTTCGCGAATTTGCGTGCCGACGATCGGCGTCGCCGGATAGTTTTTCGCGGCGAGAACCACCGTCAGCGCCGCGCGCGTCGAGAAACGCGGCGCGCGTTCGGGCAGGGCGCCGCGCGCCGCCGCCAGCATCAGTTCGAGCAGATCATTCTCCAGACGCGGCAAGATTACTTGCGCCTCGGGGTCGCCGAGGCGGGCGTTATATTCGATCAGCTTCGGCCCTTCCGCCGTCAGCATCAGGCCGGCGTAGAGAACGCCGCGATAGGGCGCGCCCATCTCCCGCATCGCCCGCAGCGTCGGCTCGACGATGGTCTCCAGCACGAGCGCCTCCATCGCCGGGGTCAGCGCGCTGGCCGGCGAATAGGCGCCCATGCCGCCGGTGTTGGGGCCGGTGTCGCCTTCGCCGACGCGCTTGTGATCCTGCGCGGTCGAAAAGCTCAGCGCCCTTTCGCCGTCGCAGAGCGCGAAGAACGAGACTTCTTCGCCCTGCAAGAATTCCTCGATCACCACTTCCGAGCCGGAACGCCCGAAACTCCCCGCGAACATCGCGCGAATGGCCCGCTCGGCCTCGTCCAGGTTTTGCGCGACGACGACGCCCTTGCCGGCGGCGAGACCGTCGGCCTTGACCACGATAGGCGCGCCCTTTTCTCGTGCGAAAACCAGCGCCGCCGCTTCGTTGTCGAAGCGGCCATAGTCGGCGGTGGGAATGTGGTGGGCGCGGCACAGATCCTTGGTGAAACCCTTGGAGCCTTCCAACCGCGCCGCGGCCCGGGTTGGCCCGAAGACGAGAATGTCTTGCGCGGCGAGGTCGTCGGCGATGCCGGCGATCAACGGCTGCTCCGGCCCGACGACGACGAGACCCACCCCGTTTTGGCGGCAAAATTCGGCGACCGAACGATGATCGGCCACATCGAGGTCGACCAATTCGCCGCGCCGCGCGATGCCCGGATTGCCGGGCGCGACGAACAATTGTTTGAGCCTGGGGCTGCGGGCCAATGCATTGGCGATGGCGTGCTCGCGTCCACCCGATCCGATCAGAAGAATATTCATGCAAGCCTCGATGCCAACCGCCCAACGGGCGGTCCACCGGAGGCTCGCCCTCGCGCCTCAATATATTTCGCCGGCTTCGAACACAACGCGGGGGGTAGGAAATGGGGACGCGAGGCGACCCGCCTGCGCTCAGGCGGGCCGATCTGATTTCATTGCTGACCTTTGCAGCGTTCGCGATATTGAGCGCAGTTTCCCTCGCCCTTCTCGCCCAGCTCCCCTTTATTCAAGCAGGCCTTCCGCAACTCGTCGCAGTCGCCCCCGCCGTTGCCGCGAACGACCGGGGGATTTTTCGGCGCGACCTCAACCGGCTGCGCGAAGGACAGTGTCGAAAAAGCAACCAGAATCATGGCCGCGAAGGCGAAAACGTAAGCGCGCATAGCAGGTTGCCTCCCTTGCATCTTCCCCCCTGGATGAACACTGATCGCCAAAATTGGTTCCGCCGCGCCCGCGCGGAAAGCCGGGCGAAATCCGCTGCATCGAGGCTCAACCGATCGCCGCGTAGACGCTGAAGGCGGCGACGAACAGCAGCGTCGCCATGAGCAGCGCGAACTCCACGCGAAGGGAGCTGGCGGGATGGGTCTCCTCGGCGGCGAGCAGCCGCCGCGTGCGAATGAAGCGCGACGCCGAGAGCAGTATCAGCGCCACGCCTCCCAGGATCAGCGCGAGACCGCCAAAGCGCCCGACCGGTCCCGAGAGTTTTTGCATCTGTATGGGATAGGGCGCCTCGGCGGCGAGGGTCCTGGCGACCGTGAGCAGGAAAAGATTGAACTTTTCGATGACGAAGCCCAGGGCGATGATGGCGATGCCCGTTCTAACCCAGGCCAGAAAGGTCCGCTCATTGGCGGCATGGTTGGCGTAATCGCGAATCATCCAAATCCTCCCTCGATGCGCGCGGCGAGGGGTTTTCCCGCCGAGCCAACGCCCAAAACAAAGCGCTTCCCTCGCCGCCGTGAAAGGCGCTAAACACCGCCTAGCATTCCTTTCCAATTCGGAACAAATCTCCATGGCGCGTCAGTTCATCTATCACATGCAGGGTCTCAGCAAGACCTGGCCCGGCGGCAAGAAGGTGCTCGACAACGTGCATCTCTCCTTTTACCCGGACGCCAAGATCGGCGTGCTCGGCGTCAACGGCTCCGGCAAATCGACGCTGCTGCGGATCATGGCCGGCCTCGACAAGGAGTTCTCCGGCGAGGGCTTTGTCGCCGAGGGCGCGCGGGTTGGCTATCTGCCGCAGGAGCCGCATCTGGAGCCCGACCTTAACGTGCGCGAAAATGTCATGCTCGGCGTCGCCGCCAAGAAAGACATTCTCGACCGCTACAACGATCTCGCGATGAATTATTCGGACGAGACCGCCGACGAAATGACCAAGCTGCAGGACGAGATCGAGGCGAAGAATCTTTGGGATCTCGACAGCCAGGTCGATCAGGCGATGGACGCGCTCGGTTGCCCGCCCGACGACGCCGACGTGACCAAGCTCTCGGGCGGCGAGCGCCGCCGCGTGGCGCTCTGCCGGCTGCTGCTGGAACAGCCCGAGCTGCTGCTGCTCGACGAGCCCACCAACCATCTCGACGCCGAGACCGTGAACTGGCTGGAAGGCCATCTGCGAGAATATCCGGGCGCCATTCTGATCGTCACCCATGACCGCTACTTCCTCGACAATGTGACGGGCTGGATCCTGGAGCTGGATCGCGGCAAGGGCATTCCCTACGAGGGCAATTACACCAACTGGCTCAAGCAAAAGCAAAAGCGCCTCTCGCAGGAATCGAGCGAGGACAAGGCGAGAGCGCGCGCGCTGGAGGCCGAAAGCGAGTGGATCGCCGCTTCGCCCAAGGCGCGCCAGGCCAAATCGAAGGCGCGCATTCAGCGCTATGAGGAACTCGTAGCGAAGAGCGCCGAAAAGGCCCCGACGCCCGCCCAAATCATCATCCCGATCGCCGAGCGGCTTGGCGACAATGTCATCGACTTCGACCATCTCTCCAAGGCCTATGGCGACAGGCTGCTGATCGACGATCTGTCGTTCAAGCTGCCGCCCGGCGGCATCGTCGGCGTGATCGGCCCGAACGGCGCCGGCAAGACCACGCTGTTTCGGATGATCACGGGCCAGGAGAAGCCCGACAACGGCACGATCACCATGGGCGAGAGCGTGCATCTTGGCTATGTCGATCAATCCCGCGACGCGCTCGACGGCAAGAAGACCGTTTGGGAGGAAGTCTCCGGCGGCAATGAGGTGATTTACCTCGGCAAGCGCGAAATCAATTCGCGCGCCTATTGCTCCAACTTCAACTTCAAGGGCGCCGACCAGCAAAAGAAGGTCGGGAGCCTCTCCGGCGGCGAGCGCAACCGCGTGCATCTCGCCAAAATGCTCAAGAGCGGCGCCAATGTGCTGCTGCTCGACGAACCGACCAACGACCTCGACGTGGAGACCTTGCGCGCGCTGGAGGAGGCTCTGGTGGACTTCGCGGGCTGCGCGGTGGTGATCTCGCATGACCGCTTCTTCCTCGACCGCGTCGCGACGCACATGCTGGCCTACGAAGGCGAGTCGCATGTCGAATGGTTCGAGGGCAATTTCGCCGATTATGAAGAAGACAAGAAGCGCCGCCTCGGCATCGACAGCATCGTGCCGCATCGGCTGAAGTACAAGAAGTTTTCGAGGTAGGCGGAGCGGTCGGAAACCACCGGCGGCGGAGCTTTGGTCACGGAACGAGCCCGCCGCCGTTTGGACAGTCGTCTTCCACGGTTTTCCTAATCTCGTCCTTACTCATTGAACTCGTGAAATACATCACGCGTGCTTTGTCTTCGCCATAGAGCAGCGAGGTGGCCGACTATGCGCGAGCATGATCCGAGGACGACAAAAGAACTAGCCCTGCGTCTTATGGCCGCGAAGGCGCTCGGTTTCGGCGACAATGTTCTAGCTCGGACGATTTCTATCCGAATCGTCCATTCGCTGCGGATGCGAGCGATTCGCGGGCGCGTGACGGTTGTTGAAAAACGGAAAGGTGTTTGTGTTTGGGGGTTATGAAGGAACGTATAACCAGCTAAACCAGCACCAGAACATAAGCAGAATCAATGATATGCCTGAGTCCCGCCGATATTCCCGAATTCACAACATATGGAAGTTTTAGCGAATTTTAGCTCTATATCTTGACGAGACAGGTTTGGCGCATGAATATGGTGAAGACTTAAAGTAATGGAAAAACCGGGGTGTGGCGCCCCGGTTTCCATTATGACCCGCACAGCCTAGACCGCCTGCGGATCGTTCATCGAAAGTGCGACTCATTTTGAGTCAACGGCGCTCGGTAGTCAAGGCGGTTCCGACGTAAGGAGCCAATCAATGGCTATTAACTTCGACACCGACAATCCTACGAAACTTTTGTCTGCCTTCAAAAAGGCCATTGACGACAAAAAGATCGTGACGTGATCCTATGATAAGGACGGGTATTTCACGCATACTCCAGAACAATGGCGGTCTTAGAGTCGGACTCGAA
>PLAI01000205.1 GCA_003134075.1 Methylocystaceae bacterium | reverse complement strand
CGCCTATTTCGCAGGAACTTTAAAAGCCTACGCCATCGAGATACAACGGGTCGAAGAGATGCCCGCCCATCTGTCGCTAGAATACCTCAGACAAAAAGCGAATTTCGTGGTGCCTCAGTCATGGTCGTGGGCTACACCGCGTCTGCTTGAAGCCTTGGGGATGTGCCAATGATCGTCGTGGTCTGTGGATTGTCGAAATGCGGGAAGACAAGCCTTGTCGACGCTGCGAAACCAATAGGGCTCGATTGGACGCCTGTTAGGGGGAGTCAGCTGCTTCATGTCGCAGGCAAGCCGACAACAGGCCTGACGGCATGGCAAACGTTGGACAACCAACAATCCTTGCGTGATCAACTTGCGAGACTCGACAGCGACAACCGACACCTTGTTCTTGACGGCCATTTGCTTATTGAAACAGTCGATGGTCCCCAGCTCGTACCAGACTCTGCCTTTTTCGGCCTAAAACTGGCAGGTGTGATCGCTGTCGTCATAGACCCTGATCTTCTCTCAAAGCGAAGGGCAGAAACTCCCCTCAACTCTGATCCGGTGGAACTCGCAGATTTGATGTCCATCGAAAAGTTTCAGGCGAGACGAATCGCTCGCCAATTCGATGTTCCCTTTTTTGATGTAGAGCATGATGACGCTAATGCTTTCGCTGAGGCGGTCGCCGCAAGTTTCACGAGTGCCGACGCAATGCGCCGTTGAAAACATATTCTCTACTATTCCAGCGATAAACGCCGTCAACCGCTTGAGTTTGTTCAAAGCCCCAACGGTTCAATAGTGTCTTGAACGCCTCTATTCGAAGGTCAGGGACGGTGAACAACGGCTTCTTCGTTCCAAGCCAAGAGAACGCCTCTTCGGCGCAGATCGCCGCCAATCCCAAATTACGAGCTTCGGGCGTCACCCACAGAGTGCAGAGCTTCCGCTCCTCTGGCGTCCGCTTGGCTATGGCGATAGCCAAAGGGGTTTTATTGACTGGGCTCGTCCGAGAGAAGATTTTCCTCGAGCCGTTCCGTAAGCCCGGAATCACTTTCGCGTGAAACCACCCACCGATGCCAGGGTACAGCGCTTCTAAGTGCTGGATCGGTTCAAAAATCTCCTCCGGCGCGTGCAAAGTAGGGCGAGCAAATTGTCCGAATTCATGGATATCGGGCGTTTGGTATAACATTCTCAATCCCTTTCCAGACATTTCTTCAACTTTGTTATTTCTCGGAAAAGGAACAAAACCTTTTGGTTTTGCTTTTCAGAGCTTGCCAGTTCACTGCAGATATCAAGTATCCGGTGCCGATAGACATTATCACCAGCACGATGAGCGAGATTGGAATCCAAATGGAGTCCTCCTTAAGGTTTGCTGCGGATTTGACCAAAAGCGTCCAATACGCCTGTAGGGCGCTTCCCGCTGCACCGAGCAGTACGATGACTGTTAAATAGGTAAGTAAATGGTAGCGAGGTTTGGTGAAGAACGTAAGAGCGATGAAATCTTCAACATTCGCGCCGGGCGTTCCCCCTTCCTTCCAGTGGTAAATAATCCATTTTTCTGGGGCAGACGTTCCGAGTTCACGAAGATAGCTATCCCAAAGTTTTGGCTCTAGCCTTCTCATTTTTCGAAAATCCGCGTGCGATTGAACTAGTTCTGTGGAGATATCACGGACAAGGAAATAATGGATTGCCTCGATTTTCGGAAATTCCATCTTTATCTTCCGTAGAAAATCTCCGAAATTGCGCCGCTCATTGACACGAAACTCGATGACGTCAGTCGAATGAAATCCGCTTAGGAACATTCTGTCGTGAGGATTGGACGCGTTCCGGAAGAGAGTTCGCAAATCTTCTCTAAGCTTAATTCTGAAACGGACGTAATGGGTCCCGCCAACTTCGTTGATGCCCAAAAACATGTTTTTCGTGAATCTTATAATGGTTCCCTCGTTTCCTTGGAGCTGCTCCACATCAAGGTCGCTCTGGAGATCAAGACACACAACGAAGAACGAAATTTTGTCTTTGGAGTCTCTGACCTCAAATCTGCGATTTATTTGACCTTCAATAATACGATCAGTACCGACTGAGAGCATAGAGTTGAATACCGCAGACAGCGTTTGGTCGTGATGCAGAACGTCCGAGAGGTCGATGATCGCTTCACGCGAGATCAGAGCGGGTAGGAAAAGATTGAGTTGTTCAATTTGTCGCGCTTCCTTGAATAGGATTCCGACGTCGAGGACGTCCGAGTCGGTTCCCGGTAAATCGAGCCACATATTGAAATGAAGGTCTAGTCGCGGTTCAAGGCCGGATACTTGCCGGGGAGTCGTGTCACACCAGACTGCAAGGCTTCCGTTCATCACCGCCTGCCTCAGTGTTTTGTGAGCGAGCCAAATTTATGCGAATCAGCTGGAACATGAATCATTTCGATTCCGCTGTCATCAAAGACTGCGTTTTTCGCGAAAAAATTTGGATCGTTCGACCCAAACGCACAGTCATATTGCGACGGAAAAGCATCGCTGAACGTGAGCCCCAGCTTTTCCTGTGATCCATCGCGGAATATCAAGAAGGCCCAATGCCCCTGACTCGCCCACTTGATTAAAACGCCCCTCCCTGCTTTTAAACGCGCTGCACCATTTTCAATTCCGCTAGGAGCCCGAAAAAATGTCGCACTGGCCCGTTCATGGCAAAATCACCGGCCCCATCGTTCTGATCGGCTTTGGCTCCATCGGCCAGGGCATTTTGCCGCTGCTCGAACGGCATTTCGAGTTCGACAAAAGCCGCTTCACCGTCATCGACCCCTCCGACGCACATCGGCATTTGCTCGACGTGCGCGGGATCGACTACGTTCAGGCCGCGCTGACCGAGGCCAATTACCGCGAGATTCTGACGCCTCTGGTCACCAAGGGCAAGGGGCAGGGCTTTATTGTCAATCTTTCGGTCGAGGTCTGCTCGCTCGACATCATCAAGCTCGCGCGCGAGCTGAACGTCCTCTATGTCGATACGGTCATCGAGCCTTGGCCCGGCTTTTATTTCGATCCCAAGCTCGGCAACGAGGCCCGCACCAATTACGCGCTGCGCGAGACCGTTTTGGCCGAGCGACGCAAGAATCCGGGCGGCTCGACGGCGGTGTCGTGCTGCGGCGCCAATCCCGGCATGGTGTCCTGGTTCGTCAAACAGGCGCTGGTCAATCTCGCGAAGGACACGGGCGTATCCGCCTCCGAACCCAAAACCAAAGCCGAATGGGGCGCGCTGGCGCAAAAGCTTGGCGTGAAGGGAATCCATATCGCCGAGCGCGACACCCAGCGCGCCAGAACCCCCAAGTCGCGCGGCGTGTTCGTCAACACCTGGTCGGTCGAGGGCTTTGTCTCCGAAGGGCTGCAGCCGGCCGAGCTCGGCTGGGGCACGCATGAAAAGTCTCTGCCGGATATCGCCGGATCGCACGAGACCGGCTGCGGCGCGGCGATCTATCTCAACTCGCCCGGCGCCAATACGCGCGTGAGAAGCTGGACGCCGACGCCGGGTCCGCAATACGGCTTTCTCGTGACCCATAATGAGTCGATCTCGATCGCCGATTATCTGACCGTGCGGGGCGCCGACGGCAAGGCGATCTATCGTCCGACCTGCCATTACGCCTATCATCCCGCCGACGACGCGGTGCTGTCGCTGCACGAAATGTTCGGCGCCGCCGGCCAGCGCCAGCCGCGCGAGCATATTCTGGACGAGCACGAAATCGTCGACGGGATCGACGAACTCGGCGTGCTGCTCTACGGCCACGCCAAGGGCGCCTATTGGTACGGCTCGCAACTGTCGATTGAAGAAACCCGCGATCTCGCGCCCTATCAGAATGCGACGGGGCTGCAGGTGAGCTCGGCCGCGCTGGCGGGCATGGTCTGGGCGCTGGAGAATCCGCTGGCCGGCATCGTCGAGGCGGATGAAATCGATTATCGCCGCTGCCTCGAAGTGCAACTGCCCTATCTGGGTCCGGTCGTCGGCGTCTATACCGATTGGACGCCGCTCGTGGGCCGCCCCGGATTTTTTCCCGAGGATATCGACGTCGAGGACCCCTGGCAGTTCAAAAATATTCTGGTGCGCTAAGAGGCGCGTTTTGGGGCGCACAAAATACACCGGGGCGCGCGCGAAGCGCTCCCCGGTGCGCGCGGACGCGCGAAAATGCGCGCGATTTTACGCCTTGGCGGCCTGCTTGCGCGGGACGCCTTCCTTGTCCAGAAGCGCGGCCAGTTCGCCCGATTGGAACATCTCGCGGGTGATGTCGCAGCCGCCGATGAACTCGCTCTTGATATAGAGCTGGGGGATCGTCGGCCAGTTCGAGAACCCCTTGATTCCCTCGCGAATCTCATTGTCGGCCAGGACATTGATCGCCTTGTAGGGCGCGCCGACGTGTTCGAGAATCTGCACGACCTGCATCGAGAAGCCGCATTGCGGCGCCTGCGGAGTTCCCTTTAAAAACAATACGATGTCGGCGCTGTCGATTTCGCTTTTGATGCGGGCGTTGATGTCGGTCATTGCTTGTCCTTTCATGCGGAATTCAAGGTTCCGCGCTTTGCGACGATCTGGTTATCTCACGCCGCGCGCTTGTTTTTCAAGGCGTAACGGTGGTCAGCGCCAGCGCGTGCAGTTCCGTCCCGAGTCTCGCGCCAAACGCCGATTGCACCAGCTGATGCTGCCGCACACGGCTTAAGCCTTTGAAAGCAGGGGAAGTTACGGTGGCGGCCCAGTGGTCGCCGTCATCCGCGAGCGGCGTGAGCTCGACCACCGCGTCCGGCAGCGCGGTTTTGATCAGACGTTCGATCTCGGCGGCGGGCATGGGCATGTGTCATCCTTTGTCGAAAAAAGCATGTTCGTTTCCGGCCATATAGGCCGGCAGCGGGCTTTCATGCGCTTCGCGCAGTTCCGAGAGCAATATCGGCGCCTCGCCGGGCAAGGTCAATGCGTCGCCGCCGGCGATCCCGATCGTGAGCGCGCAACCATCTGTTTCCACGCTGATTTGTGCGATGACGTGATCCAATTTATCCGGCGCGACGGCGACGAGATAACGCGCCTGATCCTCACCAAAAAGTACGGCGTGCGTCGGTCCCGGCGGCAAGGCGTCGATTGTCGCCCCGACGCCGCCAGCGAGCGCCATTTCGGCCAAGGCGACGGCAAGGCCGCCGTCCGAAAGATCGTGCGCCGCCGTAACCCACTCGCCGAGCACGAGATTCCGCACGCAATCGCCGTTGCGCCGCTCGGCGGCGAGGTCGACCGGCGGCGGCGCGCCCTCTAGGCGCCCGAGGAGATCGCGCAGATAGACCGACTGTCCGAGCCAACCCTTTGTTTGTCCAACCAAAACGATCACGTCGCCGGAAGCGAGGCCCGTTTTGGCGGCGAGCGCCACGTCCGCGATCACGCCGACGCCGCCGATGGCGGGAGTCGGCGCAATCCCGGAGCCCCGCGTCTCGTTATAGAGCGAGACATTGCCGGAAACGATCGGGAAATCCAGCGCCCGCGCCGCTTCGCCAATGCCTTCGAGACAGCCGACGAACTGGCCCATGATCTCGGGCTTTTCGGGATTGCCGAAATTGAGATTATCGGTCAGCGCCAAGGGTTTGGCGCCCGTGACCGAAATATTTCGCCAGCATTCGGCGACCGCCTGCTTGCCGCCCTCATAAGGGTCGGCGGCGCAATAGCGGGCGGTCACGTCGGTCGCGAGCGCGAGGCCCTTGGGGCCTTCGCCGACGCGAATCACCGCCGCGTCGCCGCCGGGGCGGCGGACGGTGTTGCCGAGAATGAGATGGTCATATTGTGCCCAAACCCAGCGTTTGCAACACAATTCCGGCGTCGCCAGCAAGGCGCGCAGCGCGTCGCGATTGGACATGGCGGGCGCGATCGACGCCGAATCGAGCACGGTCGGCTTGGGCGCCGCGACCCAGGGCCGGTCGTAGAGCGGCGCCTCGTCGCCGAGTTCCTTGATCGGCAGATCGACCTTGACCTCGCCCCGATGCTTGACCACGAAACGCAGGGAATCCGTGGTCTTGCCGACGATGGCGAAGTCGAGGCCCCATTTTTTGAAAATCGCCTCGGCTTCCCGCTCCTGCTCGGGGCGCAGCACCATCAGCATGCGCTCCTGGCTTTCCGAGAGCATCATCTCATAGGCGGTCATGCCGGTCTCGCGGCAGGGCACGGCGTCGAGATCGAGCTCAATGCCGAGATTTCCCTTGGCGCCCATTTCGACCGCCGAGGAGGTGAGACCCGCCGCGCCCATGTCCTGTATGGCGATGACCGCGCCCGAGGCCATCAGTTCAAGACAGGCTTCGAGCAGAAGTTTTTCCGAAAAAGGATCGCCGACTTGCACGGTCGGGCGCTTCTCCTCGGCGTCCGCCTCGAAGGCGGCCGAGGCCATCGTGGCGCCGTGGATGCCGTCGCGCCCGGTCTTGGAGCCAAGATAGACGATTGGATTGCCGACGCCCATGGCCGCCGAATAAAAAATCCGATCGGCGCGCGCCAGCCCCACGGCCATTGCATTGACCAGAATATTGCCGTCGTAACTCGCGTCGAAGGCCGTCGAACCGCCGACCGTCGGCACGCCGAAGGAATTGCCGTAGCCGCCGACTCCCGCGACCACGCCGGCGACGAGATGGCGGGTTTTCGGATGCGCGGGGGCGCCGAAGCGCAGCAGGTCGAGGCAGGCGATCGGCCGCGCGCCCATCGTGAANNTGGTTGTGGCTCTCCATCTTGAAGACGCAGGCGTCGCCGTCGCCGATGTCGATCACTCCGGCGTTTTCGCCCGGCCCCCGGATCACCCATGGCGCCGTGGTCGGCAGTTTGCGCAAATGCAGCCGCGACGATTTATAGGAACAATGTTCGTTCCACATCGCCGAGAAAATCCCGAGTTCGGTGAAACTGGGGACGCGGCCGATCAGCGCGAGGATGCGCTGGTATTCGTCCGGCTTGAGCCCGTGGGCGGCGACGAGCGCGTCGGTTATTTCCGGTTCGTGAAGGGTCAAAACGTCGCACCTCGAGTAAAATCGCGGAATTACACGCAGTTTGAAGGAGTTAGACTCTCCAGGCATCCGCCGCGCCGGCGCCGCGAAGTCTCGCGAAAGCGCCGGCTTTTCGATTAAAGCGCCTCATGGCCCGTGGCAACCGGTCGCTAACTGTGGCCAAAGTGACACACTGCCGGAGAAACGTGCGTCCACCCTCGGAAGCTTGATGAACATCAAGTCATTTAGACGCAAATCATAGCAACCTATAGCGGACTCGACGCGAGCTTCGGGACCGTGTCGTTAGATAATCGCTTTAGGGGGATCCGATGAAAACCGTTATTCGTGGCGCTCTCGCCGCTACATTTCTGAGCGCCGCGTGCGCTGCCGGCCTTGCCGCCGACCTTCCGGCCCCGCCTCCGCCGGCGCCGCCGCCGACGTTCGTGGACACTTACCAGCCCTTCCAGGTTCGCCTGAAGGTTGGCGGCGTGGTTCCGACGGCTGGCAAAGGCACGGTTTACGACGCTGGCGCCGTTTATCCGGGCCTCCCGAATGGCGGCAGCCTCGGCATAGCGACGGGTCTCTCCGGCGGCTTCAATACCGTCATCCCGGGCGCGAGCACGAGCACGAGCTGGTCGATTATTCCGACGCTCGACGTCGCCTACTACATCACCAAGAATTGGGCGGTTGAAGCCATCTGCTGCGTCTCGCCGGCTCACATCCAGGGCACCGGCACGATCCAGTCCGAGTTCGCCCATACCTGGGTGTTCCCGCCGACCCTTCTGTTGCAATATCACTTCACCAATTTCGGCGCCTTTCAGCCTTATCTCGGCGTCGGCGTGAACTTCACGACCTATTGGGGCACGCGCGTCAACGCCCAGACCTGGCCGCTCGCCATCGTGCCCGGCTCGCCGCTTGGCATCGGCGGCGCTGGCCTCGCGGGCGTCAACGCCCAGTACTACAACGCCACCGTCACCCCGAGCTGGGGCGTGGCCGGCCAAGTCGGCTTCGACTACATGTTCAACGAACATTGGGGTGTGAACCTCGACCTCAAATACATCATGATGGAGCCGACCGTTCACGCCAACGTCTCCGCCTTTTCCCCACAAGCGCCGGGTCTCGGAGCGCTCTTTATTCCGGTCCGCGTCTATCTGCCGATCGATCCGCTCGTCGTCAGCGCGGGCTTGACCTACCGCTTCGGCGGCGGCTCGGTGGCGCCGATCATGGCCAAATACTGAATCCTTTAGCGAAAGCGAATGAAAAAGCCGGCCCCTCTGGGCCGGCTTTTTTGTGCTTCGGCGGCCAATAAAAAAGGGGCTGTTTCGGTTGTGAGACAGCCCCTTAACTAAGCCGGCGAAGCGGCGTTACTCGTTATGCCGCGATCTTGTGGCATTCTTCGGCGCAGGCCTTGCAGGACGCGCCCATATCGACGCATTCGGAATATTGCGGGAACTTGTCGCATTCCTTCTTGCAGGCGAGGCACATTTCCGCGACGGCCTTGGCGAGAGCAGGCGTATGGGCCGAATTGACCGCGGCCAAGGTCTCCAACGCCCCGCAGCCCGCGATGACGTCGAAGGCGGCCTTGGTGCATTCGGCCATGCTCGTGTCGTTCATCGTCAACATGCCGAAGCAATGGCGCAGACAATTATTGCCATCCAACACGCATTTGGCGGCGGCGTCGGAGAGCCCCTTATATTTCGGCGGATGATGATGGACGGCGCCCGCCTCTTCCGCGAAAGCCGAAGAAACCGATACGGCGGCGGCGACCGCGCCAACCGCGGCGATGAACTCACGACGTTCCATTTTATGTCTCCCTATTAGAAAAATCCCGCGAAATGCTTAGGATGTGCGGAATATCCATACTGTGATTTTTGTCACAAGGAAACGACGCCTATCGTCGCAACGCCAAGCTTGACTCTCCTCGGCAATGGCCCCAGCATAGAACATAAACAGAACATCGGGGTCTAATTCCATGACGCGGAATGGCGTTGGCGAACGCATCGTCCTTTTGCGCCGCCGCATCGCGACGATCGAGGCGCGCGAGGCGCCCGGCCATTGTCCCGCGGGCGCCTTGGCCCGGACAAGCCCGCGCCAGATCCCCGAGCAAGACCCTTTCGAGCGGTTGCTGCGAAATCTCGGGTCCGCGGGCTTATGCGAAATCATTCCCGCCCAGCCGCGCGCCGCCGGCGCCGCCGCCGGTTTCAACCCCGACGTCTTCGCCGGTTTCTCCGATATCTTCGGCGACTTCTTCGGCTTCGGCGACCTCTTCGGTGGCGGCTCCAAACGCCGCAGCCGCGCCCAGCGCGG
>PLAI01000219.1 GCA_003134075.1 Methylocystaceae bacterium | reverse complement strand
GGATTCTCCTTGAAGTGTGCTTGGCGGCTCACTCTCGGAGTTTCCTGGATTGACTCCCTCAATTGTCATACTGCTACTGCCACCCCTGCAGAGCCGGGGGAACTCTCACTTCGTTTTAGGGGAAGGCAAAGCCAGCATATTCTATATAAAAAATAGCGACTTAAAAAGTCAGGCGGCTCGAGAACACCACCCCTTCAACCGCTGATTTTCTTGGCCTTGGTGATGTGAACGAGGTCGCACCCGTCAAGATCCCATGCGGCGCTCGTCATTTTTTGAAAAGAACGCACTGGCTGCAAAAAAAAATCGGTGGAATAATTTTGGCGCTCGGAATCTCGAGAGGGATCTTGATGCGCGAAGGTTCATTTCCGCTCATTGACGATTTCGTAATAGGCGGCGAGGGTTTGCTCGATCACGACGCGCTCGTCGAATTCGGCCAGCGCCCTCTCCCGTGCGGCTTCTCCCAGGCGCCGGGCAAGCGCTGGGGCGTCCTGCAGCCTTGCGATCGCTTTGGCGAGCGCTTCACCGTCACGGACTGGAACCAAGAGCCCATCTACACCATGCGTGACCACTTCTCGGCAACCCGGCACATCCGTGGTTATCAACGGCCGCGCGCAGGCCGCCGCTTCAATCAGACTTTTCGGGAGCCCTTCACGATAGCTGGGCAAAACCACAATGTCAGCCCCGGCCAGCAGGGTGGGCATGTCGGCGACATGGCCTAGCCACTCCACAAGCCCCTCCGCTTGCCACCCAAGTAGCGTTTCCTCCGCTATCGCAGCCGGATTGCCAGGGTCGGGAACGCCAGCGAGAACGAAGCGAAGCTGCCGGCCCTCCGATTTGAGGAGGCGGGCCGCCTCAACGAACTCGCCAACGCCCTTGTCCCACAACATTCGCGCGGCGAGCACAATACGCAATGGCCCCCCATCAGGGGCGCGCTCGTCATTCGGCGGAAGAAAGCGCGAGCAGTCAACGCCTGAACTGCGCACCAGACGAATCTGTTCCAAAGGGATGAGGCGGGCCCTTTCGAATAATTGAACGTCATCGGCATTTTGTAGGATTAAGCTCGCGCGATCACCCCCGAGCGCGGCGCGCATCAATAAACGTAACAAGGGTCGCAGCAGCTGCGCCTTGAGGGAGGGGCTAATGAAAACATAGCCCATGCCGGTGACCGCGTTGACCCGGCCCGCTTTGACGAGACGTCCCACAAGCCCACCGTAGACGGCGCATTTGATGGTAAAGCTGTGTACGACATCGGGTCGCTCTTTGCGCATCAACCGCCACAACCAGCTAAGCAAAGCCAATTCGCGTAGCGGATTGAGGCTTGTGCGCTCCATCGGCGCCGCTATCCATCGGAAGCCGAGAGACTGCAGCTTCTCGCCATAGGGGCCTGGCGGTGACACAAGCAGAATTTCATGCCCCTTCTCACGAAGCGCGACGGCGAGTGAACGTCTGAAATTGTAAAGATACCAGTCCGTGTATGCGAATAGGATGCACTTCAAGAGAAACGACTCCGTCGCCCGAGATCGCTACGACCTACATGAACCGGCGTTGGGTCAATCGGGCGCATGCTACTCGATTAGCCTGCTCTCATCCTCTTGCAGATCGGAACGTGAGCTATTACCAAGCTTCGCCTGGCGCGTCTGATCCCAAAGCTGACGCTTCTTTGGGAGTGGGCTGCGCCGATTGCGTCGTCCCGTTGGAACGAGGATGTGAATTAGCGCGTCCCTGGACGAAACCCGCACAATATTCGGCCTGCGTTACGATCGCCAGACTTTTCGACTCGCGAAGCTGGGATGCGATTCGTAGCACGCCCTCGAACAATTCTAACGTGCCTGGACCGTCGATCAGATTATGTGGATGCAAATACAACAGAGCCACCCGGTCATTCGCCACAGCATCGATGAGTATCGATCGCCATCGCATGAGCGTCACCGCTTCGGGTATCACCCGCCTCAAGCCCTGTCTCCAGTTCAGGAAGTAGCCCCCGGGAATGCTCACGAGACCCGATGCCGAAGGCTCTGGATCTTGCGAAACTTCCCGAATGTTAAATTCTCGGGCGAGATTGCCAAGCCTTCCATGACGCCCGACGATGGGATGGGCGTTCCGGAACCCGGCATATCCTTGATCGGCCAGGAGACCGAGGTGCCCGACACAGTTTCTCGGGAATACGAACGTCTTCAGATCGACGCCTTTGCGCTTGGCTAGTTCCGTCGCGCTGCGCAATTCATAACCGGCCTCCTCGCTTCCCACTTCACAGTTCCCGAGCGGAACATGCCTGAACCCATGACAACCGATTTCGTGTAGGCCGCTATCCCGAACCAAATCGAAAGCCTCAGGACAAAACCAACCGCCTAGATATCCCGCCGCCTCCGCCCGACGGAAATTGCGCATCCAATTTACGCCCTCAACGTGCACGTCAGTCAGCCGGGGCATCCAATCGTCAAGTTCGTTCTTCGTCAAGGTGAGCGCCATAACAAACGCGAAGGTCGCCGACGCTTCGTAAACTGACAGGACGCGCAGCAACGACTCATAGGCCCTAATTAATGCGCTTCTTGTGATAAAGCCGCTTTCGATCCTGTTGTCACGATCCGCAATTCCCCATTTGCCTTCGCAATCCAGCGAAATGATAAAAGTTCCTGGCATGGTTCACTCTCTCTCTATCACAGCGCGTTGGAGCCTAGCCCATCCTATTCATCACGGCCTTCGATTTTTCGGGCATCGGGCGCTTTGTGATCCGAGGCGTGCGGGATGGTTCGGCCTTTTTGCCGTCGTTCGGGCTATGACTTTTGCGAACGCGCAGGAGGGAAAGGAACGGGCGGACGGGGCGGAGGCCCCGGCCTTCACGGCCCCTGCGGCGCGAGCGCTCCGGGCAGGCCGCGGGACAGGTCGGCTTCAGGACAAGCGGCGGCGAAGGCGAGGCGCACCCGGCTGCCTGTCTCGATGACGCGGGCGGCGATCTTGATCAGGCGCAGGCGCAATGTCGCGAACTCGGCCTTCGCCAGGTCGCGCGTCGTGGGGAT
>PLAI01000278.1 GCA_003134075.1 Methylocystaceae bacterium | reverse complement strand
TAGCCATTGTGCCTGGGTCCGATCATCGCCGTCACGCCGCGCCGCATCGAGCTTAGGGCTCGCGCATTCCCTCCTGGGAGATAGGCAGCACGGAACCAAGAAGATATAGGAGCACCGTCCGCTTGCCCACCTTGATGTCGGCGGAGACGGGCATGCCGGGTATGATATGGAAATCTGCCGGAACATCGTGAAGACCAACGCGCTCGATAGCGATGCGGGCACGGTAGAACGGCTCCGAGGCCGAACCTGGCAGAGGAGCCGTCCCGGTCGGATTTCGCGCCTCGGTTTGCGCCGTGAAACTGTCGGGGCTCACCACTTCCACAACCCCTTCCGCCACGCCAAATTGAGAAAATGGGAAGGTGTCGAATTTGATGATCACTGGATCGCGGACGTGAACGTGGCCGCTATCCCGGCCGGCGATATTCGCCTCGATCTCAAGCTTGGCGCTTGAGGGAACGAGGGTGATGAAGTGCTCTCCGGACTGAAGCACGGCGCCGACGGAAACCTTTTCGAGAGACTGCACGACCGCATCCAATTCGCTTCTAAGTTCGGTCAACTCGCCGCGGCGGTTGGCCTTGTTGAGCTCCTCCCGCCCATTGCTCGCCCTGCTTCTGGCTTCGGACAATTTCTGAGATATGTCCGCTTGCCAGCCTCGCATGAAAGAATCCCGTTCGTCACTAAGAGCCTCCCGTTCGAGCCTCGCCCCGTCCGCGGTCTGCTGCGCACTGGCTAGCGAACGCTCCATTTCCGCGCGGTTGTCCGTCGCCATCCAAGTTTCCATGCGGCTCCCGTATTTCATCGCCTCAAGCTTCTTGCGCACCTGTTCAATATTCTGTGCGACGCCGAGCCGCTGCCGATAGCCCTTGGAATCCGCTTCGGAGCGCAGAATGAGCGCCGCCGCCTCGGCCAGTCGATGCTGATAATTCTCGAGCTTCGCCTCGAACCCCGCCTTGCGCTGACTATAGAGCGCGACCTGAAGTATCCATCGAGGGTCGGTTCCGGCGTAAGTGAACGGCTTGTTTTCCATTTCCGCTTCAAGACGCGCCACCTCGGCCTCGCTGCTGGACACCTGGGCGGAAAGCGCCGCTGAGTCCGCGGTGGTAAATGTGGGATCGAGACGCGCGAGCAGTTGGCCCGCCTTCACCACTTGGCCCTCGCGCACGTCGATTGAACGCACAATGGCGGTTTCGAGCGGCTGCACCAGAATCGTCGACGATTGCGAAACAACGACGCCACGCGTGCTCACGACTTGATCGACCGGAATCACGGCCATGGCCAGCACCATCGTGAAGACCAGGCTCGCGATTATCCAGACTATTCCGCGCGCCAGAGGCGGAGCTTCCGCGTTGATGATCGCGGTCGACGGCCATTGAAACTCCAAAATGACCGGCAGCATCGGGTCGTTCGGCTCGGACTGACGCCTAACGACGGCCAGCATTTTCGAAGCGGATTTTCTCATCGTGAATTCACCCTAATTACGGCGGCGCAAAGCGCCTCGACGACTGCGCCGCCGGGCGGCCAGCTAATCTCCGGGAGCCGCGATTGGAGCAACGCTCAAATGACGGCCCGCATGACCCTTCTCAAGGTGCCGGTTCTGCTGCGTCCAAAGTTGCCGATAGATGGAGCAGCGTTCGAGCAGCGCGTCATGCGGCCCGATATCCACGATTTTGCCCTCATCCATCACGAGAATCTGGTCGCAGTTTGTCAGCGATGAAAGGCGATGCGTGACGATGATCATCGTCCGATCCTGCGCGATCCGCTGTAGGTTGTCGTTGACCGCCGCCTCGCTTTCAGGGTCGAGCGCGCTGGTCGCCTCATCCAGAATGAGTATTCTGGGATCGTGAATCAGGGCGCGCGCAATGGCGAGGCGTTGGCACTGTCCCCCGGACAAGTTTGGCGACCCCTCTTCGATATAGGTTTCGTAACCGTTAGGCATCCGCTCGATAAATTCCTCGGCGCCCGCCAGGCGCGCGGCGCGCACCGCGTCCGCGAATGTCAGCCCCGGGCGTCCCGCGATGATGTTGTCCCTGATCGAACCGCGGAAGAGAAAATTGCTCTGCAGGACTACGCCGAAGCTTTGCCGCAGATGGCGAAGGTCGATGTCCTTCAGGTCGCACCCGTCGACCTTGAGAAAACCGCCGTAGTCACGATTGAGGCCCTGCAACAGACGGGTGATGGTTGACTTGCCGGAACCGCTGCGACCGACGATTCCGAGCATTGTGCCTCGCGGGATGGAAAAGCTTACCCGGTCGAGCGCCGGCGTCTTGCTTCCGACGTAAGTAAACGTCACATTTTCGAAGCTGATGGCCCCGACCAATTTCGGCCGCAGACCTACCGACCTGCCGTCCGTCTCGACCGGGCGATTCAGCACCGAGGCGCCTTGGCTGATCGCGGCGTTGACCTCTTCGTACTCTTGGACGAGGTGCGCCAAGCCGACGAGAGGTTGGCCCACCCGCTGACTGAGCATCATGAATGCAAACAGGCTGCCGACCAGATAGCCGGAAGGATCTTCCAACGCCATGTAGGCGCCGATCATCATTGTGCCGAGCGTCATCAGCCGCTCGATGGGGGTCGCCAGCGTCTCCGGCCAGTTCGCCACGCGCGCAAACGCAAGACGCCACTTTGCCGCCTCCGTGATGCGTTCGTCCCAAAACGCTCTGCGCTGGGGCTCCAAGGCAAGCGCTTTCACCGTCTTGATTCCGACGATGGTCTCGGTCATCGCCGCGGACTTCGCGCTCTCGGCGACCGCGACTTGCATAAACAGATGCCTTAGAGGCGGTAAATAGGCCAGGATGATCAAGCTTATCGCGACGGCGCAGGCAACCACGATCGCCGCGAGGATCGGGTTGATATAAATGAGTACAGGCAGCAGGACGCAAAGCGTGATGAGGTCGAGGCCCGTGGAGAACAGCTTGCCCGTCAAGAACTCGCGCACGCGATAGATCTGAGAGATCCGATACATTGTCTCGCCGGCGGGGTTACGCTCGAAATAATCGAGCTGAAGCCGCAGCAGCCGGTTGAATATGTGCAAATTCAATTTGGTGTCCAAGCGCGCGCCGACGAACGCGGTGATCAAGCGCCTCGCGTAACCCAAGAGGGTCTCGTAGGCGACGACGACCGTCATCATCGCCGACAGGAGAATAAGTGTCGAGACGCTATGGAACTGAAGCACCTTGTTGACCGTCGCCATGACCAACAGCGGCGGCAAGATCGTCAAAACGCTCATGACTATCGATGCAAGCGCGATGTCGCGTAGCGCTCGGCGCTCTTGCAGCACCAACTCGACGAGCCAGCGCAGGTTGAAAGGCGGGTCGGTCTCTCCGTGTCCACGAACGCCGCGTAGGAGAATCGCCTCCCCCGACCAAACTTCCGAAAGCCGCAATTCGTCCACCGCGACCGGCTCGGAACCGAGCGGCGCGGAGGGATCCTTTATAAAAACGACCCGTCGCTCCGAATCCCCGGCCGTGAGCAAGCCGGCTCCGCCGTCCTTGAACAGCAGCACCAGGGGCCCGCTGTCGTGGAACCGAAGAAGGTGACGCCAGCGAAACCTGACGGCGCGAGACCACATGCCGGCGTTCTGGGCCCAAAGGGATAAGGTGGCCGCGGAAGGGTTCGTCTCGCCAGCCGCCAGCCGGAATTCCGCCGTGTGGAGCTCAATTCCATGAAACTTCGCTGCTTGAAGC
>PLAI01000298.1 GCA_003134075.1 Methylocystaceae bacterium | reverse complement strand
GGCCTCGAAGTGCTGCGCATCATCAACGAGCCGACGGCGGCGGCGCTGGCCTATGGCCTCGACAAGAAGCACAGTGGCGCCATCGCGGTCTACGACCTTGGCGGCGGCACCTTCGACGTGTCGATTCTGGAAATCGGCGACGGCGTGTTCGAGGTGAAGTCCACCAATGGCGACACCTTCCTGGGCGGCGAGGATTTCGACAACCGCGTCGTCGAATATCTCGCCGGCGAGTTCAAGAAAGAGCAGGGCATCGACCTCACCAAGGACAAGCTCGCGCTGCAGCGTCTGAAGGAGGCGGCCGAAAAGGCCAAGATCGAACTCTCCGCCGCGACGCAGACGGAGATCAATCTGCCTTATATCACGGCCGACGCCTCGGGACCGAAGCATATGGCCCTGAAGCTCACGCGCGCCAAATTCGAGGCGCTGGTCGACGATCTGATCCAGCGCACGATCGAACCTTGCCGCAAGGCGCTCAAGGACGCCGGCATGTCGGCGGGCGAGATCGGCGAAGTGGTGCTGGTCGGCGGCATGACCCGCATGCCCAAGGTCCAGGAAGTCGTCAAACAATTCTTCGGAAAGGAACCGCATAAGGGCGTGAACCCCGACGAGGTTGTGGCGATCGGTGCCGCCGTGCAGGCCGGCGTGCTCCAGGGCGACGTGAAGGACGTGCTGCTGCTCGACGTGACCCCGCTCTCGCTCGGCATCGAGACGCTGGGCGGCGTGTTCACACGGCTGATCGACCGCAACACGACGATCCCGACCAAGAAGAGCCAGGTGTTCTCGACCGCCGAGGACAATCAGACCGCAGTGACCATCAATGTGTTCCAGGGCGAACGCGAGATGGCGCAGGACAACAAGAGTCTGGGGCGGTTCGACCTCGCCGGCATTCCGCCGGCGCCGCGCGGCGTGCCGCAGATCGAGGTGACCTTCGACATCGACGCCAACGGCATCGTCAATGTGACGGCGAAGGACAAGGCCACCAACAAGGAGCAGCAGATCCGCATTCAGGCCTCGGGCGGCCTGTCGGACGCCGACATCGACAAAATGGTCAAGGACGCCGAGGCTCACGCCGCCGAGGACAAGGCCAAGCGCGAGCTGGTCGACGCCAGAAACCATGGCGAGGCGAGCGTGCATTCGGCGGAGAAGTCGGTGGCCGAATTCGGCGACAAGGTCTCCGCCGCCGACAAGAGCGCGATCGAGGCGGCCATCGCTTCGCTGAAGACCGCGCTCGAGGGCGAGGACGCCGAGCACATCAAGGCCAAGACCAGCGAGTTGGCGCAGGCGACCATGAAGCTGGGCGAGGCGATGTACAAGGCGCAGCAGGCCGAGGGCGCGGCGCCCGGAGCCGGCGCTCAGGACGCCCATGGCAAGGACGACGTGATCGACGCGGACTTCAAGGAAGTCGGCGGCGACGACCACAAGAAGTGAGCAAAACGGCGTTATAGTCCGTTTGGATATTGAGGCTCCCCCGCCTTGGCGGGGGAGCCTTTTTTGGAAGGTCGGTGCAATGCTCATCATCTTCAGCGGCCCGCCCGCGGCGGGCAAATCGACCATCGCCCGCCGTCTCGCGCCAAGGCTCCGGGCCGTCTGGCTGCGCATCGACACGCTCGAGACGCCGATCATGGCGGCCTATGGCGACGACATCGCCGATGTGGGCTATCGCGCCGCCTATGGAGTCGCCGAGGATAATCTGCGCCTCGGTCACATCGTGATCGCCGATTGCGTCAACGACATAACGATCACGCGCGACGCCTGGCGGGCCGTGGCGGAACGCGCCGGGACGCCCGCCTTCGAGCTGGAAGTCCTGTGTTCGGACCAGGACGAGCATCGCCGCCGCGTCGAGACGCGGGTGGTGGACGTTCCCGGGGTGAGTCTGCCGAGCTGGCCGGCAATTTTGGCTCGGCGCGCCGAGCCGTGGACAAGCCCGCATCTCGTGATCGACACCGCCGGACGCGAGATCGAGGATTGCGTCGCGCAGGTGATGGCGGCGCTTGACGAGCACTCCTCGGTCAGCCGATTGCCGCCCTGATCGAGTCCCGGGCGCCTCCGCCGCCGCGCCTTAAATCGCGCCCACCCATCCAAAGAATGGTCTCGACGCCGCCCAGCGCAGTGCTTACATCAGGCGCCGAACTGGTGTAACGCCTCTCCTATAAAGCGAACGGCCGCGGCGAATGGAGCTGGCGGGCGGTTTCTCTTCGACAAATGAAATCTGACATGGCCAAGCGCGACTATTACGAAATTCTCGGAGTCTCCCGGACCGCGACCGAAGTCGAGATGAAGATCGCCTTCCGCAAGTCGGCGATGGAATGCCATCCTGACCGAAACCCCGGCGACAAGGCGGCCGAGGCGCAGTTCAAGGAGCTGAACGAGGCCTATCAGTCGCTGTCGGATCCGCAAAAGCGCGCCGCCTATGACCGTCTGGGCCATGCCGCCTTCGAGCAGGGCGGCGGCGGCTTTGGCGGCGAAGGCTTCGGCGCCTCGATGGCCGATATTTTCGAGGATCTCTTCGGCGACGTCATGGGGCGGCGCGGCGGGCGGTCTGGCGGCAATGGCCGCGAGCGCGGCTCCGATCTGCGCTACAATATGGAGATTACGCTCGAAGAGGCCTACACCGGCAAGGCGGCGACGCTGAAGCTGCCGACCTCGGCCACCTGCGAGGCCTGTGCCGGAAGCGGCGCCAAGAAGGGCTCCAGGCCAAAGGTGTGCGCCACCTGCGCCGGTCAGGGACGCGTGCGCGCGCAGCAGGGATTTTTCGCGATCGAGCGAACCTGCCCAACCTGCCAGGGGCGCGGCGAAATCATCGAAAATCCCTGTCCTTCATGCGCCGGCTCCGGCCGCAAGACGCTGGAGCGCACGCTCTCCGTCAATGTGCCGGCGGGCGTCGAGGACGGCACCCGGATCCGCCTCGCGGGCGAGGGCGAGGCTGGCTTGCGGGGCGGCCCGCCCGGCGATTTATATATTTTCCTGTCGGTCAAGCCGCACGCCTTCTTCCAGCGCGACGGCGCCGATCTTTACTGCCGCGTGCCGATCTCGATGGTGCGCGCGGCCATCGGCGGCGAGATAAGCGTCCACGCCATCGATAGCTCGGAATGCAAGCTGAAAGTGCCGGAGGGCACGCAATCGGGCCGCCAGTTGAAGGTCAAGGGCAAGGGAATGCCGGTGCTGCGCGGACGCGACCAGGGCGATTTGCATGTCCAGATCAGCGTCGAGACGCCGCAAAATCTCACCAAGCGCCAACGCGAACTGCTCCATGAATTCGAGCAGGAGTCCTCGCACCACACCCATCCGGAATCGACCGGCTTTTTCGCGCGGATGAAAGAGCTGTTCGGAAAGTAGCGCGCCAATCCGTCGGACGGCGCGGGTATTATCAAAACCGCGCGGGAAGGCTAAAGGGTAGAGGTGACGCCAGGGGAGCGCGTCGCCGCGCGTCGTGTCGAACGAGCGTCGGAGTATAGTTCCAAGCGGGGGAGCAACCCGCCAACCAAAAAAGGCGATCATTCCTTGCCGCACCGCCAGCAGCCCAAAAAAACCACCCTTGCCGATAGCGCGCGATTCCTGAGCCAGTGGTTCCGGAGTCCCGGCGTTGTCGGCGCGGTCGCGCCCTCCGGGCCGGCGCTCGCCAAAACGATGGCCAGCTACGTCGATCTCGCGCGCGGAGGGCCGATCGTCGAACTTGGTCCCGGCACCGGCCCGGTCACCAAGGCGCTGCTGGCGCGCGGGATTCCGGCGGATCGTCTGTTGCTGGTCGAGTACGAGACGAGATTCTGCCGCATGCTGGCCGAACGTTATCCCGGCGTCAAAATCGTGCAAGGCGACGCCTATGGCCTCAAGGCGACGCTGGCCGGTCACGTCAATGGAGAGGTGGCGACCGTCATCTCCAGCCTGCCGTTGTTGAATCGTCCCGAGCGCGACCGCGTCGAACTGCTGCATCAGGCGTTCGACCTGATGGGGCCCGACGGGCTATTCATCCAGTTCACTTACGGGCTGGCGATTTCGCCGATGCCCGTCCACGCCCATGGCCTGGCGGGAGCCTTTGTCGGCAAGGGTTCGGCGCCGGTTCTGCTGAACATACCGCCGGCGCGGGTCTGGCGCTATCGCCGCGCCGGTCATTCCAACGGCCCCGCCAAGTGACTTCGAGCGAAGCGAAGGCGCGCGACCGGCTGATCGTCGCGCTCGACGTGGAGAGCGTCGAGGCCGCGCGGGCCCTGATTTCGAAGCTCGGCGACAGCGTGTCCTTTTACAAAATAGGACTGGAGCTCGCCTATGCCGGCGGGCTTGGTCTTGCCGGCGAGTTGAAACAGGTCGGCAAGCGCGTTTTCCTCGATTTGAAGTTGCACGACATCGGCGCCACCGTGGAGCGCGCGACGCTGCAAATCTCGAGGCTCGGCGTCGATTTTTTGACGATCCACGGCTTTACGCAAACGATGCGCGCGGCACGGGCCGGAGCGGGCGACGGCGGTTTGCGGTTGCTGGCCGTCACGGTGATGACCTCGTACGACGACGCCGATTTGCGCGAGGCCGGCTATGCGCTCGGCGTGGCGGAACTGGCGGCGCTGCGGGCGCGGCAGGCGAGAGAGCTTGGCGTCGACGGGCTAATTCTCTCGCCGCTGGAACTGGCGCCGATCCGCGCGCTCGTCGGCTCGAAAATGTTGCTCGTCACGCCAGGCGTGCGCCCCGCCGGGGCCGAGGCCAACGACCAAAAGCGCGTGATGACGCCGGGGCAGGCGATCCAGGCCGGGGCCGATCACCTCGTGATCGGACGCCCGATCACCCGCGCGGCGGACCCAAGGGCGGCGGCGGAGCGGATCGTCGCGGAAATCGCCGGCGCGGCGTGACCCCGCGCATATTGGAGAAGCCGAGCTATGCGCATCGCCAGCTGGAACGTCAATTCGGTGCGCCAGAGAACCGCGCCCCTGCTCGATTATCTGCGCGATGTCGCCCCCGACGTGCTGTGTCTGCAAGAACTCAAATGCCAGGACGAAGCCTTTCCGCGCGCCGAGGTCGAGGACGCCGGCTATGTCGTCGAAACCTTCGGCCAGAAGACTTTTAACGGCGTCGCGCTGCTGTCCAAAACTCCGCTGGAGGATGTTTCGCGCGGATTGCCGGGTTTCGAGGACACCCATTCGCGCTACATCGAGGGCGTGGTCGGCGACGGCGCCGGCGGGGTTTACCGCGTCGCCTCGATTTATCTGCCCAATGGCAATCCGCCGGACAGCGAGAAATACGGCTATAAGCTCGCCTTCATGGACGCGCTGACCGATCGGGCGCGCGCGCTGCTCGCATTGGAGGAGCGGGTCGTGTTGGCCGGAGATTTCAATGTCATTCCGGCGCCCGAGGATGTTTACGATCCCGTGGGCTGGGCCGGCGACGCATTGTTCAAGCCCGAAACCCGCTCAAAATTCCGCCGGTTGCTCAACCTCGGCTACACGGAGGCGCTGCGCGCCGTCACGGATGCGCCCGCCGTTTACACATTCTGGGATTATCAGGCCGGCGCCTGGCAAAAGAACAATGGCCTTCGCATCGACCATCTGTTGCTGTCGCCGCCGGCCGCCGACCACCTGAAGAGCGTCGAGATCGACAAGGCGCTACGCGGCCGCGAAAAGCCGTCCGACCACGTCCCGATTCGCGCGGATTTCATCTGAGCGGAAATACTCGCGCCGGCGGCGGCGAGCGAAAAATCTAACGGAGTTTGGCGGATCGGCGCAAAACGCTTCGCGGTTTTCGCCTAGCTGATTTAGACTTCGGCCAACAAGGAGAGCCCTTCCATGGCCACGCTCGAAGCCATTCTCGCCACGATCGACAAGAATATCGACGCCTCCACGCAAAGGCTGTTCGATTTATTGCGAATTCCTTCCGTTTCGACCGACCCGGCCTACACCAAGGAATGCGAGCGCGCCGCCGACTGGCTCGTGAGGGAACTGCAGGGACTGGGCTACAGCGCCGAATCGCGGCCGACTCCTGGCCATCCCATCGTGGTCGGCCATGCGAACGCCAAGCGCAAGGATGCGCCGCATTTGCTGTTTTACGGCCATTACGACGTGCAGCCGCCCGATCCGCTGGAATTGTGGAAGACCGAGCCCTTCGCGCCGCGTCTGCAACAGGGCGACGGGACGCAGGAGATCGTCGCGCGCGGCGCCTCCGACGACAAGGGTCAGCTCATGACTTTCGTCGAGGCCTGCCGCGCCTTCGAGGCCAATGGCGGACTGCCGTGCAACGTGACATTCCTGTTCGAGGGCGAGGAGGAGACCGGCTCCCCGTCGCTGCCGGAATTTCTCGCCGCCAACAAGGCCGAATTGTCGGAGCCGGCGCTGGCCCTCGTCTGCGACACCGGCATGTGGAACGCGACCACGCCGGGCATAACCATCATGCTGCGCGGACTGGTGCAGGAAGAGGTGATTCTGAGGGGCGCCAGCCACGATCTGCATTCCGGCATGTTCGGCGGCCCCGTCGTCAATCCGATCCATGTGCTCGCGAAAATCATCGGCGAGCTTCACACGGAGGATGGCGAGGTGGCGCTGCCAGGCTTTTACGACGGCGTGCCGGAATTGCCCGAGGACATAGCGGCGCAATGGCGTGAACTCGATTTCGATGAGGCGGCATTTTTGGAGGGCATTGGCCTTAGCCAGGTTGGCGGCGAGGCCGGGCGCGGCGTCATCGAGCAGATTTGGGCGCGGCCGACCTGCGACGTGAACGGCATTGTCGGCGGCTATACTGGCAAGGGCTCGAAAACCGTGCTACCGGCGCAGGCCAGCGCCAAATTCTCGTTCCGCTTGGTCGGGACGCAGAACCCCACGAAAATTGTCGAGAAATTCCACGCTTTTGTGCGCGAACGGCTGCCGGTGGACGTGACGGCGGAGTTTATCTCGCATGGGGCGTCCGGGGCGATCAATCTGCCGTTCGGGTCCGAGGCGCTGAAGCGGGCGCGGCGGGCGCTGGCCGACGAATGGGGCGTCGAGGCGGCGCTGACCGGCTGCGGCGGCTCGATTCCGATTGTCGGCGCCTTCAAGCGTGATCTCGGCATGGACGCGCTGATGATCGGCTTCGGGCTGGAGGACGACCGCATCCACTCGCCGAACGAGAAATATTCGCTCACCTCGTTCCACAAGGGAACCCGCTCCTGGGCGCGGGTGCTGGCGGCGCTGGCGGCGTGAGGAAAGAGGCGGCCGCGAATTTCTATTCGCCATCCGCGACGATCCGCCACTCGCGTTGTCGTTCCTTTTCGGCTATGTAAGGTTCCGTACAGTGTTCGGCGGTCCGGGGAGGGGAGCCCGGGGCCGCATGTAGCGCGAATAGCGCGCTGAATGAAGGGCTTCGACATGGTTTATCGGCGCTACTTCGAGGCAGCTGTCTTCCGTCTTCGTTCGGAACGGCGCTATCGAGTCTTCGCCCATATCGAGCGCGATGTGGAGAGTTTCCCCGAGGCGGTATGGCATCGTCCGGACGGCAAAACCCAGGATGTCACCATCTGGTGCTCCAATGATTATCTCGGCATGGGCCAGCACCCCGAGGTGATCGCCGCCATGGTCGAGACGGCGGCCAAGGTCGGCGCCGGCGCCGGCGGCACCCGCAATATTTCCGGCACCAGCCACGCCATCGTCGAACTCGAGCGCGAACTCGCCGATCTGCATGGCAAGGAGGCGGCGCTGGTCTTCACCTCTGGCTGGATCTCCAATCTCGCGGCGATCTCGACCATCGCCGATCTCCTGCCCAATTGCCTCATTCTCTCCGACGCCTCGAATCACAATTCGATGATCGAGGGCGTCAAGCGCTCGCGCGCGGAGACGAAAATCTTCCGCCATAACGACCTCGCCCATCTCGAAGAGCTTTTGATCGCGGCGGGCGAGCGGCCCAAGCTGATCGTGTTCGAGAGCCTTTATTCGATGAACGGCAACGTCGCGCCGGTCGCCGAAATCGCCGCGCTGGCCGAGCGTTACGGCGCCATGACCTATATCGACGAGGTGCACGCGGTCGGCATGTACGGCCCCCGCGGCGGCGGCGTTTGCGAACAGGTCGGCGTCATGCACAAGATCGACGTGATCGAGGGCACGCTGGCCAAGGGCTTCGGCACGCTCGGCGGCTATGTCGCCGGCGACGCCGCGCTGATCGACGCCATACGCGGCTATGCACCGTCCTTCATCTTCACGACGGCCCTGCCGCCGGCCGTCGCGGCCGCCGCCTGCGCCGCCGTGCGCCTGCTCAAGGCGCGGCCGGACATGCGCGACGCGCATCAACGCGCATCGGCGATCACCAAACACGCATTGGGCGCCGCCGGACTGCCGGTGCTGGAGAACAGCTCGCACATCGTCCCGGTGATGGTGCGCGACGCGCAGCTGTGCAAGGCCGCCAGCGACATGCTGCTGGAGCGCCATCACATCTACATCCAGCCGATCAACTACCCGACCGTCGCCAAGGGCTCCGAGCGCCTGCGCATCACGCCGACGCCGCGCCACAGCCACGCGCATATCGGGAACCTCGTCGAGGCGATGGTCGACGTCTGGCGGACGCTCGGCATCCCCTTCGTCGAGCCGCCGGCGAATCTGCTTCTCGACGAGAAGAGCGCCGAGCGCTGCACCTATCCCGAGATCAAGCTCGCCGCGCAGTAAAGCGAACTCTTCAACGAAAACAGTTCCCGGTCCGCGACGACCGGGGCTGTTTTCGTTTGTCGCCGTCCGCCGCGCTTTTCGGGCGGCGCGCCCCGCGCCAGACGGTCTGGCTCATCGATTGCTACGACGGCCCCATGGCCGCTTCCTCGCGATTGGAGCGTTCCAACTTGTCGGAAAGGGGTGCGTCGATGGATGAGCTTTATGTAATTTGTCGGACAGTCGAGATCGACGACCGCGACGTGAAGGGCTTCGTGCTGATGCGCGAGGGCGAGAACGGCGAGCCCAAGCCCTGGCCGATCATGATCACGCGCAAGTGCAACCAGTTCTATGGCTATGAGAATGCCTGCCCGCATCAAGGCGAGCGCCTCGATACGACGCCGGGCCAGTTTCTGGACGAAGACGAAAATTTCATCACCTGCGGCAACCATCAGGCACAGTTCGATCCGGATACCGGCGAATGTTTCATCGGCCCCTGCAAAGGCGAGCGCCTGACGCCGATCAATTTGGTGATCGACGATGGCGATGTCTGTTTGACTGGCGTCGTACTGGCGGAAGAGGACGCCGGCTGATTTGCCGACCCGATCGACACCAATGCAATCAGGGGATTATTCGTGACCGACCTGGCGGAACTAAAGAAGCGCAAACAGCCCCTCAATCTGGCGATCGTCTATGTCGATCCGGACGCCTTTGTCGCCAATTTCATGGGCTGGCTGGAAATTACGGCGTTCATCACGGCGCAGCGGGCCGGCGAAGCCCAGCCACCCGCCGATGGGACGACGCCTAAATTAACGGCGCGGGAGCTCAAGGGCGGCGCGGTCGCCAATGTCGCGGCCGACGCCATATTCGCCTTCTGCATGACGGCGGCGTTGAACGAAGACAAGGCGGCGGTCGACAAGGTCGAGGCCGCCTTGGCGGAAAGCATCGGCAAGGAGTTTCCCGGATCGCATGTCTTTTGGAACTTTCGCGCCAATATCGAAGCGCCCGTGACGCTTGACGATTTTGTCGCTCAGTCCGGCAAGAAGATGCTGATCGGCGACAAGCCGCCGCCGCCAATGCGCGCAAAGGAGAATTGGAGCACGGGGCTGCGCTTCCTGGAGAAGGCGCGCACCTCCAATTTCGTGCACGAAATCATGTTTCCCCTGGCGAAATGGCATCGCGACCGCTGGAGCGAGACTTTGGAGAAGGGCATATCCTTCCTTCAGCACATAGAAGACAATGTGCCGGTCTTGCGAGAAGTGCTGGATGACCCTCGCAACGATCAGGCCTTCGTCGCTAACCTACTGCTGAAGCTCGCGCCCGCCGTGGATACCGAGTTGACCGACGACACGCAGGGATTTTTGCGCTCGCTGGCGCGGCGGGGTTAGTGGAGCCAGCGCGAAGTCGGCGCCTCTCGGGGAAGGTCGGACGAACCTCCCGAATATGCGCGCGGCGACGCGACGCGAATCAGCGGGCGCGAGCGTGGAGATCGGGAACGATCCCGTTTCACCGTGGTTTCTACCAAGGAGCATAGGGAGTTGAAAGATGTTGCCTTGCGAGAAGCCTGTCGGCGAGCAAACTCTCAGCGAAGTCACGAATTGCGGTTGGGACACGCTCAGGAGCGCGGTCAGTGGCGTGATCAGCCATCCTGGCGGGGCGACCGTAACGGAGTGGATTATAACGACGCTGGCGCTCCTGGCGCTGCTCTTATTTATCGTTTCCCTGATTCCGCGGCGGGTCTAAAGCCTCTCCGGTACGGGTTGAACCGGGAAGACTTGTCTTATGACTTTTCGCGCTTTCCCAGGCAAAACCGGCATCCGGTTTTGCTGAAAGCGCTTTAATCGCGATGGCGGAGATAGTTTTCCAACATCGCGACGGCGGCCCGGCGATCCGCCTCGCTGGCCGAAGCCAGCGCCTTGGCGTGTAAATCGATGATCCACTGATCGGCGGGGGCGTTGCCCGCCGATTCGCGAGCCAGGGTCAGATACATCAGCCCGCGCGGACGTTGCGCGGCGCCGCCGGCCTCGCCGTTGAACATCATCTCGCCGAGCAGCGCCTGCGCCGGGGCATGGCCCTTGCGCGCGGCGAGATCGAGCCAGTTCATGCCCTGGCGCATGTCTTTCTTGACGCCCACCCCGTCGAGATACATGCGCGCGACGTTATACTGAGCGTCGGCGTCGCCAAAAAAAGTCGCCGCGTAGCGGAACAGATCGAAGGCGCGCTCGGGGTCCGGCGCCAGTTTGGCGCTGGCTATCCCCGCGCGCAGATATCGCCCAACCGAGACAAAGGCGCTCGAGGCCATCGAACGCAAGCTCGGGTCCGGATCGTCCTCCGCGAAATGCTCGACGATCTTCGAGAAATAATCGAACGCCTTGTGGTCGTCGCGGGCCACGCCGTCGCCCTCGGCGTACATCCGGGCGAGTTTCCATTGCGCCAGATATTCGCCGCCGTCGGCCGCGTAACGCAGCGCCTCGATGGAGGCGCCAGCCTTGCCGGAATGGTAACTCTCCAGCCCCGCGCGAAGCGCGGCGCGTGGATCCTTGAACATTGGCAGTTGAGCGGTCGGCGAGGTCAGGCGCTGATCGGCCCCGTCGAGAGCCGGAGCGGGAGCGGCGAAGGCGACCAGCAATATCGCGACCCATGCGCCGCCCAGGATGTAGCCCAGAGCCATGCCGTGTCTTTGCGCGCCCAATGCGAATAGACTGATTTGAAAAGGCCTCGTCATGACCGCTCGTCTTCCCCAAACGCGGTCCCGGCCGCGCACACGCCAAACACTCCGCCGTGTCAACTTCAGATCGAATTCGAGCAAAAAACCGCCGTCTCCCCGCGGATGTATCGCATTGGGAAGTTGTCGCCGCGTCTTCGATGACCTTGTGACACGATGACTTTAGCGCGGCGTTTATGGCTGAAAAGGGGCTTTGTGGGCCAAATCACTGGATCGCATCTTTATGTTGGCGAGTGTTGCAACAAGGTCACATATTCGCCATTCGAGAGGGTGCGTCGGGACAAATTTTATCCGTCATCGGGAGGTCTTGCGTCGCCTTGACGCGCCGCGCGGCGAAGCCATTTCTTCCCGCCGGCCTCGCCGTGTGGTTAAAGTCAAACTTGAGGACTCCGCCGCGAATCGAATGTCGGAGCCCGTGCCCGCCAGAAGAAGGACGCCGCGATGATCACCGGGTTACGCCGACTCGTTTCATTCACCATGATCGCGCCGATTGTCGGCGGCCTTTGCGCCCCCGCGTTGGGCGCCGACGCGGCGCATGGCGGCGTGATCGCCAAGCGTTGGTGCGCGGCCTGCCATGTCGTCGCGGCGGATCAGCATTCGGCCAACGCCGACGCGCCGCCTTTCGCCGACATCGCGCGCCGCCTGCCCGACAACAAGGCGATCGCCGCCTTCCTCACCGATCCGCATCCTAAAATGCCCGACATGAGCCTGACGCGACGGGAAATCGACGACATCGTGGCCTATATTCGCGGTCTCGGTCCGACTCCTCCTCTTGCTCCCGCCGAGCCCGGCGGCGTCGACGTCGAGCGGCCCAAGAAGGGCTGACGGTTGGAGACACGGCCCTTGCGGGCCATTTTCGCGCGGTATTCGATGGTCTACTCGGTCAAGGAGGCTTTTTTAACTTTGCAGGGCGAAGGGCGTCACGCGGGACGCGCCGCCGTGTTCTGTCGCTTCTCCGGCTGCAATCTATGGACCGGGCGCGAGGAGGATCGCCCGCGCGCGGTCTGCGGCTTTTGCGACACCGACTTTGTCGGCGTGGATGGCGAGAACGGCCGCAAATTCTCCAACGCCGAGGAACTCGCGGCTCTGCTGGCGCGGCTCTGGGGGCCGGCGCGGGACCAACGTTTCGTCGTGCTGACCGGCGGCGAACCGACGCTCCAGATCGACGAAGCGCTGATCGCCGCGCTGCATGGCCAGGGTTTCGAGATCGCCGTCGAGACCAATGGAACGCTGCCCGTCCCCACGTCGATCGACTGGATTTGCGTTTCGCCCAAGGCCGGCGCGCCGCTGCGCCAGACCCGGGGCCACGAGCTAAAACTGGTGTTCCCGCAGTCGGGGGCGGAGCCCGAAGCTTTCCAGAGCCTCGACTTCGCGCATTTCCTGTTGCAGCCCATGGACGGGCCGGAGATTCTGCGCAATAGGGAGGCGGCGATCGACTATTGCCTGCGCCATCCGCGCTGGCGCCTGTCGTTGCAGACGCACAAGATCATCGGGGTGAAGTAGACGTGGCGAGTTTCGAGGTCTTCCGGGAGTTTTATTTCGAGGCGGCGCATGCGCTGTACGACCCGGAGCATCCAACCGGCGGCAAATACCGCAATCTGCACGGGCACTCCTTCCGGGTGCGGGTGACGCTGCGCGGCGAGCGAAGCCAGGACGAGCAATGGGTGATGGACCTTGGCAAGCTCGGGCGCCGCCTCGCGGAGCTGCGCGAAAAGCTCGATCACAGTTTCCTCAACGACCTTGATGGGCTCGGCAAGCCGACGCTGGAGAATCTCTGTCTATATATATGGGGCGATCTCGCGCCATTCGCGCCGGGGCTACGCGAGGTCGGCGTGTTCCGTGACAGCTGTTTCGAGGGCTGCGTGTATCGGGGAGATTAGGAGGACAGGCGCGACGGGAGGATGAAATGAACATCGAGGGATCCGTCGCCGTGGTGACAGGCGCCAACCGAGGTCTCGGCAGGGCCTATACAGAGGCTCTACTCGCGGGAGGAGCCGCGAAGGTTTATGCGGCCGCGCGCAACCCCTCCGCCATCTCCGATACGCGGTTGACGCCGATCCGTCTCGACGTCACATCCCCGATCGACATCGCGGCGGCGATCAAGTCATGCCCGGACGTGAACCTGTTGATCAACAACGCCGGGCTCATGCTCAAAACCCCAATGCTTACGGAGGGATCGGAAGACGCCTTGCGACGGGAGATGGAGGTGAACGTTTACGGCGTGCTGGCCATGATGCGCGCGNNCGCAACGGCGGCGGCGCGATCGTCAATATGCTCTCCGTGGTCAGCTGGTTCGTCAATCCTTTCAACGCCACTTATTGCGCCCCCAAGCATGCGGCGCTCGCCGTCACCGACGCGGCGCGGGCCCAGTTGCGAGCGCAAGGCGTCCAAGTGACCGGCGTTTACGCCGGCTTCATCGACACCGACATGGCGGCGGGAGTGAACGCGCCCAAGACGTCGCCCCGGCAAGTCGCCGAGCGGGCGTTGGAAGGCGTGCGGACCGGCCAGGACTACGTCGTGGCCGGCGACGAAGCCCGCGACATTCGCGCGGCGCTCCTGGCCGATCCGGCCGCGTTCGAAGCCAAGTTGCGGGAAGCTTGGGAGCAAGGGGCCTCCCCTTGGGCCGCCTGAAGCAGGCTCAAGCGGTTCCGCCGAATCCTCACCGCCGCAGCAGGCGTTGCAGATAGTCGAGTTCTTCTGCCGGGCGCTCCGGCTGGCCAAGTCGGCGGCGGACCTCGTCCTGCACGCGGCGGGCGCGTTGCGCCGGCGGCAGGCCCAGCGGGTCGTAACGGGAATGGGAGTCGTGTTGGCCATGGCTGCCCATGTCGCGGCCGAGCGGATCGCGATCCGCGCCCTTGCCCTTGGAGCCCGGCTGGCCGCGTGCGTCTTGCCCGCTCCCTTCGCCCGCACCGCCCTCCTGTTCGCCGCGCCGCGCCAATTCATCGGCGCCGCGCCTTAGCGCCTGCAGCGCGCGGCCCTGCGCGTCGACGGCCTTGCCGGCGCCGCTCTGTCCTTGCCCGAGCGCCTGCTCGGCGTCCTTCATCGCTTTGTCGGCGTCGTCAAGTTCGGTCGGCGCGCCCTCGCCGGAGCGCCGCAGCGCCTCGCGCTGGCGTTCCAGCCGTTCGCGCAGCGCGTGTTGACGCTCCTCTCGCGAGCCTTGTCCCGGCTGCGGGTTCGCCCCCGATTTTTCGCCCGGCGCCGCGCCCTGGAAAGTCTCGTCGCGCAACTGTTGCTGATCTCGCGACATCTGGTCGAGTTCGGAGCGGCCGCTTTCCCGCGCGCTGGAACTCTTGCCGCCGCCTTGCGACGGCTCGAGATTCTCCAACATGTTTTCTAAATCGTCGAGCAGCTTTTGCGCTTGCGCGAGGTCGCCGGATTTGCCGGCCTGACCCATTTCGTCGAGCATTTTGTCGAGGTCTTCCTTGGTTATTTCGCGCCCCTCGCCCTTTCCGGCCCGCGTCGCGTCGGGATCGCGCTGGCGCGCAGCCTGTTCCGACATGCCCTGCAGGAATTTCTCCATCGTCTCGCGCAACTCATCGGTGAGTTTCGCGATCTCCTGTTCGTCGGCCCCGCGCGCCAGCGCCTCGCGCAATTTGCGCTGCGCCTCGCGCAGATCGTGCTCGGACTGGGCGAGATCGCCGCCCTCCAGGCTCAGCGCCATCGCCCACAGCAGTTCGGCGACCTCGCGCAATTGGTCGTCGCTTCGGGGACCGTCAAGTCCGCGCCGCGCCGTGCGCAAACCCAGATAGATTGACGAGGGCGTGTCGAACAGTTCCGGCGCGATCGAGAGGCCGTCGAGCGCCAGCCGCACTTGCGCGCGGTTCTCGGGGTCGAGCGCGAGCGCGCGGCGCTGCTCGGCCAAAGCGCGCGCCAGCGGCTTGGTGAAATGGCGCTGAGGCAGCGTAAGCTCAACGGACTTCGAGAAGCCCTCGTTGCCGCCTTCGTCACGCGCGTCCAGAGTCAGCGTCGCATTCGCGCCGGCCCACGGGCTGTCGGAGAGATCGAGCGTCGCCCGCGCCTCGCCGCGCCCCTCGCGCTCGGGCAGCGGCGTCAGCGGCAGCCGCGGCGGCGGATAGAGCGCGCGCCGCGCGCCAGGGCGCGACAGCAGCGCCAGCGCCTCGATCACGCCGTAGTCGTCGTCGGTCTGGTAGCGCAGCGTCATCGTGCCCCGCAGATTGTTGCGCGGCGCCTCCAGCAGTTCGATGCTCGGCGGTCGGTCGGGGATGACGGCCAGATTGAAGGCGCGGCCATCCGGCAGCACGATGCGCGCGGCGCCCGTCAGCTTAAATCTCTGCTCCTGCTCGGCGGCTTTTTCGGCGCCCCGCGGCGCGGCGACCGGCTCCAGCGCGCCCTCGGTCTTGGCGGCGCCAGCGAAGCGCAGATGCAGCACCGAATTGACGGGCGCCTCCGATGTCTGGCCGATGTCCTTGTCGCCGAGCACCAGGGGCGGGCGGCCGGTGTAGGGCGGGGGATCGAGAAAAGCGTCGAAGCGCGCCGTTTCGAAGGAAACGCCCGCGCCCCGCCAGTCGAGCGCGGCCCGCAGCCGCGCCGATTTATCCCCGCCGGCGACGAAGGCCATCCCCACCGCCGCGACCAGCGCCAGCGCGCGCAGCGCGAAGGGATCGCGTCGAGGCAGATCGGGCCGCGGCGGCGCGACCGGCAGCGCCGCGAGGGCTCGCTCCAGCCGACGGCGATGCGCTTCCCACAGCGTCGCCGTCGCGGGATCGGGCGCGTCGCCGGCGAGTTTATCCTCCAGCGAAGCGGCGGGACGCAGTCCGCTGGCGTCCTCCGCGTCGAGCCGCCGCAGCGCCTGGCGCCGACCCGGGGGCCCGCGCAAAATCTCCCGAACGAGCAGAAACAGCGCGGCCTGCGCGAAGAGCGCCACGCCGACGACGCGCCACGGCGCGCCGATTTCCAACCACAGCCCGGACCAGGATAGCGCCAAAAAAGCCAGCCCAAGAGTCGTCAGCGCGGCCGCGAGGCGCAGCAGACGCTCGGTCAGCAGCATGGCTTTCGAGCGCCGCGTCATCAGCTCCAGCGGCGTGGCGGGGGCCTTTTCGTTCTCTTTATGCGCGGGCTCGTTCATCGTCGCTCCAGGCGCGGGAGTTTATCCCCGCGCGAGATTATCCGATAGAATGGCGATTGTAAGAACTTTACGCCCGCGCGATCGTTCCGACCATCGCCCCGAGGAGGCCCGCATGACCCAACGCGCCACGGACGCTGACACAGCCTCACCGCCCTCGCGCGATCTTGCCGCGCTGCCGGCTCAGGTCGCGGCGATCCGCGAAAAAATTCTCGCGGCCTGCGACAAGGGCGAGTTGGAAGCGTTGCGTATCCCGATTGACTGGAACGAGACGCGCCCGCTGTTCGAGCGCGGCGTCAAGAAACATCCCGCCGGAACCGATCCGATCGAGGTGTTGCGGTCGCTGTCGTTCGATCGGAAGGGCTTCGAGATTCTGAACGTCGCGCGCGCCGTGTTGGCGCAGCCTTACGCCAAGATCCAGCGTGGACCGGTCACGCTTTACGAATGGCCGGCCTTCCCCGCCCCGCCCGCGAACGAAGCGGAGGAGCGCGGGCAATGGAGCTGCGTGCGCTTTTACGACCTCGCGCGCTCGCTGGAGCANNCGTCGCGCGTAGGAACATCATCGTCCCGCGAATTTATCCGTCGCCGGCGCCGAGATTTGATTGGAGAAGCGCGTCGCGGCGCCGCCATTCTGGGAGCTCAACATATTCGGCTCGGCGGCGCGGGCCGCCGAGCGAACGGCGCCGATCGAGGCGCCGAGCACCGAACCCATCGACGTTTTGCTGGCCGGCGTCGTTTGCGTCATCGCCTGGAAATTCGAGTGGTCCAGACGGGCGGGGACAAAGCTCGTGCGCGGCGCGCCGGCCTTGGCGGCTGGCTTGCCCGCGGCGGTCTCCTGGACGGGCGCCGGCGGCGCATAGGCAAGCATCTCACCGTCGCTGCCGCGCATCCCCGCAGGCTGCGTCCCTGGCCGGCCATCGACCGATCCCGTCACGTCGATCAGCGTCGCCAACGCATTGTCGGGCCGCCCGCGCTCCGCGGCGCCAAGGCTCTTGGGCCGAGACGGAGGCAGCGGGACGTTCGCCGCGGCGGCGGCAGGCGAAGCGTCTTCGCTCGCCGCGAAACCGAGCTCCATCGGTCGCGTCGGCGGCAGCGGCGCGTCCAAACTGGCGACCAAATCCCGCGGCCGGCGCGGCGGCAAGGGCGCGTTCGACTGCGTCGGCGCGTCGGCGGCGCTCTCCAATTCCCGCGCCTGTTCAGCCAAATCGCCGCGCAAAAATCTGCCGGCGTCCTCTGGCTCGACCGACGCCAAGCCGACACGCTTGTCCGCCGCGGGAGGCGGCTCGATCGGACTCGGCTTGACGAGCGAGGCGGGGCGTTCGGGCGGGAGCGGCGCATTGACAGCGACGGTTTTTTCGCGCGGCGCCGGCTGCGACGGCTTGTCGTCGGGAGCCGCCGTCATCACCGTCTCGCCGCGCGGCAAATTCGCCTGCGCCTTCGCGATCGCGGCCGACCGGCGCGTGTCGACGGGGGACTCGCCGCCGCCTTCCTCGTCCGACTCGGCGGCGGCGACCTTGGCCGCTCTCGAATTGCGCGGCGCGAGCTCCGCCCATTGCTTGCGCGTGCTGGGGGCGGGGGCCGGCGCGGCGTCCTCGCCCTCGTCCTCGCCGCCGCCAAACAGAAACGCGAAGAAACCGCCGGACGACTTGCGCGGAGCCATGACGATCGCGCCGTTGTTGCGCGCCTCGATCTCGGCCTTGGCCTCGTCATAGCGAGCCAGCGGCTGGCCGTTGCTCGGCAGATGCACGGTCTTGCCGTCCGGGAACAGCCGGACCAACTGATCGTAGCTCATGCGCGGCCAGGCGCGCACATTGCCGACGTCGAGATGCACGAAGGGCGTCCCCGCTGTCGGGTAGTAGCCGACGCCGCCGCGCTGCATCCGCATGCCGATCTCGCGGATGTGCGACATGGGCATTCCCGGCATGGTGGTGTCCATCGCCTTGCCCAGCATATGCTGCGAAAATTTGGCGACCGAGCGGGAGCGCGCCCGCAGCATGGCGTTGGTTTGGGGCGAACGATAGGCGGAAACGACGGTCACGACCTGGCCCTCGGCTCCGGCGCCGCGATAGGCCTCCCAGACCACGTCGAACAATCGCGGGTCCATTTCGATGGGCTCGTTGTGTCGCCAGTCGCGCAAAAACCAGTTGAGTTGTTGCAGCGCCGCCGGATTGTATTGGCCGTTGACCAGATAGGTCGCGGATATCGACTCCCCGGTATGCACATAAAAGAGGTTTATGGTGCGGGTGTCGCCGTTGGCCGCGGCGGTCTCGGTCATCGACGGCGCCGTGGTCGCCAGCAATGCCGTCAGCGCTCCCAAGATGAAGGAGAAATTCCGGGCCGAATATCGGGATGCGCGGACGCTGGCGCCTTGCAACAAAATGTCTCGCTCCCATTTCCAATGCGCCGGCGCCCGGGGGTCGGTGCGCATCTCGCGGCTTCCCGCCGGCATATCCGCGCGACGCAAGGTCCGCGCGACGACTCATGGGGTCATTCCGGCTGTCCGCGACGCGGAGAGCCCAGAAATCAGTGGATGGAGCCCGGCGATCAAATCCCTTGTTGGCAATCGCGTTTAGCCGTTCCCGTTCCCCCGACACGCACACGCTAAGCCAAGTTCGTGGCGAAAAATAGCCTAAATGTTTGACGGAGCCAATGGGCGCGCCCGCCGCCGCCGGGCAATTGGGCCGGCGATGGCGGGCTGGCGAGCGGAGGAGCCTTTAGCTTTTTCGGTAAATGGCGACATCGGGCCGCGACTGGCGCAAAACCTCGAAAAACGCCAATTTCACGTCCCGACTGGCCAGCATGACCGGCACTTCGACGTCGCCCAGCCAACGGATGTTCACCTCGCCGCCATTGCCGCGCCTGGAGATCGACGCGACGCGGTTCACATCGCACAGCAGCGCTTCCGCGCGCCACAGCACCAACTGGGGCAAGGCGTGGCTGAAGCGGCGCGGCGCCGAAATGCACCCCTCGGAGACCCTCACGCCGATACATTCAGCGATCAGGGCTTGAAGAGCATAGAGGAAGAGGACGACGCTAACCGAGTGGAGGCGCCCATCCTCAAGCAGCGCGATCAGCGCGCCGCTCGTGAGCATGAGGATCGCCCAAAAGCCGCACCAGGTCAGATTGCGAAAAACGACCGCCTTCGCCGGTGTGAAATCGAGCGCGACTGACATTCTTGCGTCCAGCGACATCGATACGCCCCACAGTTGAATTTCGTCCGTGATCTTGTATACAGTGAGGGTGTATTCTGGTAAAACCAATGATCTTCGTGTGGTTACCGAACTGTCTGTCGCGAAATTAGGATACCATCATGTACTAACAGTCTTTGTGCGCTTTTTGTGGAAATTAATACCCGGTTAAGCACCTCCGGGCTTGCGCTTTAGATTCGCATTTTTTCCGTATACATATAATTAACTTATAATCTTGCGTTTCCAGTTAGAATAAATTCGCGATTGGCGGCGATCTTTGGTTGAACCCGACCGCGCGTTCGATTGGCGCCCGCCCGGCGCCTAACCCCCGAACTTCTCGTCTTTTGACGGCTCCACGTCCGCTCGAGGCGAATAGACGGCCGGCGCGAAGCGGCTTGCGTCGAGAATGGGCTGCGCCCCGGCGATCAGGCGGGATGATTGGGCAAAGGACGCCTCGGCCGACATGAAGCTCATGTCCGGACGCCGCGGCGGCAGCGGGATGAGTTCGGCGATCCGCCCGGCGCGAGCCTCGGCGTCGCCGGCGAGCCGCGCGAGCGCCGGAGGGACCGGATTGCGGTCGGTGATCGCGATGGTGGTCGACCCGGCCGGGGCGTCCGCGGGCCGGGCCAGGGCGTTCGCCACCGCCACCTGCACGTTCTGAGCGATTTCGCGCAAGGGATTCGGAGAGGGAATCGGGGAGGCGGTCGGAGCGGGCGGCGGCGCCGGCGGCTTTTTCGCGGCGACCATCACGCGGTCGCCTCGGGCGCAGTCGCGAACGCCGAGCGCGATCAGTTCGACGCCGCTCAGCACCTTATATTGTCGGGTCAAATAACCAAGCCGATCCCGCACGGCGGCGGGATAACTGTCGAACAAGCGCGCCGAAACGCCAAGATCCGCCTCTCGCGTCAACTCATTATAGGCCTGGTGGAACTTCAACTTCGCGTCGGGATAGACGCAGACGTTGGGCAGGCTTAGGGCCAGCGTGCAGGCGGAGCGGCATTCGTGCAGCCGCACCTCGCGATTTTCGCGGCGATAATCCTCGGTTCGCGCTTCGTAGTCGCTGACCAAGCCGCCGACGTCCTTATAGACGACAACGGGCTGTGGAGATGGTGGCGGAGAAAGATAGCCCACGACTTCAACCCTTTACACAACTTCGGTTTTGTTCACGGGAAATTCACCATGACATGATGAACGATCCCTTAAGCGACGGCGCGCTCGCGCGGACCCTCGAAGCTTGGAAGACAAAATTGCGATTTTCGTGGCGAGAGCGGGGCGAAGCCGGGCGCGACGGGTTGCGCGGGCGCCTTTTCCTTGGCTTATGAGGCCCGGGCGCGCGCGAAGGGATTCGCGGGCGGCGGCCGCGGCGGCAAATGAGCATGACGGGGGATCGATGAGCGGAGCAGAGACGCGCTCGAACATAACAGCGCATTATCGCGTTCGGGCCGACGCGGGCTCAATCGAGGATCGCG
>PLAI01000193.1 GCA_003134075.1 Methylocystaceae bacterium | reverse complement strand
GCAGCTTCTGCATGGCATTGGAGGCTCTCTCGACGTATTCCCTCAGCAGCACCTTGTCCTTGGGATCTTGCTTGAAGTGGCGAAGGAGAGCGGTCGCCAGTTGGCTTGTCGATCTCGGCTCCTTCGCCGTGCGCAGTTCATCCATGATCGCGCGGCCTAGCTGGCCTTTCTCAAACATGACACTGCGTTGCGGGCCAGCTTTGTCGTCTAGCTCGCCGTCATAGCCGAAGGCGCGGAGAACGCGATTCGTCGCGGCTATGTCGTTTCGAAGCTCGGCTATCCGAGCGAAACAGCGGTCAAGCTCGTTGACCAATTCGCCACGCTTTTTGATTAAGCCTGACGTGGCGTGGGAGTAGCTATCGGCCTCTAGTGCCAAATCTTGCCGGGCGGGTCTGTTTTTCGTGCCGGCATTGTGGCGGAAATTGCCGCAATATGCGACATTCCGTCAGGTGAGCTTGCTANNGCTTGCTACCTAATACCGCGAATTTGCGATAGGAGGGGGTCTTGACCAGCCTTCCCTGCGAGTCATAGGCGTTGCTCGCATTGGAGAAGGTGGTGGTAAGGATAGCCTGGCCCTCGCCTTCCGGAAAAAGCAGGGCGCCGGCGCGCGTCGGCGATCCGGCTAGAGCGGCGACAATAACTAAAACAACTTTGACGCCCTTGGACACGGAACCACTCGACGCATGGCGCGACGACGCGCTTACAATGCGGCAAGTCTATTTAAAATTAACGTTCTGGCAACCATTTTCAAAAAGCCGCGAGAGCAAGCTCCGGAAAAGCCAGTTGACGAGAGCTTGCTTCAACATTTTGATTTTGAACAACTTCATATCATTCAAACGATTCCGTTCGAACAGAAGGCGGTCTAACTCGGCGTCGCCATTCGATCCGCGCGAAAAGTCTTGCCGCGATAGCTCACGCTTTCGAGCCTCAGTTCTCCCTTGGGTTCGAAGGCGTCAGCGCGCAGTTTCAACTCGCCGTTCTCCAGTTCGAAGCCGAGCATCGCATAGGCCGCCGATATCATCCGCGCCGCCGAGCCCGTATACCAGGCCCAACCGCCGTGCCCCTCATAGCCCTCGCCCTCATAGACGTCGGCGGGTTGCTGATGCGGCGGAAGGCCGTAAATATCCGCCTGCTCCGGCGTCGTCAGCTTGGAGAGCGGCGATATCGCCACCCAGCTTTGATAGGCCTTCGCGAACAGCGCCGCGGCCGTCACTTCGTCGCCTCGGGCTCTCGCCTCGACGGCGAGTTTCGACAAAGCGTCCACGAACCAGGAGACGCCGTGCGAGTATTGCCCGCCGTTCTCGCGCACGCCTGGCGGATATTCCGCGCTGCGCCCGGGGTAGGGGCTCGAATGTTCGTTGTATGGAGGCGTGACGAGCAAGATGCGATCCGGACGCGCCAGAATATTCAACGCGTTTTCGATCGTTTCGCGTCCGCGCCCGGCGTCGACGGCGCCAGACAGCACCGGCCAGGATGCCGTCATCGCGCTCATCGGCGTCAGTTCGCGCCCGTCGTCCGCGAAGGCGCGCAGGAAGCGATCGCCGCGCCAGCACAGAGCCAGCGCCGCGCGAAGCTTTACCGCCTCGTCGCGATAGCGCGCGGCGCGCTTGGCGTCGCCCTTCAATTCGAACAAAGGCGCCATATCGACCAGAATTCCATGCAGGAAGAAGCCCATCCACACGCTCTCGCCGCGACCGCCCGCGCCGACATGATCCATGCCGTCGTCCCAGTCGCCCGTGCCCATCAAGGGTAGTCCATGGGCGCCGAAGCGCGACAGCGTATAGTCGATCGCCCGCGCGCAATGGCCGAGCAGCGTATCCTTGTCGCGCGAGGTGAGCGGCACCGTCGCCTCGCCCTCCCGGTCATTGGGAACGGGCGGCGCTTCGAGGAACGGCTCGACGCAATCGAGGATGGCCGCGTCGCCGGTCCCGTTCACGTAGCGTAAGGCGACATAGGGTAGCCAGAGATGCGGGTCCGAGGCGTGGGTGCGATCGCCAAGACCGGTGCCCCCATTCGGCGCCCGGTGCCACCATTTGACCGCGTCGCCCTCAATAAACTGATGCGCCGCATGCAGCAGAATTTGCGCCCGGGCGCGCGGAGGGTCCAGGAACATAAGCGGGATCACGTCCTGCAACTGATCGCGGTAGCCGGTCGCGCCCGAGCGCTGCGAGGGGCCCGTGCGGCCCCAAAGACGCGACGCCAGCAGTTGATAGGGCAGCCAGTCGTTGACCAGGCGGTCGAAATCGGGCTGGTTTGTCTTGACGCGCAGCACCGAGGTCTCGGCGACCCAGCTAGCGCGGCTCTCGGCCAGCGCGGCGAGGGCGAACGCTGGATCGCGAACCCGCGACGCGAGCAGCTTGGCGTCCTCCAGCGAGCCGGTCTGGCCATGCGCCAGCACGACCAGCGCCTCGCCGCCGGCCGCTATATCGATCGAGCCGCAGAAAGCCGCGACCTTGCGCTCATGGGCGGGAGCGCCAGCGTCGGGATGACCATGCTCGACCATATAGGGCAAGGCGGGGTCTCGGCTCTCGTGGCCGAGGAATCGGCGGCGCGACGTCTCCGCGAATTCGGCGTCGAGCGAGGTCGAGACAAAGGCCCAGCCTTTCACGAAATCATTGCGCGGGTTGCGGAAATACAGCGATTTCAGGTCGTCCGCGGTCGCGGTCTCAATGGAGCCGAGACTGTCGTTCGGCGTCTCGGCGAGAACGATCTCCATGACGGGCACGATTTCGAGCAGCCGTTCGTGATCGCCGAGGTTGCGGATGCGCAGCAGTTTGAATTCGACGGGCGAGGATTTGGCGACGAAGACCGTCAGCTCCAGTTCCAGCCCCTCGCGCCGCGACCGGTAAGTCGCGACGCCCGGCTCGAAGGTCACATCGTAATCGGCGTCGCGACGACGCAGCGGAACGAAAGTGGCGGCGAAAGTGTCCTTGCGCGCGAGATCGAAGACGTAAATCGCTTGCCCCGCCGGCGCCATGCGGCCTTCGCCCAAGCGAAACGGCGTGAAACTGTTGAGCCGCGAATTGCCGGTGAACGAGAAAATGTCGCCGTCATTGGTCAGCACCGCGCCGACGCCCAGCGAGTTGGCGATAACATGCGCGAAGGGACGCGGCGTGTCATGCGCGGTGACCAGACTGCGCCCATCGGCCGAAAATGCGAAGCGATGCCGTTCGGGCGTCGGCGGCGGCAAAAGTTTGCGCCGCCGCGAGAGCGCGCGATCGAGAACGTCAGGCGCGATGGGCGCCATTCCAAGACAGCGGGCGACGGTTTCGGTCGCGACGCCCATGTCTCGCGCCCAGCCGTCCAGAATCACGATCTCGGCGACGCCGCCCTCCGGCACGTCGATCTCGACGTTCAGACTGGCGCAAGGCTCGAAGCCGTAAAGCAGTCCTTCGTCGCTCGGGTCGCGCTGGGCGCCAAGGCCAAGCAGGCTGTCGGGCGCGTTGGTGGGTCCGAGCCCGTAGAAGCGCGACTTCACGTCCTCATAGCCCTTGAGCGCGATCGTCGTCCCGGGGGCCGCGCCGATGGCGTGAAAGCCGATCTCTGGCGAAAGCCGCCGGTCCGCGCGCTTCCGGGCGCCGCCCTTGAGCAGGCGATTCTGGGCGAACACCGCCCCAAGCGACCGCACGAACCAGGTGCCGACGTGGATGGCGTTATAGGCCGGGTCGCGCTGCTCGACGCCGGTTTCGTTCAAGACCCATTCTCGCAGCGACGCCAGCATGATTTTGCGCGGGCGCTTTTCGAGATTGATCAGCTTCAGCCGCGTCGTCTCCACCGCTTCGCTGGAGGAGAGCGCGACGCGCGCCTCAACGTCGAATCCCTGTTGGCGACACTGGAAGAACAGGCGATTGTCGCCCTCGTCGATCAGCGTGGCCTTGACTCCGACGCCGCAGGTGGGCGCCTGGCCCAGCGACCACAGGGGCCCCCCGTCCTCGCGCAGGAACAGAAATCGCCCGCGCGGATGGGCGTGATCGGTGGGACGACGGTAGAGATCAATCGGCGGACCGCCGCGCGCAACCCCCTCGATGCAGAGCGCGCCCTGCCCGTCCTCGAACGATTCGCTGGTCATCAAGCCGTTGGCGAGGCAGATGGGACGCGATCCCGGCGCGCCGCCCGCGCCGGTGACCCCAACCAGCGGCAATTTGCCGGCGCGGGCGAGTTGCATCAACAGGAAGACGATCAGCGCCAGCGCCAGCACGCCGACGTAAACGAGGTAGCCGCTGACGAGATAGAGGTAGGACGGCGGCCGCATATGGGTCATCTGCTCTGCGCCGGTCCAGGCCCTATCCCATTCGGCCCCGCGCGGAATGTAAAAGGGCAGCAACAACGGCGCCCAGGTGCCGAAACGCCGGATGCCCTCGGGAATGGCGCGGCTGATCTGCGCCTTGCCGAGGAAGCGCGCCGCCTTTTCGTCGGCGATGTCGCCGCCGATGAAGGACAGATTGACCAGCGTCGCGACGCGCAGCCCCATGTGGTCGAACCAGATCAGGACGCGCAGGCCGTCGAAGGCGAGCAGCGCCGTGAAAATATCGAGACTCCACTGGCGGAACTCATTGTCCGGCAGGGTCGAATTCAGCCATGTCGCGACGCCCGTGCGCACCAACCCGTCTTGATTGTACCATGTCGGATCGGGGGACGCCTTCAGGAAGGAATAAATCACCGGGGCCATCCACAGGCCCCAGCGCAACACGCGGACGGCGTTTTCGATCAGCAAATCGAGGCCCTCGAAACTCGCGAGCTGGCGGAGAGGCTTCAGGCTGCGTTGGATAAGCGCGGTGAGGAAAAACAGATTGATCGAGAACAAGGGCGCCGCGAACACCCATTGAATGACGCCAGAAAGCGACTCGTCATAGAAACCCCGCACGCCGCCGTCGGCCATCCCAAGGTCCGTCGCGCCCCATTTGGAGAATAAGGGGCGAATGACATAGGCGTTGACCGGGCGGCCGTCGGCGCGATAGTCGAGCGACACATAGGCATGGAATTTCGCGACGATGGTCGCGACCTGGCCGCTGTCGAGGTACCAGGCGATGGCCCCGGCGACCAAGCCTCCCAGCACGGTTCCGAGCGCGTAGACGCGCCAACTGCGAAGGTGCTGCCGGCGCTCCTCGCGCAGTTCGAGAGCGTCGAGCGCGGCGTCGACGCCGGCGAACGCCAGGGCGCCCACGGCTGCGCCGAACAAAAACCGATCGAACCCGCTCCAGCCCGGCAGCTCGAGATAAAGGGCCAGCCAGGCCCCTACTCCAGCCACGACGCCGCGCGCGAAATTCGAGTTTCGCGCATATGCGGCTTCGAGCCGGCCAAAAAACGGCGGCGTCGAATCCGTGCTTTCGACGATGGCGCGCGCTAAAGGAAACAGCAGCGCGCCGAGAATCGCCGCGCCGAGCGGTCCGGTGGCGTTAATGACCGCGACCGCAGGCGTGAACCCCAGGATCAGATTGGCGCCAAGCAGCAGTCCCATGAACACGAGACCGTAGACGAGACCTTTTTCGGCGCCGCTTTTCCAATCACCGAAGACGATGACCGACAGCGAGGCCGATCCCCGCAACAGCCCCGCCAGCGACTGCGTTACGAGATAAGTCTCGCCCCATAGGCCCGCCTGCGCCAGCGCCGCGGCCAGCACCGCCGCGATTTGCGCGATGGGCGCGGGCGCCCGTGGCGTGACATAGGACGAGACCGCGGTCGCGATATAGGGTGTGACGGCGGCATAAAGCGCCGCGAGAAACAAGACGCCGTGCGGGCGCCACTCCCGCGGCAAGAAGCGGCCAAGCGCCAGCGGAGCGCCGACGACAACCGCCTCGTTGACCAAAAACAGCACAAGCACGCGCCCGACGACGGTATTGACGAACTCCGGCGCTTCGAAACCCAAAAGCGCCGCCCGCCCCAATTCGATCGCGACGGGCGACCCAAGCGCGATGAGCAGACAAAACAGAAACGGCAACGCGAACAGCGCGGCGCGGATCGCGAGAGGAGAGCGCCCGGTAAGCCCGACGGAGCCCGCGAGATAGATAAAGACCGCCGTCCCGACGCCGCTGGGGGTCAGCAGAAAGAGGCTTTCAATCGACGTCGGCGCGCGCCACAAAACACCCGACGGGTCGCACAGCGCCGCGAGCGCCGCCACCGCGAAAAAATCCGCCGCCGCTAAAATGCTTTTTTGGCGGCGGTCAAGCGCCGCGTAGTGATGCGATGCGAGCAGATAGAGCGCGAGCGCCGCCAGCGCGCCCGCGAAAACGGCTTGGCCGCGCCCGTTCGCGGCCTCGACAACCGCCACCGCTAACAGGGCGCACCCCAGGAGCATTCGTTCGAGCTTGCGTCCCGAAGACTCCATTCCCAAGTCAATTGCGGCCATGGCGTTTCCTTAGCGCGGCCGATTCGTGACGGACGCATTGATGCTGTGATCTGGAATCATGGGCATTTTATGAAGTCATTGCCGGATGGCGGCGGAAAAGTCGACCCCACCGGCGAAGCAGGGGACAAGCCGGCGCGCCCCTTCGCAGAATCATCGGAAGCGTCTATAGTGAAAGAAGCGTAAACCCGCGCGTTTTTGGTGAGCGGAAGAAAGTGGCTGACATGGACGATACCGGACGCGAAGGCGGCTCCCCGCTGGAGCCGACGCGGATCGGCGCCGGGGCCGCCAAGGGGAGGCCGGAGACGCCGGGACTGGAATTGGCGCCCTCGCCGCGCGCCGCTCCGCCGAATCTTGAACAGCGCGTCACCAGTCTGTCGGCCGCTCTGCGCCGAGCCCGAATCGACAGCGCCGCCCAGTCGGGCGTCCTCGCCGATCTGCGGGGAGCGGAAATCGCGCGGCTGGAAATTCTGCGCGAGCAGCTCGAGCCCGTTCTTGCGCAGTTGCCGCGAGACTGCGATCTGTTCGACGTGGCGGTGTCGCCGGGCGAGCGCCCGCGACTGTTCATCGATCAGATCGGCTTCGTCGAACTTGCCCATGACCAGCGAACCTATCGTTTTTTGCAGGACACGCGGCACGGACGCATCAAGATCTGCGAAAACGACAAGCTCGACGCGGTGGTCGACGCCATCACCGCCTATATCGCGCACCGTCTGATCGAGCGGGAGAAGGCGCTGGCGGCGGATTACGCCAGCGGCGGGGCGGGAGCGGCCGTCGCGGCGCGGGCCGCCGCGCGCGCGCAGACCTTGGGCGGAGGCGGACCCGCGCAAAGCGTGTTTTCGATTCAGGCGTGGCAAATTTTTCTGTTTTTCGTGGAGCTCGTGGGATCGGTGACTTTCTTTGGGCTGCTGGGGCTGCTGGGTGTGTGGCTGTACCGCAATTTCAAATAGCGTCAAGGCGAAAGGAAAAATGCGATGGCGTTTACGCGCAGATCGTTTTTGGCCGGTTTTGTTTCTTGTCCGCTTTGCGCCGCCGCCGCCGGGGCGGAGGACGCGCATTGGGACTACGAGGATCTTCACAATTGGGGCGAGCATTCGACCAATGAGGCCTGCGCCTACGGTGGCGAACAATCGCCGGTCGACCTGACCGGCGCGATCAAGGCCAAAATTCGCGCGCCCGTCCTGTCCTGGAAGCCGCAAGCATTCACTGTCGTCAACAATGGACACACGATCCAGGCCGACGCCGCGCCGGGAAGCTTCGCCACGTCGGAGAATAGCAAGTTCGAGCTTAAGCAATTTCATTTTCACACGCCGAGCGAACATGCGATCGACGGCAAGCGCGAGGCGATGGAGGCGCATTTCGTCCACGCCAAGGAGGGCGGCGACTTGCTGGTGCTTGGCGTGCTGATGCGGGCCGGCGGCTCCAATAAGGTCTTCTCCGCCATCATGGGGGCCGCGCCGCGAACGAAAGGCGAAGCGACGCTGAAGGAGCCAGTCGACGCGACGGCGCTTTTGCCGAAGAACCGTCATTTTTTCCGCTACGAGGGCTCGCTCACGACGCCGCCCTGCTCGGAAGTGGTCAATTGGTATGTCTTTTCCACGCCCATCGCGGTCGCGGCGAGCGACATCGAGACTTTCAAAGGGATTTTCCCGATGAACGCCCGCCCGCTGCAGCCGCTGCGCCGGCGTATGCTGCTGACGGATTAGCGCGGCGCTGCTCGGCGAACCCGCGCGACCGAGGCCGAACGCATAAATTGGACATAGTGCGTCGGTCTTATACCAGCGGCAATTGCTCTCGGCGTCGCTTGAGAGACCGATTGGCGGATCGCTTCGGGAGGAGATGGGAAAGTTTCAATCATGCTAAATCGATCCGCGCTGGCGCTGGCGGCCGTGTCGCTTACCTTCGCGTCGGCCAATGCGCAAGAGCGCGACCAAAAATTCACCCTACCGCATATCACGGTGACGGGAACATCGTTCGCCGAAGTTAAACCCGACATCGCAACATTGACGCTCGGCGTTGTCAGCGAAAAACCCACTGCGGCGGAAGCGGAATCGGAAAACGCCAAGGCCGCGACCTCGGCGATCGCGCGGCTTAAAGAGTTCGGCGTCGATCCGAAGGATATAAAAACCTCGAGCCTGGTCCTCGCGCCCGTGATGGTCGAGGAACGCGATCCAAAAACCAATGGCGTCGTCAAACGCACCCTGACCGGATATCGCGCGGAGAACGGGCTTACCGTGACGATCCGCGATGTCGACAAAGCCGGCGTCATAGCTTCCCGCGTCGTGGCGAGCGGCGCGAATTTTTATCGCGGCCTATATTTTAGAGTATCCGACAAGGACGCGCGGGAAGACGGCTTGCGCGCCGCCGCGGTGAAGGAGGCAATGCGGAAGGCCGCCCTTTATTCGCATGGCGCCGCGATGAAGTTGGGGCGGCTGCTGGCGATCGAACCAAACCCGGAGTTTGGAGCAGCGGACTTGCCCATGCAAAGATCGTCCGAAGGACTGCGCGCCGTGGTTGTGCCAATCGAGCCGGGAAATGTGCGGATCGAGGCCACGGTTTCAGCGACATGGGAGCTTGTGCCGGAATGATCCAAGTGGCGATGAGCTTTGAGCGCGGCTCGCGTTGAGCGAACTCGCCTCGCGTCGCGTGGAATCGGAGTGACGGCCTCACAGGTCAAGCGCGCCCAGATCCACCAATTCGCCGCTCGTGTTGTCAACGCCGCGCGCCCTGCCCTTGATGGCCAGCCGCTCGCCCGCGCGCTCTATCGAAAACAAGTGATAGGCGGCGCCGGGCTGATGCGTCGCGGCCTTCGCCGAGGCGGAAGCGACCCCCACGACGGGAACTTTTCCCCGCGGACCCGGCAGATGATGCAGGCTCTGCCTGTGGTTGTGGCCATGCAGCACCAGTTCGGCGCCGCGGGCGGCGATGATATTCTCGAACGCGCCGGCGTCATCCAGTCCGCGCAGCGCCCGCGCGCCGCCGCGATGCGGCGGATGATGCAGCAGCACGACGCGCGCGAGCCCCTCCGCCTCGGCGCGCTCCAACAACTCCGCGAGATCAGCGCATTGTTTCGCCCCAAGACGTCCGGAGGCGACAAAAGGGGCGGTCGGCACGCCCGACGACAGGCCAATCAGCGCGACGCCCCCGCGCCGGCGCAGATAGGGAAAGCCGACCGCGCCGTCGTCGCCGCGGCTCCAGGGCGCGAAAGTCTCGTTCAGCAGCGCCATGGCCTGTGGGACATAGGCGTCGTGGTTGCCGGGCGAAAAACTCACCTGCTCCGGCCCGCCGAGCCGACCGAGCCATTCCCGCGCCAAGGCGATTTCGCCGCTAAGGCCAATATTGACGATATCGCCGGTCATCGCGACATGATCGGGCTTTTGCGCGAGGAGATCGTCGACAAGCCGGGCGAGCAGCGACATATCGTGCTGGGCGGCGCGCTTGCGCAGCCAGTTCACATAGCCGGTGGCTCGCTTGCCCAGAAGCTCAGCGAGATTAGGGCGAGGAATCGGGCCAATATGGGCGTCGGAGAGATGGGCGAGAAGGAAACTCACGCTGCTCACGCGCCCCCGATCAACACGCCGGCGGCGAGCACGATGGCGCCGCCCAGCACGATCTGAAACACCGCCTGAAGAAAGGGGGTGTCCATATAGCGGGCGCGCACATAGGCGATCGCCCAGAGTTCGAAAAACACCACCACCGCCGCGATGCTCGTGGCGATGCGAAAATGATCGGGCAGCGTGTCGGGAACAAGATAGGGTAAGGAGTGGCCGAGGCCGCCGAGCGCCGTCATCACCCCGCAAATGCCGCCGCGCAGCAGGGGCGAACCGCGCCCTGTGAGCGAGCCGTCGTCGGAAAGCGCCTCGGCGAAACCCATGCTGACGCCAGCGCCGATCGACGCGGCGAGGCCGACGAGAAAAGTCGGCCAATTGGCTTGGGTCGCGAAAGCCGCCGCGAACAGCGGCGCCAGCGTCGAGACCGAACCATCCATCAGGCCGGCGAGGCCGGGCTGCACATATTGCAGCACGAACATGCGGTGGCGGGTTTCGTTCTCCTCCTCGACGGCGGTCTTGGTGAGCGTGGCGGCGCCGATACGTTCGGCGATCCTTTCGTGACCGCCTTCCATCGCCGCGAGATCGCCTAAAAGCTTGCGAACGCCAACGTCCGAGGACTGATCGCGCGCCTTTTCGTAAAAACGGCGGCTTTCGAACTCCATCGTTTCGGCTTGCTTGCGGATGGTGTCGAGCGGCAGATTCTTGGTAAGCCACACGGGACGCCGGCGCAAAAAGCCCTTCACGTCCTCGCGGCGGATCGGCGGCAAATGCTCGCCGAAGCGCTTTTGATACTGTTCGAGCAGCATGTGACGGTGACGGTTCTCCTCCTTGGACATCTGCTCGAACAGCTTGGCGGAGGCTGGATAGCGCTCGGCGAGATCCTCGGCGAAACACATGTAGATACGGCCGTCCTCCTCCTCGGAGGTGATGGCGAGCGCCAGAATTTCGCGTTCGGTCAGTTCCGAAAAGGCTTTCACGGTGACTCCGGAGGGCGACGGGCGAGGTCGTCGCCGGTTCGGAACTTTGTAGAGTGTCCCGAAGTTTTTTGCCATAGACTGCGTCGTTCCTGATCACGGCGAGTCCCATGACCGAGCAAGACCCAAGACCCCGCGCCCCGCTGACGACGCGTCTGATCACCTTAGCCGGGCTGTTCCAGCGGCCGATGACGCTCGGCGTGCGCGGCCTCGTCATCGACCCCGCCGGCAAGGTGCTGCTGGTGCGCCACACCTATGTGCCGGGCTTTTTTCTCCCGGGCGGCGGCGTCGAACGCGGCGAAACGCTGATCGAGGCGATGACGCGTGAACTCGCCGAGGAAGGCAATATCGTCGTCGAGGAGGCGCCCACGCTTCACGGCGTCTATCTCAACCGAGCCGCCTCGTCCCGAGACCATGTGGCGCTCTATGTCGTGCGCTCTTTTCGCCAATCCGCCCCTCATGTTCCCGACCGGGAAATCGCCGAAGCGAAGTTTTTTTCCCCCGACGCGCTGCCGAACAACGCCACGCGGGCGACGCGGGAGCGGCTCGCCGAGGTTTTGCAAGGAGCGACGGCGTCGCCTTATTGGTGAGGGGCGCGTTGGGAGCGTCGGACGGTTGGCGCGCTTATGACCTAACTCATTGATTTGATTTGGCTCTAATTTCGTTGGGAAAATCTCGACTTCCGCCCGGAGCTAAAACCGAGCAATCCCCGCCACTCCCTTCCAGTCCTCGATATCCAGCTCGGGACGTTCGCGCCGGTATTCGGCGTAAAGCGCGACGCCGAGTTGATCCTCCAATATGTCGACCTTGACCCCTTTCGCGCGCAAAAACTCTTCGTTGCCGCTGGCGTTGGTCACGTCGCCGACGACGACCCGGTTGAATTGGCGCATGTAGAGGAGCGTCGCGCATATGTCGCACGGGCTAAGCGTGGTGTAGAGGGTCGTCTGGCTGAAATTCTCCCTCCCGGCGTCTCTAATCGCCGATGTCTCCCCGTGGTTATAGGGGTCGTTTTCCTGCACGAGAGTGTTGTGCCCCTTTCCCACGATCTGACGTGTCTGGTTGTCGACGATCACCGCGCCGATGGGGCACCCGCCCTCGTCAAAACTCTTTCGCGCGAGCCAGACGGCGATGCGCAGAAAATCGCGGTCGCTCAGTTTTTCGAAGAAACCTCTTTCGGCGACGGATGGAAGGCTCCGCGTGGGGATATGGGCGATCGTATTGAGGACCGCGTCGGTTATGTCGGTATCCCGCTTGATTAGAACGCCCAAGCTGCATCCTCCCCGCTAAAAGCGATAGGAGCTTACGATGCCGACGATGAACGTCAATCCCGCGCCTGAAATCGCCGAGTTCGTCGCCAGCGAATTGGCGGAATGAAACCTAGCCCGTGATTGCGGGCGCGCCCGCCGCGAGCTTCGAAATATCCCGGTAGCCGTATGATATATCGGCGAGCGTGACGCCTAAAATGGTCCATTCGCCGTCGATCCCGGTTCTTTTCGCGCCGAGCGCCTCATAAAAAAGGCGTGCTGGCGAATAGTCGCGGAACACCCAGACCGAGGCGCGATCAAAACACTTGGCGATCGAATGCTTCGCCATGGCGCTCATCATCGCGCGCCCGAGCCCGCTTCGCTGCGACCGCCGCAACAGATAGAGCGTCGAAAAGTCTACCGGAAAACCCGCCTCCGCGAGGCGCGGATTGCATTGACGACCGCAGGCGGCGAAACCACAGGGCGAGCCCACCTCGCCATATGCCAGAAACACAGCGCCGGCGTCATCGCCTTGGCAGCTTCGAAAAATATCGCGCCAGCGCTCCGCCTGTTCCTCGATGCTCATCAGGCTTAGCGCCTCTGGCGGCATCAGCGACGCATAGGATTCGCGCCAGGCGTCGACGTGAAGCTGAGCGATAATCTCCGCGTCGTCCATGCTGGCGCGGCGGATCCGGGCCTCGGCCATCGCGAATTCCTCCGACTCCTCGTTTAATAATTTCTATTAATAGTTTGCCACGCCAAGCGCCCCGCCGCCACCCGCTTCCCGCCTTGCCGCGACCGTGCTAACCCGCAGGGATGATCGACCTCGCCCTGCGTTTCTTACCGCTGACCACCGACGACGAAGCCGCCATCGAGAAACTCGATGAGCACGCTTTCGGTCCCGGGCGCTTCGCGCGCACGGCCTATCGGTTGCGCGAGGGCGTGGCGCCGGATCTCTCTCTGTCCTTCGTCGCGCGGGTTGGCACGCTGCTGGTCGGCGCCAATCGCATGACGCCGATTCTGATCGACCTCGATCCGGCGCTGTTGCTCGGACCGCTCACCGTCGAACCGGCCTTCCGCTCGCAGGGCGTCGGGGAGGCGTTGATGACGAAATCGCTCGACGCCGCGCGCGACGCCGGCCACGGTCTTGTGTTGCTGGTCGGCGACGTGGATTATTATTCGCGCGTCGGCTTCGCGCGCGTCCCGCGCGGCAAAATCACGATGCCGGGACCGGTCGATCCCGACCGGCTGCTCTATTGCGAGTTGCGCGACGGCGCGTTTGCGGCGACAAGCGGGAAAATGCGCAGGCTTTAGCTGGCGCTTGCCCCCTTCCCAACGACCCGAAAGGACGCTTTGCCCGCAACCTCCCCGCGACTGATTCACCGTTACGACGCGCTGGTCGCTTCCGGCGCCATCGAACGCGACCCCGCGCAGCTCGTGGCGCTGGAGACGCTGGACCGGCTCGCCAGGGATTTGGCGCGTCCGGCGCCCGCTCGCGCGGCCCTTGGCTTCCTGGCCCTTTTCAAGCGGCGAATGGCGCGGCGCGCTCCGCGCGGCGTCTATCTCTGGGGCCATGTCGGGCGCGGCAAGACGACGCTCATGGACCTTTTCTTCGACGCGGCGGCGGTCGAGAAAAAGCGGCGCGTGCATTTCCACGCCTTCATGGCGGAAGTTCACGAACGGTTGCATCGGGCCCGCCGCGAGACAAACGGCGGAAGCGATCCCGTCTCCCGCGTCGCCGCCGAATTCTCGCGCGAGGCGCGGCTGTTGTGTTTTGACGAATTCGCGGTGTCCGACATCGCCGACGCGACCATTCTGGCGCGGCTGTTTTCTGCGCTCTTCGCCGCCGGCGCCGTGGTGGTCGCGACCTCCAACACGGCGCCCTAGCGGCTCTACGAGAACGGCCGCAACCGCGATCTGTTCCTGCCCTTCATCGCTCTGCTGCAAGAGCGCATGGAGGTTGTCCAACTCGACGCGCGCGCCGATTTTCGGCTGGAGAAAACCTGCGGCCGCGAGGTGTTTTTTGTCGCCGCCGACCCAGAGGCCAAGGCGGCCGCGGAAGCGCGCCTCGCCGCTCACATGGGCGAGGGCCCGTTCGAGCCGGCGACCGTGCGCATAAAGGGGCGCGACATTCTGGTTCCACTGGCGCGCGGCGCATTGGCGCGCTTCGATTTCGCGGAGATTTGCGGCCGCCCGCTCGGCGCGGCGGATTATCAGGCGCTGGCCGAGAACTTCGACAAGATCATCGTCGACAACGTTCCCGCGATGACTTTCGACCGGCGCAACGAGGCCAAGCGCTTCATCACGCTGGTCGACGTGCTCTACGAGACGAAAACCAAGCTGATCCTTTGCGCGCAAGTCGAGGCCGAAGTCCTCTACCAAGCCGATCACGGCGCGGAGGCGCAGGAGTTTCGCCGCACGGCGTCGCGGCTCAGGGAGATGCGCTCGGAGGATTATCTCGACGCCTGGGCGGCGCGGCGCCGCCTCACCTAAGCCGGAGGCTTCCTCCCCTTCCAACTCGCGGAGCGGGCACATCGAAGAGGCGGTGAGCCTCGGATGGATGGTTCACCTTCGAAGCCCGACCTTCGCGCCGCATCCGCCGATGCGCTTCTTCCCAGGCTGGTTCCTGATCGCAATCCTGTGTCCAGTGCGCGACGGCGGCTTCGTCACACCATTCGAGCAATTTCGGCATGGCCGCGCGATGCGCGCCCGCGGTCATGAAGGCTCTCATCGCGGCCTCGTCGGTCCAGACCGAGCGCGTCCAAAAGGCGCCACGCGCGTCGCGCAGAGTACTGAAAGCAAGGTTGCCATCGGCCCGCCGCGCCTGCGACGCCGACCGGAACGCCGCGACGAAGAACGCCGGGAGGTATCTCCACGACCTCACCCGCAAACGCGTGATCGAGACAAAGGGCATGTATGCTCCCGGACTTTTATGACGCGAACCGATGGCGAGCGCCCAATGCTCACCGCCGCCCCTCCCATGTCCAAACAAACAAAATCGCCCCCAGCAAGGCGAGCAGCGCCGAAAGCCCTATCCCCAGCGGCGTCGCCTCGACGCCCTTCAGCGCGCCGGCGGCGCCGCGCTTGACGCCGATCCAGTCGGCGCCGCCGAACATATTGGCGTCGCGCAGTTCAACGATACGCGGCATCGTAATCTCGTCCGAGGCGCCGGTGGAAAGCCGCCGCGCCGTGCCGCCGGTCGCCGAAGCCAGCGGGCGCAGCTTTTCCGGGGTCGACGCCACCTCGCGAAATTCGCGCGGATTGGCCGGGCCGACGTTGACCAGCGCCGTCAGGCCACCGTTCTCGAAGCGATAGAGCCCCATCTCCTTCGCCTTGAATCTTGCGCGCGAGAGTCCGGGCTCGCCCGCCTCCAGCGCGATCTCCTCGCGCGCGCCGGACGGCGCGGTGACCGTCACGGGCGGCGTCTCATCCTTAAGACTCTGGCGCTCCACCAAAATCTCATGGCCGCTCGCCGTCGCGCGCAAGGCTTCCTCTTCGAGTTCGGGCTCCTTCATCAGCCAATGGGCCATGCGGCGCATCAGATCGACATGCGGGCCGCCGCCCTCGAAACCGCGCGCCCACAGCCACAGCTGATCGGTCAGCAACATGCCGACGCGCCCCTTGCCCTCGCGCGAGAGCACGACCAACGGCTTGTCCTCGGCGCCGAGCAGCACGCTGTCGCCCTTCAGCACATTGGCGTTCACCTGCCGGAACCATTCGCCCCAGCCTGGCGGCGTCGTCTTCGAGCCCTCCAGGCCGCGCGTGACCGGGTGCTTCTCGCCGTCCTTGCTGACATGCGCGCGAAACGCCTGCTCGAACAGCGCGCCGTCTGGACGCGCCGGCAATATGCTTTCCAGCGGCGAGTAATAGAGCCCGCGCAGCGTCGCGTAATCCGGCCCGACCGCCGCCAGAAAAGCCCCGCCGTTTTCGACGTAGGCGACGATATTGTCGAAATATACGCTCGGCAGCAGCGTCTGGCTCGAATAGCGGTCGAAGATGATGAGGTCGAAATCGTTGATTTTGCGCCCGAAGAGGTCGGCGGTCGGAAAGGCGATCAGCGACAGTTCGGAGGCGGGAACGCCGTCCTGCTTTTCCGGCGGGCGCAAGATGGTGAAATGCACCAATTCCACATTGGCGTCGGCGCGCAGAAGATTGCGCCAGCCGCGTTCGCCGGGATGCGGTTCGCCGGAAACCAGCAGCACCTTGAGCCGGTCGCGCACGCCCTCGATTACCACCACCGCCTTGTTGTCGATGTCGGTGAGTTCGCCCGGGACGACGGGCGTCTCCAATTCGACGACATTGGGTCCGCCATGTTCGATGCGCACGGGGATCTCGACGATTTCGCCCGGACTGGCGCGCAGCGTGGCGATCGCCTGTCCGTCGCGCCGCGCGACAATCGTGATCGCCGGATCGAAACCGCCGCCGCTGTCGACCACTCTGACGCGAAGAATTTGGTCCCTGCCGACGACCCCAAACCGCGGCGCCTCGACAAGCTCGATGCGGCGGTCGCGCTCGCCCTCATGGCCAGTGATTAGCGCGTGCAGCGGCGCCTTGAAACCCAGCGCCTCGGCCTTGGCGGGAATGTCGTGGACAAGACCGTCGGTGACGAGAATCGCGGCGCCGATCCTGTCGGGGGCTACATCCTTCAGCCCCTCCGCCAACGCCGAAAACAGCAGCGTGCCGTCGGCGCCGGTCCCGACCGAAACGAAACGCGGCTCGATGTCGGGCGCTTTCGCGAAGGCGTCTTCCAGCGCCTTGCGCGCCGCGTCCACCTGCGTCATGCGGGCCCCGAGGGTCTGGCTCTCGCTGCGGTCGAGCACGACGGCGACGACGCTCTTTTGCGCCTCGCGCTGCTCGCGCACCAGCGACGGGTCGGCGAGCGCGGCGAGCAGCAACGCCAGGGCCAGCGCGCGCCATCCCGCGCTTTTCTGCCCGGCGTAAAGCGCGAAGCCGAGAACGCCAAGCGCGGCGACGATCAGCACCGCGAAGGCTGGCCAAGGCAGCAGCGGCGTGAAGGCGAGGGTGAGTTCACTCATGGCGCGCCCTCACTGCCCCAGCCGTTGCAGCAGATCGCGCACATGCACCTGATCGGATTTGTAATTGCCGGTCAGCGTGTACATCACCAGATTTACGCCGCCGCGCAACGACATTTCGCGCTGACGCGCGCCGCCCGGCGTCAGCGGATAGAGCGGACGCCCGCTCTTGTCCTGCGCCCAGGCGCTGGCGAGATCGTTCGAGGTGATGACGATGGCCGAAACATTGTCCGTCGCGCGCACGGGGCGCGGCGCGTCGTTGGCGCGCTCCGGCGGCAACTCCTCGACCCATGTGTCGCCATTGGCGTAGCGCCCGACAAAACCGTCGAGCAGATAAAAGGTCTTGGTGATGACGTGATCGCGCGGGACGATTTCGAGTTCGGGAATGTCGAGCCCCTTGGCGAGTTCGCGCAGCCATTGGGCTTCGGGCGTCGGCGTCGCGTTGGCCCGGGCGGTCAGGGCGTCGCGCGTGTCGAAGACGACCGTGCCGCCCTGCTTCATGTAGGCGGCGACGCGCGCGACGGTCTTTTCCGAGGGCTGCGGCGCGAGCGCGTTGATCGGCCAGTAGAGCATCGGATAGAACGCGAGTTCGTCGCGGGCGACATCGACGCCAACAGGATCGCCGGGCGAAAATGAGGTGCGCTGATCGAGCGTGCGCGACAGCGTTTCGAGGCCCGATCGACTCGTCTCGTCGATGCGCGCGTCGCCGCTTATCACATAGGCGAGCCGTGTTTTCAGCGCGGCGTCGCGATCATGCGCGCTGGACGCCGTTTTTTGCGCGTCGGCGCGCGCCGGATGCGCGTTTATGCTCATTCCCAGCACGCAAACGACGGCCAAACCCGTGACGCCGGCCGCCAGCCGCAACCGGCCGGAGAGCCACAACAGCACCAGCCAATCAATCAGCAGCCCGACAAAAATCAGCGTCAACAGCAGCGGCCGCAAATCGCGCACGGCGGCTTCGCGCTCCAATGGCCGCGGTGAAAGCTCGAACTTGGAGAAATCGAAAGCCCGCACGGAATCGTCCGGCGCGAGGGTTTGCACCGCAGTCTCGGCGCCCGGAACGCCATAGAATCCAGGCGGATGCTCGGCGTCGCCACGTCCGGGGAAATCCGCCCCGATCGCCTTCGCCGTCGCCGGCGGGGCACCGAGAACGCCGAAACCGTCGAGCGTGCGCAAGGGCGGCAGCGTCGCGCGGTCAACGTCCGGAGCGCTCGCCGAATGGTCCGCCGCGCCTTCGTTCGACAGCGCGCAAATGCGTTTGAGCATCTCGACGAACAGCCCCGATATCGGGAGGTTCGACCAGTTCGCGTCGGCGCCGACATGGAACAGCACGACGACCCCCTTGCCGCGCCGCTCGAAGGTCGCGAGCGGCGTGCCGTCGGCGAGCCGCGCCCAGGTCTTGGCGGAGAGGCCCGGGTCGGGCTCGGCCAGAATCTGCCTGTTCACGGCCACGTCGGCGGGGACCGCGAGCCCGAAAAACGGGCTGGCCCCGTCGAAATCGGCGAGCCGCTTGGGCGTATCCCAAGACATCGCGCCGCCGAGCACGCGCCCGTTGCGGCGCAGCCTCACCGGAGTCAGATCGTCGGGGTCGTTGGCGAGGCGCGGTCCGGCGAAACGCAGCAACACCCCGCCCTGCTCGACAAAATTCGACAAGGCCTCGAAGGCCTCTCCCGGCGCGACCTTTTCGTCGGCCAGCACCAAAACATTGGGGCGGTCGGCCAGAGCGGCCAGAACCGGGTCGGCGTCGCCGGGATTGGATTTCAGCAGCAGCGTGAAGGGCGCGAGCGCCTTTTCGAGATAATATGCCGCCGACAGCAAGGGCTGCGCCACGTCGCCGGCGGCGCCTCCGACAATCGCGACGCGCCGCACCCGCCCGCGCGAGTCGAGCAAGGCCACGGCGCCGGCGGAATTCTCCCCGACGACGCGCAAAAAACTCACCTCGTTGCGCAATTCGATCGGCAGATCGAAACGCGCCTTTGTCTTGTCGGAGCCGGCAAATTGGAAAGGCGCCCTGGCGACCAGCCGCGCCTTGTCGTCGAGCGCCTCGACCACGCCGTCGCCTCTCGGCCCGGCGCGCAGCACCGAGACCTCCAGGGCGGCCGCGTCGTTGGCGGCGCCCTCCAGCGCCAGCGGCGCAGCCTCTTCCTTGAGAACTTCGACGCCAGCGCCCGACGCCCCCGCTTCTCGAAGCGCCGCCGCGAATTCCGCCGCCCCGCTCTGCTCCAGCCCGTCGGCGATCCATACGATGCGCGCGGTTTTATGAGCGCGCGCGAAGGCTTTGACCTGAGCGCCGGCGAGGCCGCGATCCGGCAGCCAAGGCTTTGGCCGGGCCGCGCGCAAATGTTCCGCGGCCCGGGCGCCATCCGTCAATTCCGGCGCCGCCGCGCCTTCGGACGCCAACATCAGGCCGACAGCCGTTCCCGCGCGCTCCGCGCCTTCGATGAGGCCGGCGGCCGCGGCGACTCGCCGGTCCCAACCGGGCGCCGCCGCCCAGCCGTCGTCGAGCGCCACCAGCAAAGGACCGCCCGCGGCGGCCGGGCCCGCGGGATTCCAAACCGGACCCGCCATGGCCAGCGAGGCCAGCGCCGAGATCGCGAGACGCAGCAGCAACAACGGCCAGGGCGTCTTGACCGGAGTTTGTTCTTGCGGCTCCAAGTCGCGTAGCAGCCTCACCGGCGGAAAGATGATTTCGCGCGGGGCGGGCGGCGTCACCCGCAGCAGCCAATAGATCAGGGGCAGCGCCAGCAGGCCGAGGAGCGCCAGGGGCGCCACGAAGGCGAAACCCATTACCGCGCCCCCATCCCTTCGCCGAGGCCCATCAGCAGCGCCAGAGCCGCCTCCGCCGCCGGACGGTCGGTGTGGTGCAAGAGAAACAGAAAGCCCGCGTCCCGCGCGGCGATCCGCAGACTGTCCTTATGCTCGGCAAGTCGCTCGGCATAGGCGGCGCGCAGACTCTGCGCCTCTCCGGCGTGAAAAGGCGCGCCGCCGTCGGTGTCGCGAAACAATGTCTCTCCGGCGAAGGGAAAGCTCTCCTCGGCCGGATCGAGAATCATCAGCAAGGCTCCGCGCGCGCCGGCTTGCGAATATTCGCGCAGACGCGTCGCGAGCTCTTCGACATCGCACAGGAAATCCGAGACCAAAATGAGCTTCGCGCGAGGCGGCAGGGCGGTCGAAGGCGCGATATCGTTAACGCCGGAGTCCGGCGGCTGGTTGCTTATGACAGCGGCGAGGCGATCGATGATGTTTCTCGCGCAAAGCGCCGGCGTCAGCCCGAGAGCGCCGACGCGCTCTCCGCCCTGGACCAGAACCTCGGCGGCGGCGAGTCCGAGCACCGCGGCGCGGTCGATTTTATAATCGCTCGCCAGCGAGGATTTGAACGCCATCGAGGCGGAGCAGTCCACCCAGACGAAATAATTTTGCGCGGCCTCCCATTCGCGCTCGCGCACGAACAGCTGGTCGCCCCGCGCCGAGCGGCGCCAGTCGACGCGATGAGCGGACTCGCCGCTCTCGAAAGGGCGATACTGCCAGAAGGTTTCGCCCGCGCCGGCGCGGCGGCGGCCATGCACGCCATGCACGACGCTGCCCGCGACCTCGCGCGCCTGGGCGACGACATGGGGCAAGCGGCTGGCGAGATCGGCCGCGTCCGCCGCCCGTCCCTCGTCGGGACGAGGCGCCCGCGGATCGAACCAATGCGTGTCCGCGACAAGAGCCATTTTGGCGCCCACGTCAGCCGAGCCGTTCGACAAGCTTGCCGATCAGCGTCTCGACGGTCAATTCCCGACGCGCCGCGAAGGTCAGCGCCATGCGATGGCGCAGCACGGGCGCGGCGAGTTTGGCCACGTCGTCGAGCGAGGGCGAGAGGCGACCATTGACCAGCGCCCGCGCCCGAGTCGCCAACATCAAGGCCTGCGCCGCGCGCGGCCCCGGACCCCAGGCGACATGCGGCGCGATGGCGGGATCGCCGTCGCCGGGCCGCGCGGCGCGCACCAGATCGAGAATGGCGTCGACGATTTTCTCGCCGACCGGCAGCCGCCGCACCAGGCGCTGCACGGCCATTAATTCATCCGCCGTCAGTGCTTGCGTCGGCTGCGCGATATGCTCGCCGGTCGTCTCCAGCAAGATGCGCCGCTCATTGGCGCGGTCGGGATAGAGCACGTCGATCTGTAGCAGGAAGCGGTCGAGCTGCGCCTCGGGCAGCGGATAGGTGCCCTCCTGCTCCAGCGGATTTTGCGTCGCCAGCACATGGAACGGGCGCGGCAAGTCGTGCGGCTGGCCGGCGATGCTGACGTGATATTCCTGCATCGCCTGAAGCAAGGCCGATTGCGTGCGCGGCGACGCCCGGTTAATTTCATCCGCCATCAGCAATTGCGCGAACACCGGCCCCCTGATGAAGCGGAAGGCGCGGGATTTGTCGGCCCCCTCCTCCAGCACTTCGGAGCCCAGAATATCGGCGGGCAAAAGATCGGGCGTGAACTGCACGCGCTTTGTGTCGAGCCCGAGAACCTTGCCCAGCGTGTCCACGAGCTTGGTTTTGGCGAGGCCGGGCACGCCGACCAGCAGGCCATGGCCGCCGGCCAGCAGCGTGACCAGCGCCTGTTCGACCACCTCCTCCTGACCGAAGATCACACCGGCCACCGCCTCGCGGGCGCGGCGGATTTCGTCGAGCGCGCGGTCGGCGCTGGCGATGACGGCGGCGTCGAAAGCGATGGGCGATTGATCGGTCATTTGGGCGCGGACTCTGGCGTTGGAGGAAATTGGCGGAACCGGGACGGCGCGCGATTCCGCGTTGCATGATAGCTTAGAACGCCAAGCGGCGTTGTCGATATCAAAGACGCCGGCTTGGGCAATTGGTTAATGTTCAATGCAAAGGCGCGGGAATTATGGCGGCGGACGCCCATATTTACAGCGCGCGTTAACCGTTCCGTCCCTCGCCTGCGCGCCTTCGCCAAAGCGTGTATAACAACCAAAACCCGACACCGCGCTTCGCAGGCGCCAACGAAGGCTCCCTCGCCCATGTGGCGCGCCATTATCGAGACCACGCTGTTCTTCTCCGCTCCGTTCGCGCTCTACGCCTTGTTTCATCTGCTGCAGATGCGCTGGCCTTTCGTCGCCGAACTCTGGACCAAGGGCGTCGTGTCGACGCTGACCGTCGCGGGGCTGGTGGTCGCCGTCGCCGGCCTCTTGCTGGTCGGCCTCGGGCCGCGCCAGCAAGGAACCTATGTGCCCGCTCATATCGAGAACGGTCGCCTTGTTCCGGGGCGGTTCGAGTGACGGGCGCCAGCCGTGTTCTGAACGATCCAAAGCTCGCGCGCCTGCTCGTGGCGCTCGCCGCCACCGGTTGCGAATCTCGGATCGTCGGCGGCGCCGTGCGCGACGCGCTGCTGGGTCTTGAGCCGCATGAGATCGACATCGCCACCGCGGCCTTGCCCGAAGCGGTCGCCAAGGCCGCGCAAGACGCCGGGCTGAAGGCCGTCCCCACCGGCGTCGCCCATGGCACAATGACGATCGTCGTGGAGGGGAAGCCTTTCGAGGTGACGACGCTGCGCGAGGATGTCGAGACGTATGGGCGCGCCGCGAAGGTGCGTTTCGGCGGCGATTTCGAACAAGACGCGCTGCGCCGAGACTTCACCGTCAACGCGCTGTCGCTGTCGCCGGACGGTCGTCTGCACGATTACACCGGCGGCCAGGCCGACCTGAAACGACGCAAAATTCGCTTTATCGGCGATCCCGCGACGCGCATCGCCGAGGATTATCTGCGCGTCCTGCGCTTTTTTCGCTTCCATGCGGCCATTGGCGAAGGTCCGCTCGACCCGCCGGGGCTGCATGCGGCGATTCTCGCGCGCGAAAGTCTCAGCCTTCTGTCGCGCGAGCGGATTCGCGCGGAACTGCTCAAACTTCTGATCGCGCGGCGGGCGGCGGCGACGATTCGCGAAATGTCGCGGGCCGGCGTGATCGAGATTTTGCTGGGCATGGACTATCCGGCGCGGCTGGAGCGCTTCGTCGCCATCGAGGCGACCAAGGGCGCTTCGCCCGACCCGATCGCGCGCCTCGCCGCGCTCGCGATCGTCGTGCGCGAGGACGCCAAGCGTTTGCGCGAGCGGCTGCGCCTCTCCAACGCAGAATATGCGCGCCTCGCGCTCGCGGCGGGGCTGGTCGAGGAGCTGCACGGGCGCGATGGGCGCTTTTCGCCGCATGAACTAAACACGATGCTGTTCCTGCATGGCCGCGCCGGCGCGGCCGACGCGCTGGCGCTGCTGCATGCGGAGAGCGACGCTCCGCCCGACGACGCGGGATGGCGACAAGCCGCGACATTCATCGCTGAAGCGGAGCCGCCGACCTTTCCGCTCAAGGGCGCCGATCTCGTGGCGCGTGGCGTCGCGCCCGGCCGCGCCTTGGGCGCCGCGCTCAAGCGGCTGCAGGCCAATTGGATCAGAGCCGGATTTCCGCGCGATCCGCGCCGCGTGCTGCAATTGCTCGAGGACGTGGCGCCGAACGGCGAGGATTGAACGCGCCGCCCAATTCGCGACTCCCCTTCGAATTGAAAACGCGCTAGCCTGATTGAACGAACTTCGGCTGCGGAGGCGCATATGAACTTCGAAACGAACCGACCAGGAGATGTCGCCAGGCGGATCGCGCAACGAGCCCGCCAGACCAGATCCGCCGGCCGAGGCGACGGCTGGCGGCGCGAAACCTTCACCATGGCGCGGGTGGACGCGCGTGACAAGGCGCGCGAATGGTTCGAGCTTTATCCCAAGGCCGCCTATATGACCGAGATAGAGTTCTGGCGCCAACTGGACGACGGCCGGATAGAATTTACGATCAGACGGCTGCCGAGCGCGGATTGACGCAGCGGCTGGAAGGGGCGGTCGGGGTTTTGGCGCGCCAAAACGGCGACTTTGGCTCAGAGCAGCAGTCCAACCCGGCTCCCCCGACGTTCCCTACTCCGGCTGCACATCGGGCGTGCGCCACGCGAGATGCTGGCCGCTGTCGACCGCGATCATCTGTCCCGTCACGGTGCGCGCGCGCGCCAGATACATCACGGCGTCGACGACTTCGGAAAGATCGGCCGGACGGCCCAGCGGCACGCCGGCGACCTCCGCCGCGAACTCTTCTTTTCCAAGTTTTTCGTTTGGCAGCACCGGGCCCGGCCCCACCGCGTTCACGCGAATTTTTGGCGCGAAGGCCTGCGCCATCGTCCGCGTCGCGGCCCACAACGCCGATTTCGTCAGCGTATAAGTGAAATAATGCGGCGTCAGCCGCCAAACCCGCTGGTCGATCACGTTGACGATGGCGCCCTCCGCGCCTGGCGGCAACCGCGCGGCGAAGCCTTGCGCGAGCAATAGCGGCGCGCGCAGATTGATCGCCATCTGCCGCTCATAGACCTCTAGCGAGAAATCCTCGGCGCCGTCCGGCTCGAACACCGAGGCGTTGTTGACGAGCAGCGTCAGCGGCCCAAAGACGCTCTCGGCGCGCTCGATCAGCCCCCGCGCCTCCAGCGCGTCGGAAAGGTCGGCCGCGACGGTCTCGGCGCGCGCGCCCCGCGCCCGCAGCGCCCCCGCCGCCGCCGTCGCCTCCCGCAGGGAGCGGGGCGAAGCGTGCAAGATCACCGGGCGCCCGATTTCAGCGAATCCCTTGGCCAAGGCTAGGCCAATACGCCGCGCCGCGCCGGTCACCAGCACGGGCCCAAGGCCTTCCGCCCCACTCATGCAGCCCCCCTTGGCGATTAAGCGACGTTTCCGCGAGCCGCGTCCGTTGCATCAGTCCGCCGCCCGAACGAACCCCTTATTCACGCTTTATTAGCCAACATCAACGGAAATCGAAACCACGTTGTTTAGCAAAAATGAAACATTGGCAAATATTACGTGGTTTTATCCTATAACTATCAAATTCGCGCCATAAAGTTTACTCAAAGTTTCCCATGGTGTTGCTTTTGCGGACTCGGTCGACGGCTCGAAAGAAAGGTCTTGTTAAGATGAATCATTATAATTCGATTCATCACAGCGAACGGCATGAGCCATCGCGATGGATGAATGCAAGAGCCGCGCCGCCCAAGTTTTAGGGCGCGCGTGGCGCGTAAGCGGAGTTGAGTTATGAGACAGGCCCTGTTCGCGACGCTGCTCGCGCCTCTCGTCCTTGCGGCGACGCCCGTGCTGGCCGCGGATCTGCCGCGCGGCTCTCCCCCGCCCCAGGACTATTATTCGCCAAGGCCGGTCGCCAATTGGGAAGGTTTCTATGCCGGCATCAACGGCGGCATTGGCTTTGGCTCCTTCACCGACGGCGCCGATACGCTGTTCGCCAGTCCGACCGGCGGCCTGATCGGCGTCACCGCGGGCTACAACCACATGGTCGCGCCCAACCTTTTGATCGGTATCGAAAGCGATTTCGATTTCGCCGGCCTGAGCGCGTCGCAGAATCCGTATTTCGGCCTCGCCACCCAGGGCAGCATCAACGACATGGTTACCATCCGCGGGCGCGTCGGTTATGTCATGGACCGCGCGCTCGTCTATGTCACCGGCGGCTTCGCCGGCAGCAACAACACAGTCAGCTTGAGCAGTGTGTGGGGCGGCGCATTTTATGGGCAGCAGTCGATCTTCCAGACGGGTTGGGCGCTCGGCGCCGGCGTCGAATTCATGCTGACCAACAATCTCTCGGCCAAAGCCGAATATTTATTCACTTCGGTGGGGTCCGACCGCTACTTCGACTATTCGTACAACGCGTTACAGTCCGCGGTGAACACATCGGCGGTCAAGGTCGGCGTGAACTATCACTTCTGATCAAGTCGTCCAACGCGCATAAGAGGAGCCTGGAACGAAAGTTCCGGGCTTTTTCGTATGCGCGATACAGTGCGCGCTTATATAATGGTCAACGCAGCATAAAGACGCGGCTGCGTTTCAAAATCGATAAAGCAGGAGAGCGAAATGGGTATTTTGGATTTTCTGTCGAAGAAAAGCCCCGCCGCTCCGGCGCCCGCCGGGGCCACCGAGACGACAGCCGCTCCGGCCGACGCGCTGAAAGCCGAGATCGTCAATCATGGCCTCGACGCCTCCAGGATCAACATCGCCGTCGACGGCTCCACGGTCACGCTGACCGGCGGCGCGGCGACGACGGCGGACGCCGAGAAAGTCGCTCTCGCGGTCGGCAACACCAAGGGCGTGACCAAGGTCGTCAATAATATCACCGCGGACGCGCCGCATCAGGGTTCGGGTTTTTACACCGTCAAATCCGGCGACACGCTCTGGAAGATCGCCGAAGAGAGCTACGGCCACGGCCAGGGGCCGAAATATCAACAAATTTTCGAGGCCAACCGTCCGCTGTTGAAAAACGCCGATTCGATCTTCCCCGGCCAGGTGCTGCGCATCCCCGGCGCGACCGGAGCCGCGGCGCAAGCAAGCGCCGGCGACGACAAAAAGGGCGACGACATCGTCTGGAAGGCGCCCACGACCTGATCGCTTCTTTCGTTGCCAATAATTGCGCGCGGAAAAACTTCCGCGCGTTTTTTTAAGCCTTGGTCGCCTCGAAGGATGGCGTGCTTTTGGCGAAAGCGTCGAGCCAGGCGACGAGCCTCGGATGGCCCGCGCGCCACGCGCCTTCGAACCGCAAATCGAGATAGCCCAGCGCCGCGGCAAGCGCGATATGGCCGATATCGATGGCGCCTTGCGGCGGCGCGGCTTCCAGCGCCTTTAGCGCGCGGTCGATCTTGCCCTGTTGCAACTCAACGAACGCCTCGTAACGCGCAGCTTCCGGCCGCGAGGCGAGTTCATAACGGACCAGCAGCGCCGCGTCGCAAATCCCGTCGCCGAGCGCCTGCAGGCGCAGCGCCGCGAAACGCCGGGCGGGATCGGCGGGAAAGAGCTTATTTCCGCCGGCGAGATGATCGAGATATTCGGCGATGACGCGGCTGTCGTAGAGCGACGAACCATCCTCCAGCACCAGCGCCGGGATTTTGCCGAGCGGATTCTGCACGCGAATGCTGTCGGCGGGATCGGCGAGATCGACGCCGGCGATCTCCAAGCGGTCCGCGAGCCCCAGAATATCGGCGGTGATGCGGATTTTGCGGGCGTAGGGCGAGGCGAGGGAATAGCGAAGAGTGAGCATGTGGCGAGGTCCTTGGGGCGGAAATGTTTTGGGCTTTTAGCAGAATGTGGGGTTGGCGGTTGGGAAAAGTCAAACGAATTAGAGTTGTGACGATGGAGTCGTCATCGCGACGCTAGACGATTTTGAGGTCATATCGCGCGACATAACCTCACGACGGGGGCGCTTGGCACGGGAACCTTTTTCACCTACCCCAAACGTTCGCGGAGGCGGAGTCGAAATAATCGACCCTTAAGGCTGGCGATGAACTTGGGCGCAGCGCAACGATGTTATCGACGGCAGAGCGTATTGAACAATTATACTTGTTATTAGGATAATCATAAAGACTAACAAACAAATGAGAGATTTTACCATAACCTATCATGTTGTGAACATGCATGTCATTCTTGGAAAATGAATGACCAAACACAAAGAGCGCGATTCCATTTCTTGTGGGCTTCTGACAAACTCCCGCAAAACTTTTGAAGTTGTGATGGAGGTAGGCGCTGTGCTGAATCTTTGTCAACTTGCTATTACTGTCGCCCTCGGCCACAAATACAGGAAACAAGTTCGACTTAAGAGCCTTGTTTGCCTGATCAACCAAAGCCGTTCCGGTATTGATCCATGTATATTTTTGAAGCTGATGGCCTGTATCAAATAGATGCAAGGCGCCGTGCAAGTAGTGGATGTTTTGCCCATGCGCCGCACCTTCTCCTTGCCATTCAACATAAGGCGCATCCAAGTTGTCAAGATCTTTTCTGAAACCATCATCGTGGTTCAACGATATCAGGTCTACAGGGTCCTCCTCTTCATGCATCAAAGCCCAATATAGAAGCAAGTCATAATTCATAGTATAAATCTTTCCGCCGATCCCTTCCCCGACGAAATGGGAAAGGAAGCGCCGGCAAGCGAAATAGCGGTCATCGGAAATATCATTTGGACGAGAAGGATGCCGACCAGCAACGGCCTGAATAAGGTCGGTCTTCAGCTTATCTGCGTCTTCTAACAACAGCTGTTTGATAAGCGGAGCTTTTGGTCGATAAACGCCCACGATCGCAGCAGCATTTTGGAGCGCACGAATGACCTCTTTAAAGTCCTGGGTTCCCATCGCGGCAAAAATAGCGGCTAGCTCCTTGGACATCGTCTTCATCGCCTCTTCGAAAAGCGATCCATAATGAAAAATGTCGGGCGCACACGCGATGCTAAAACCGTTTCCAAGCAGCAAATGTCTTTTGCCGTAATTCTCAGCTTGTTTGAGCGCTTGGTCAAAAGTGAGGATTCTGAAAGCCATTTTGATTTCCGTCTCCTTTGGTGCAACAATCTGCAATTACGACAATCTTTCACCAAATGCCAGTTGTCATAGAATTTCACACACATTATTGCAGTCGAACTTAGGTGGGGTAGACGAAGGTTGCTCCTCATTCCCCCGCCACCTCCTCCACCACTAATCCAGCCCCCGGTCCTTGCGCCAGCCGCTCGGCCAAAAACGGCAGTAGCGCGCGCGCATCCCCCTCGAAACCAAACGGCGGATTGACGACGACGAGGCCGGCGCGGTTCAGGCGCTCGGTTGTTCCGCCGACGCAAAGCTCTATACGCAATACGCGACGTATTCCAGCTTCACGAAAACTTTCCACAAAGCTTTTCGTTTGCGCCAAATATTTCACCGGGTGCCACAACACATAAACGCCCGTCGGCCATTTGCGATATGCGGCGCGAAAGGCGTTGAACATCGCGCGAAATTCGTTCGGTTGCTCGAACGGCGGGTCGATCAACACGAGGCCACGCCGCTCGACGGGCGGCACGAAGGACCCAGCGGCGGTGTAACCGTCGAGATTTATTGTCTTTATGCGCTTGTCGCGGGCGAACCGCCGGCGCAGCGCGGCGAAGGCGTCCTCGCGCAGCTCGCAGAAAATGGCGCGATCATGCTCGCCCAAAAATCCCTGCGCCAGCAGCGGCGACCCCGGATAAATTCTTGGCCGCCCATCAACGAAAGGCCCTAAAGCGTCGATATAAGGCGCGAGCAAATCGCGCGTTTCAGGCGCGGCGCCGGAGAGGTCGGTTAGCCTCCCGACCCCGCCGCGCCACTCGCCCGTGCGCTCCGCTTCGTCGCTGAAGAGATCGTAGGCGCCCTCCCCGGCATGGGTGTCGAGCACGCGAAAACGCGCATTTTTGCGCATGAAGTGGCTCAAAAGACGCGCCAAAAGCGCATGTTTGAGCACGTCGGCGAAATTGCCGGCGTGAAAGCCGTGGCGGTAGTTCATTCCTTGATCATGATCAATAGGGCACCGGAACGCGGATCTCGCGCGAGCGGCAACCGCGCCGCGCCACCTCGGGACAGGCGCGAAAGTCGCGCAAATCCTTGGTGAGGCAAATGCGCACCTCCTCCAGCACGCCGCGCTGACAGCCGACGCTCAGCATCCCCGGTCGCAGCCGGGGATTGGCGTCCAGAAAGGCGCGCTCGATGTCCATCGTCGCGAGATTTTCATCCGAGGGACGCTTTACGAAACTCTCGGGAATGATGACGTTGGCCCTCGCGCGCGCCACGCTGTCGAAATAATCGCCTGGGCTCAGTCCCGTGCAGCTTCCATGCTTGCGCCACTCGTAGCGCGCGAGCCCTTCGTCGGGGTAGAGGCCCTTGGCGCGATCGAGCGCGATGCGCGAGGGCGCCGGCGCGTAGCCGCAATTGCTGGGATAGCCGTGCTCGTATTGCGGCCATAGGCCGTGCACGACGAAACCAAGGTTGGAGCCTGGCTCGCACTGGCTTTTGCCGCCGCCGCTCAATTCGCAAAAGCCCGCCGACCAGGACAGGGCCAGCACGTAAAAATCGAAATCGCCGGTCGCCATCGGGCCGACGCGCGACGGCGACGCGGGCGCGGCGGAAGGCGCGGGCGCGGCTTTATCGGCGCAGCGGTCGAGGATGCAATCATCGGCGCGCGCGCGCGGCGCCGCGAGGCACAACAGCATGCCGAACAGCAGCGCGGAGAATTTTTTCGTCACGGAACGGGCTCCAAAAAGTCGAGCTAAGGGCCGGCGGCCTTGCAGTTTGGGGAAAAGGCGTGGTCGCGGTCGAGACCCACGACGCACCAAGTGACGCCGAAGCCCATGCCGAGGAAGCCGAGATCCTCGCCAAGCTGATAGACCACGGCGCGCTCGCGGCCGTCGTTGAAAAGCGCCCGCGCGGCGCAATAGCGGCGGGGAATATAGCTCGCGCCATTCACGCGCAGGCCGGTCTCGCGCACGCCGCCAAAGCTCTCGATGGCGAGGCCGGACTGCCAATAGTCGCTCTCTCGATCGTAAAAAGCGCGCTGTATTCGCGCCAGCGCGAAGCCGTCGTCGCAGGCCGGCAACACGCCGGTATAGGGCAGCATGCGCGCCTCGGCGGGCGGCGTATCGGCCAGCGAGGGCTCCTTCGCTTCGGCGGACGGCGCCAAGGCGCAGGTCAACGCGAAAGCGGCCATCACGACAGCCCGTCTAAACATGCTTCTCTCCCGAGACGAACCCTCGCCAAGGAAAGACCTCAAACGCCAGGCTCGCGTCAAGTCGGGTCATGCGTCCAGCGGTGGGGCGATTTGAATTTCCGCGCGACAAAACCGCCCGGGCGCGGGCCCGGGCGGGTCGTTTCATGATAATTTTCAGGCTATTCCATCTTGCCTTTCATGGCCTTGATGCGCTCTTCAATCTCGGCCTTGACCGAATCGAGGTTGAAGCTCGCTCCCTTCTGCATCGGCGGGAACTCGATAAAGCTTGGAGCGTATTCGCCGATCTTCTGCTGCAGGAACACGAAGCGCCAGAATTCGTGCATGTAGAAGTCGGGAACATAGGAGAACGACCCCGTGTTGCCCTTCGCGAACTGCAGTCTCTCAAACGGATCGAGCCGGAGATTGGAGAGGATCGGCCAATCCAGCTTGACCGTCGGCCCCGTCCAGCCGTCCGGCTGGTCGATCATTCTGTACTTCCAGTCGTCGATGCGCACGGCGCCCAACGTGCCCTCGGCGAAGTAGAAGACTTCATGGCGATTGGACTTTTCCTTGCCCAACAGAAAGTCCAACTGATTATAGCCGTCGAGATGGACCTTATAGGTGCTGTCCCCGAGTTGCTCGCCCTTCAGCAATTCGTCCTTGATGTTCGGATTGCCGGCGGCGGCGACGAAGGTCGGGAAGAAATCCAGACCCGACATGATGCCATTCTCGACCTTGCCCGCCGCGATTTTGCCCGGCCAGCGGATGATCATCGGCACGCGCATGCCGCCTTCCATGACGGTCCCTTTGCCGGCGGCGAACGGCGTGTTGCCGCCATCGGGCCAGGTGAAGTTCTCAGTGCCATTGTCGGTCGTGAACACGAGGATCGTATTGTCCTCGAGGCCCTCGTCCTTCAGTTTCTTCATGATGCCGCCGACCACGTCGTCGAGCTGGGACATCACGCCTTCTTCGAGATACCAGCCGTTATCGCCGGTCAGCTTCGCGCTGTATTTCGGCGACAGATGCGAGATGACATGCGCGCGGGTCGGATTGACCCACATGAAGAACGGCTTGCCGTCCTTCTTGGCCTTGTGGATGAAATTCTCGGAATGTTCGAGAATCACCTCGTCGATGGTCTCCATATTGTACTTGATACCAGGCAACGGATGCGGCGGCAGCGGCCCCTCGTCCTCGATCTTCTGCTTGCCGATCTTGCCCCAGCGCGGCTCTTCCGTCGGATCGTCGACCGTGGTCGCGAAACTATGGATCAAATTGCGCGGCCCGACCTTGTCCTTCAGCGCCGGCGGATAGGAGTGCCAGAACGGATCCTCCATCGCGTCGAGGTGGTAGAGGTAGCCGAAGAATTCGTCGAACCCGTGCACCGTGGGCAAATAGCGGTTCAGATCGCCCAGATGGTTCTTGCCGAATTGGCCCGTGGCGTATCCCATCGCCTTCAGCGCGGTCGCGATTGTCGGGGCCTCGTCGGGGATGCCGATCTTGGCGCCGGCTTGGCCAACCGTGGTCAGGCCAGTGCGGATCGGCAACTCGCCCGTGATGAAGTTGGCGCGACCGGCGGTGCAGCTCGGCTCCGCGTAATAGTCGGTGAAGCGCAGGCCCTCGCTGGCCAGTTTGTCCAGGTTCGGCGTCGTCGAATACATGAGGCCCTGATGATACGCCCCGACGTTCTCCCAGCCGATGTCGTCGCCCATGATGACAATGATGTTGGGCTTCTTGTCGTCCGCGACGTGGGCCTTCTTCTCGAGGGCCTGCGCCGATATCGCGCCGAACGTCGCCAAGGTCCCCGCCACTAAGGCGAGCATAGGCATTCGGAATTTGCCGAGTTGCATCATGGCCTCCGTTTTCCCTTGCTGATCGTTTGATTGATTGGCATGATTTGTGACAGACGGGGTGTCTTCGTTACCCGAAATCAGGCCGAGCGCGCCTCTGGCGCCGAGAAAATCCTTTTTCCACTATGCCGGTGTCGAGTCGCGACGTTTGACCGTGAACGGCCCGTCGCGCGTCACCCCACCGATCCAGCGCAGCCTACACCGCTCCCGGCGTGTTGAATACCGGTTTTTCGCTGACGAATTTAGCGGCGACTCGGCGGCGATGCGCTATAATGAAGCCATGCTCCAAGCGCTCCTAACACCGCGCCTTTTTCGACCGCGCCTCGTGGCGGCCTTCCTTGCGCTGATGCTTTTCGCGCCGCCTACTGACGCGCGCGCGCAAAATATTATCTCGGATTTTTTCGGCGGTTTGTTTGGCGGCGGCAGAAATCACCATGTCATCGAGCGCTCCTGGCCGGAGCCGCGCCGTCCCCGCGAGAGCGCCCCCATGCGCCGCATCGTGCCGCATTCCACCTCTCGCGCCCCGACTTTTTGGCGCCCCGCCACGCGGACCGCGAAGACGCCGCATTCGCAACCCGCCGCCGCCTCCACCGAGGCCAACCACGGCGAAGCGCCGGCGGTCGAGGCCGATTTCTTCGTGGTGGTGATGGGCGACACGCTCGGCGATATGCTCGCCGACGGACTCGAGGAAGCCTTCGAGGACATTCCCGAGATCGGCGTGCTGCACAAGAGCAAGGAAAGCTCCGGCCTCGTGCGCACTGATTTTTACGATTGGCCCAAGACCGCGCAGGAGATCGCCAACGCCCCACGCAAACCCGATGTCGCCGTCATGATGGTCGGGAGCAACGACCACCAGCCGCTTGGAGACGGCGCCCAGGCGGTCGATCCTTTCTCGCCACGCTGGCGCGAGGTTTACACGGCCCGGGTGGACGCCGTCATCCACGCCTTCAAGGAAAAGAACATTCCGCTCGTCTGGGTGGGGCTCCCGATGATGAAGGCGGAGCGTTTTTCGGCCGATATGGGGCAAATCAACGAAATTTATCGCGCCAGCGCGGCCAGCGCCGGCGTTCCCTTCATCGACATCTGGGACATCTTCGCCGACGATCACGGTCAGTACAGCGCCTTCGGCCCAGACGTAAACGGCCAGAACGTCAAATTGCGCGCCGCCGACGGCGTGCATTTCACCAGCGCCGGCGCGCGCAAGGTCGCGCATTTCGTCGAGGGTGAAATCAAGCGGGTCTTCGACGCGCGCCAGCCACAGGCGCCCGAGGCGTCCGCCCCTCCCGCCCAGGAGCCCGGAGCCCTCCCCGCCACTCCCGCCGCGCCGGCGCCGGCGGTTCAATCGCCGGGTGCGCCCACCCCGGCGGCGGCGCCCAGCCTGCCACCGCAACGTCCGGCGATCGGACCGACGCAGTTGCTGACCGGACCGCCCGGCGGCGGCCAGGATCTCGCGCGGCGCGACAAGCCGAATCCGCGCCAGGCGACCCCCGTTTCGGTGGAACGCGCGGTGGCGGAGCATGTTTTCGTCGAAGGCGGCGTCCAGCCGCCCCGTCCAGGGCGCGCGGACGATTTTTCATTGCCGCCGAAAGCGCCCCAACCGCCGCAGGCACAATAAGCGCCGACGCGGCGCTTATGATGGAACCAACCGCCAGGCTCGCGCATTCTATCCCAAACGGTCGCCACAAAAGCGACACATTTGGGAGGCGCACATGCCGTTGTTTGGCTTGCTGTTGTTCGCGATTTCCGCTGTTCTCCTGGGGTCGGCTCCCGCCAGCGCCGACGAAAGGGGCTTCCTTGCTTTGTTCGAGAGTCAGCCGGAGGCCACCGCCGCTCCGGAGCAGGAGCGACTGGCGCGAGAATATCCGGAAACGACCAGGGACCTGGTTCCCGACCCGACCCATGCGCAGCCGGGCACGATCACCATAGATACGAACGCGCGCCTACTCTATCTCTCGCTGCCGAACGGCATGGCTTGGCGCTATGGCGTCGGCGTCGGCCGCGAAGGCTTCGAGTGGCGCGGCCGCACGCGCATAGGTCGCAAGGAAAGCTGGCCGTCATGGACGCCGCCGGCGGCGATGCTGAGGCGTCGGCCCGACCTGCCGCGCTACATGGCCGGCGGCGAAGCCAATCCGCTCGGCGCGCGCGCGATGTATCTTTACTCCGGAGAGCGCGACACGGGCTTCCGCATTCACGGCTCCAACGAACCCTGGACCATCGGCCACGCGGTGTCGTCGGGCTGCATCAGAATGTTGAACGAGGACGTGACCGACCTCTTCAACCGCGTCAAGGTTGGCGCTCCCGTCGTCGTGCTCTGAGCGGGGCCATAGGGAAAGCCCCGGATTTCTCCGGGGCTTTCTTACTGTTGCGGCGACTCGGTGCTGATCGGCATGTCAAGTTGCGGACAACTCACCACGAGATTGTTGGTGAAACTCAGCGCCAACTGGATCGGGATCCAGACGCCAATCATCATCCATCCGCGTCTGTGTTGTTTGCGCCCATAGTAATAGGCGCCCGCGAGCGGGAGCAGTAGAAGCAGAAATGGCCACGGGCCCGCGACAATATTGTCGCAGTACCATACTTCAGCGCCACCATTGAACATGTTTCCTCACCTTGGCAGATTTGTTTCGCCCATTAGATATTCGTCAACGGCGCTCGCGCATTGACGCCCCTCGCGGATCGCCCAAACGACCAGCGACTGGCCCCGTCGCATGTCGCCGCAGGCGTAAATCTTCTCCCGCGAAGATTTATACGAGCGCGTATCCGCCGCCACGTTGCCACGTTGATCTAATGTGACATCGAGCTTTTGCAATAGCCCCTCGCGCACGGGCGCGACAAAGCCCATCGCCAGCAGGACGAGGTCCGCGCGGAGCTTGAATTCGCTTCCCGGAATGTCCCGCATTTTGTCGTCGACGCGCACGCAGCGCAATTCCTTCACCGCGCCGTCGACGCCGAAGAATTCAGTGGTTCTCACCGCGAAGTCGCGCTCGGCGCCTTCATCGTGCGAGGACGAGGTGCGCAGCTTGAGCGGCCAGTCCGGCCACACGCGCAGCTTGTCTTCCTTTTCGGGCGGACGCGGCATGATCTCGAGCTGGGTGATCGACAGAGCGCCCTGCCGCTTCGAGGTGCCGATGCAGTCCGAACCGGTGTCGCCGCCGCCGATCACCACGACATGCTTTCCGGAGGCCAGGATCGGCGCGTTGCCGATCGGCGGCTCTCCGGAAACCCTTCGGTTCTGCTGCGGCAGAAACTCCATCGCGAAATGCACGCCGTTAAGATCGCGGCCCGCGATCGCCAGATCGCGCGGGGCCTCGGCGCCGCCGGCGAGCAACACCGCGTCATAGGCCGAGACCAACTCCTCCACCGCCATGTCGACGCCGACATTGACGTCATAGTGGAACACGACGCCTTCCTGCTCCATCTGCTCGACGCGGCGGTCGACCAGATGTTTCTCCATCTTGAAGTCCGGAATGCCGTAGCGCAGCAGGCCGCCCGCCTTGGCGCTCTTCTCGAAGACATGCACGCCGTGGCCCGCGCGGCCGAGTTGCTGCGCCGCCGCCAGGCCCGCCGGGCCGGAGCCCACCACCGCGATCAGTTTATTGGTTTTGCGGCGCGGCGGCTCGGGAACGACCCATCCCTCGCGAAAGCCACGATCGATAATCGCGCATTCGATCGATTTGATCGTCACCGGCTGGTCGTTGAGATTGAGCGTGCAGGACGCCTCGCACGGCGCGGGACAGACCCTGCCGGTGAATTCGGGAAAATTATTGGTCGAGTGCAGATTGGCTAGAGCGCGTTTCCAGTCGCCCTCATAGACGAGATCGTTCCAGTCCGGAATCTGGTTGTTGACCGGACAGCCGTTGTGACAGAACGGAATGCCGCAATTCATGCAGCGCGCGGCCTGGTTGCGCGTCGCTTCCTCGGACAGAGGAATAACGAATTCCTCGTAATGGCGAATGCGGTCGGCGGCCGGCTTATACTTGCGGTCCTGCCGGTCGATCTCGATAAAACCCGTCACCTTGCCCATAGCGCTCGCTGCTCATCGGTTCGTCCATGTTCGGCGCGCCGCCGCCTCGCATGGGTTATAACTCATCCCGCCCGCCGCGATAGCGACGGCGTTGGCCAAATTGCGTACGAATTTCGTATCGCCCCTCGAAGGGGCCGCCTTATTCCCCCGCCGCCTTCAGCTTCTGCGTCGGCTTGCCCTTGGCGAAAAGCTCCGTCAACGCGCGGCGGTATTCCACCGGCATGATCTTGCGGAATTTGGGCCGAAACTCTTCCCAATTCTCCAGGATCTCGCGCGCGCGGGTCGAGCCCGTGTACCGCGCGTGGTTGGCGACCAGTTGCCGCAGCCGCTCCGCGTCGAAGCGGGTCATGTCGCCCATGATGTCCACGCGGCCATGGGTTTCGAGATCGCCGGACTGGTGGAAGTTCTCGGTCATCGCGGTTTCTTCTTCCGACAAGGGTTCGAGATCGACCATCGCGAGATTGCAGCGCGAGGAGAAATTATCCTCCTCGTCCAGCACATAGGCGATGCCGCCTGACATGCCCGCCGCGAAATTGCGGCCGGTGGCGCCCAGCACCACGACGACGCCGCCGGTCATATACTCGCAGCCGTGATCGCCGACGCCCTCGACGACCGCTATCGCCCCGGAGTTGCGCACCGCGAAACGCTCGCCAGCGACGCCGCGGAAATAGCATTCGCCGGCGATGGCGCCGTAAAGCACGGTGTTCCCGACGATGATCGACTGATGCGGCGTGATTTTCTTGGCGTCGCGCGAGGGATAAATGACAATCTTGCCGCCCGAGAGGCCCTTGCCGACATAATCGTTCGCCTCGCCCTCCAGCCGCAGCGTCACGCCGCGCGCCAAAAACGCGCCGAAGCTTTGCCCAGCGGTGCCGAAGGCGCGAATGTCGATCGTGTCCTCCGGCAGGCCGGCGTGACCATAGAGGCGGGCGATCTCGCCCGAGAGCATGGCGCCGGTGGCGCGGTCGACATTGCGGATCGGCGTTTCGATGGTCACCTTGGCACCGCGGTCGATGGAAGCGCGCGCCTGCGCGATCAGGCTGTTGTCGAGAACCTTGTCGAGGCCATGATCCTGGCGGGCGCTGTGGCGGATGGCCCCTCCCTCCCCCGCCGGCTTATGGAACAGCTTGGTGAAGTCCAGACCCTGCGCCTTCCATTGCGCCAGCGCCCGATCCTTGTCGAGCATTTGCGCCTGTCCAATGAGTTCGTCGAAGCGGCGATAGCCCATGGAAGCCATCAGTTCGCGCACTTCCTCGGCGACGAAGAAGAAGAAATTGATGACATGCTCGGGAAGGCCGACGAAGCGCCTGCGCAGCACCGGGTCTTGCGTCGCGACGCCGACCGGACAGGTGTTGAGATGGCACTTGCGCATCATGATGCAGCCGGCGGCGATGAGCGGCGCCGTCGCGAAGCCGAACTCGTCGGCGCCGAGCAAGGCTCCGACCACGACGTCGCGCCCGGTGCGCAAGCCGCCGTCGACTTGCACGGCGATGCGCGAGCGCAGCCCGTTTAGCACCAGCGTCTGATGCGTCTCGGCGAGGCCGATTTCCCAGGGGCTGCCGGCGTGTTTGATCGAGGTCAGCGGCGAAGCGCCCGTGCCGCCCTCGAAACCCGAGATCGTCACATGATCGGCGCGGCCCTTGGAGACGCCGGCGGCGACCGTGCCGACGCCGACCTCCGACACCAGCTTGACCGACACGTCCGCGCGCGGATTGACGTTCTTGAGGTCGAAGATCAGCTGCGCCAAATCCTCGATCGAATAAATGTCGTGATGCGGCGGCGGCGAGATCAGCCCAACGCCCTGCGTCGAATGGCGCACCTTGGCGATGACGGCGTCGACTTTATCTCCGGGCAATTGGCCGCCCTCGCCGGGCTTGGCGCCCTGCGCCATCTTGATCTGGATCATATCGGCGTTGACGAGAAATTCCGCCGTGACGCCGAAGCGGCCGGAGGCCACCTGCTTGATCGCCGAGCGCTTGCTGTCGCCATTGGGCTCGGGCTTGAAGCGGTCCGCCTCCTCGCCGCCCTCGCCGGTGTTCGACTTGCCCCCAATGCGGTTCATCGCAATGGCCAGCGTGGTGTGCGCCTCGCGCGAAATCGAGCCAAAGGACATGGCCCCGGTGGCGAAACGCTTCACGATCTCCTTGGCGGGCTCGACTTCCTCCAGCGGCACGGGCTCGCGGCGGTCTTCATCGGCGCCCTTGATCCGGAACAGCCCGCGCAGATTGAGCAGGTTTTCGTCCTGCTCGTTCAGCAGCTTGGCGAAGGCGCGATATTGATCGCGCGAATTGCCGCGCACGGCGTGTTGCAGCAGCGACACGGTTTGCGGCGTCCAGCTGTGAGCCTCGCCTCTGATGCGGTAGGCGTAATCCCCGCCGACATCGAGCGCGTCGCGATAGATCGGCGCGTCGCCGAAGGCGAGCCGGTGGCGGCGCACGGTCTCGCGGGCGATCTCTTTCAGCCCGACGCCCTCGACGCGCGTCGTGGTGCCGGCGAAATATTCGTCGACGAAGCTCTGCGCGAGACCAACCGCGTCGAAAATCTGCGCGCCGCAATAGGATTGGTAGGTCGAAATGCCCATTTTGGACATGACCTTGAGCAGCCCCTTGTCGACCGCCTTGATGTAGCGCTTGATCGCCGTTTGCGCGTCGACGTCGGCCGGAAGGGCCGCGTTCGGAGCGGCGAGCGTCTCGAAGACGAGATAGGGATTGATCGCCTCGGCGCCATAGCCCGCGAGACAGGCGAAATGATGCACCTCGCGCGCCTCGCCGGTCTCGACGACGAGACCCACCGATGTGCGCAGCCCCTTGCGGATGAGATGGTGATGCACGGCGGCGGTGGCTAGCAAGGCAGGAATCGGCGCGCGATCCGGGCCGACCATGCGGTCGGACAGCACGATGATGTTATAGCGCCCGTTCACCGCCTCCTCGGCGCGTTCGCACAGACGCCGCAGCGCCTCGCTCAGCCCGTCGGCTCCCTTGGCGGCTTCATAGGTGAAATCGAGCGTCTTGGTGTCGAAACTGTCCTCGATATGGCCGATGCAGCGGATTTTTTCCAAATCCTCGTCGGTCAGGATCGGCTGGCGCACTTCCAGCCGCTTCTTCTTGGCCGAGCCGTCGTGGTCGAGAATATTAGGGCGCGGGCCGATGAAGGACACGAGGCTCATGACCAATTCCTCGCGGATCGGGTCGATCGGCGGATTGGTCACCTGCGCGAAGTTCTGTTTGAAGTAAGTGTAGAGCAGGTTCTCGCGATCGGAGAGCGCCGAGATCGGCGTATCCGTGCCCATCGAGCCCACCGCCTCCTGGCCGGTGACGGCCATCGGCAGGACCAGCAGGTCCAGATCTTCCTGCGTGTAGCCAAAGGCCTGCTGGCGGTCGAGCAGGGACACGTCGGCGCGCGAGGCGCGCGGCTCAACCGGCTTCAAATCCTCGAGCACGATTTGCGTGCGCGCCAGCCATTCGCGATAGGGGTGCGAGGAGGTCAGCGACGTCTTGATCTCGTCGTCCGAAACGATGCGACCCTTCTCCAGATCGACCAGCAACATCTTGCCGGGCTGAAGCCGCCATTTGGAGATGATTTTTTCCTGCGGAATCGGCAGAACGCCCATTTCCGACGCCATGACCACGAGGCCGTCGTCGGTGACGAGATAGCGCGCCGGCCGCAAGCCGTTGCGGTCCAGCGTCGCGCCGATCTGGCGCCCGTCGGTGAAGGCCATCGCCGCCGGGCCGTCCCATGGCTCCATCAAGGCGGCGTGATATTCGTAAAACGCCTTGCGATGCGCGTCCATCAGCGGATTGCCGGACCACGCCTCGGGGATCAGCATCATGACGGCGTGAGCCAGCGAATAGCCCCCGCGCACCAGAAATTCGAGCGCATTGTCGAAACAGGCGGTGTCGGACTGCCCTTCGTAGGAGATCGGCCATATCTTCCCGATGTCGTCGCCAAACAACGGCGAGGCCACCGTCGCCTGGCGCGCGGCCATCCAATTCAGATTGCCGCGCAGCGTGTTGATCTCGCCGTTGTGCGCGACGAAGCGATAGGGGTGCGCGAGGCGCCAGGACGGGAAGGTGTTGGTGGCGAAACGCTGGTGCACCAGCGCCAGCGCGGAAACGAATCGCGCGTCTTGCAGATCGAGGAAATATTTCCCGAGCTGCTGGACGAGCACCATGCCCTTATAGACGATTGTGCGCGACGAGAGCGAAACGGAATAATGCTCGCGGCCCAAGGCCCCGAGCGCGTAAATCTCGTTCGACGAGGTCTTGCGCGCGAGGTAGAGACGCCGCTCGAAATCGGCGTCGTCCTTGACGCCCGCGCCGCGTCCGACGAAGACTTGAGCGTGGAAAGGCTCGACCTCGCGCACGGCGTCGCCAAGATCGCTGGAATCGACCGGCAAGTCGCGCCAGCCCAGCACCGTCAGCCCCTCGGCCTTGATCGCGGCTTCAACGAAAGCGAGCGCCTTGGCGCGGGTTTCGAGGTCGCGCGACAGAAAAAACTGGCCGATCGCGTATTCTCCGGGCTTCGGCAAAACGATGCCCAATTTTTCGGCCTCTTGCGCGAAAAATTCGTGCGGAATCTGGACAAGAATGCCGCAGCCGTCGCCAAGCTTCGGATCGGCGCCGACGGCGCCGCGATGATCCAGATTGAGCAGGATTTGAAGGCCCATCTCGACGATGTCGTGGCTGGCCGCGTTATGCAAATTGGCGACGAAGCCGACGCCGCAGGAATCATGTTCCTTGGCGGGATCGTAAAGGCCTTGCGCTTGCGGAGACAAGGGATCGCGACCCTTCACGGCGACATCTTCCGCGCGAGGGCCGACTTGATTTTGATTTTCTGTTCGCGCCATATTTTCGTCCCTCGTCCTAAGCACATTCTCGCGCATCGCCTCCGACAGCCGCTCGCCGGGACCGCGCACCCGCCGCTTTCCACGAAGGCCCGGGCGGGGTCAAGCGCCCACGCGCCGTGGCAAGAGCCGCGCCATCGAGCCTGTCTTTATTTCTTCGGCTCCCTCGATCGCGGCGCCCCAGGCGAAAAATGCCGGCGGGACCATCAATGTCGGATCGAGGGCACAAATTGGAATTTGCGTGCTTGTCTCCCCGAATGGTCAGCAAGACTGACCATTCGGGGAGACATTCTTGCCAGATTTGCCGACGCCACACAAGCAAGCCGCGACCGCCCCAAATTCGGCCCGTTTCGCCGCGCGAAGGCTAGGGTTCCGTCCAATCCCGCCGCAAACGGACTTCGCCGCGCCCGACTGCACCCGTCACGCGTGACCCGAGGCGCTAAACCCGCGGGCAGTTAGACGAACGCAAAAAAAGAGGCGCCCCGAGGGACGCCTCCCAAACAGCCCTGTTCGTCCCGCGTTACGCGGCCTTGGCTTCCACGACCTTGGCGTCCACCGCAGCCTGAGCCGGCGCGCCGATGTCGATGCGACGCGGCTTCTGGGCCTCCGGAATCTCGCGGACCAGATCGACATGCAGCAAACCGTTTTCGAGCGCGGCGCCCGTCACGACGACATGATCGGCGAGCTGGAACCGGCGCTCGAAGGCTCGCGCCGCGATCCCTTGATGCAGGAATTCGCGACCGGGCTCTTCCTGAACCGGCTGCTGCGCGCCGCGGATCGTTAGCGCGTTCTCGCGCGTTTCGATCGAGAGATCCTCGCGCGCGAAACCCGCGACCGCGAGCGTCACCCGATAGGCGTGCTCACCGGTGCGCTCGATGTTGTAAGGCGGGTAATTCGGAGCGGGCTCCAAGCCGCCGCTCTGCGCCAAATTATTGATCAGACGGTCGAAGCCGACGGTCTGACGAAACAGGGGAGAAAGATCGAAAGCACGCATTGCACATCCTCCATTTGAGCGACATGAAGTTAGACAGATTTCCGAACTTCGCTTTTTCGTTGGCGGAGCCGGCTCTAAGCGCGTCCGTTATGGCCCGCGCTGAAACGCATGTGGGAAACGCCATTTTGAACTTCAAGAGGCGATTTGGCGTCTTTACCGCCCGTTGGGTTGGACTATGGTAAAAATCGAACGGGCGGCGGCCGAACCCGCGCCGCTCGCCTTCCGCAAGCGAAGAAACGCTCGATGCTCGACCTCGTAGCCACGCCGCGAAATCCCATTCCGCCCGGCGCGCGTGTTTACGCGCTCAACGCCGCGGACAATGTATCGTTGCGCATGGCGCGCTTTTCGCCGCCCGGCGCGCCGCGCGCGACGGTCGCGCTGTTTCAGGGACGCGCCGAATTCATCGAAAAATATTTCGAGACCATCGACGACTTGCTGGCGCGCGGATTCGACGACGTCACGCTGGACTGGCGCGGCCAGGGCGGTTCGGAGCGCGAACTCGCCAATCCGCGCAAGGGCCATGTCGACGACTTCGCGCAATATCAACGCGATCTCTCCGTCTTTCTGGCGCAGATGACGCTGTTCGCCTGCCCGAAGCCCTGGTTCGCGCTGGCCCACTCAATGGGCGGCGCGATTTTGCTCGAACACGCCCATAGCGGCGACGGCCATTTCGCGCGGCTGGTCGTCACCGCGCCGATGATCGACATTCACGGTTTGCGTTTTCCGCGCGGCGCCAGGCTTCTCGCCAATACATTGGACATGCTGGGGCTCGGCGCGATGTTCATTCCCGGCGGCCGCGAGGCCTCGCTGGTCGAGCTGAAATTCGACGGCAACATACTCACCTCGGACCCGGCGCGGCTCGCCCGCAACGCGGCGGTGCTGGCCAATGCGCCGCGGCTGGGAATCGGCGACCCCACCATCGGCTGGACGAACGCCGCCTTCCGCCAGATGCGCCGCTTCGCGGAGAGCGACTACGCGCGCCACTGGACCGTGCCGACGCTGCTGATCGCCTCGGGCCGCGACACGCTCGTGTCGACGGCGGCGGTCGAGCGTTTCGCGCAAAGGCTCGATATAGCCACGCTCGTGACGATCCCCGGCGCGCGCCACGAAATCATGATGGAGCGCGACGAGTTGCGGGAGCTGTTCTTCGCGGCGTTCGAAGCGTTTATTCCGGGAAGCGCCGAGAAAACGGGCGTTTTTCGCGCCGCCGAGTGAGGGCGGGCGTCAGGCGTGTGTTCATCGTGCTTCTCAGCACAGGTTCGCCCTAATCCATGCGCCGGTTAGTAATTATTTCTTCAAACTATTCTCTTATATTCGTTAATTCGGCTCGTCTCGCCCGGTGAGTCTCTCATGCGTCACCTCTCGCTATTCATAGCGCTGGCTCTTTTGGCTGGCTGCGCTTCAAGCGGCGGTCGGCCGGAAGACGTGGACTATGCGCGCGAAGCGCTGCTTCAATCCGTCAGCGCCTACCAGATTTGCCTCAAGGAAAACAACGGCGATCCAAAAGAATGCGATGGGCTCGCAAACTTACAGAAAGCCGACGAGAAAAGACTGGAACGCTTAACTTCGCAAAAATAAAGCAAGCGTCCATCGCGCCGCGTCACGCGGTTCGGCGCTAAAATGATCGCCCGCGCAACGCCCCCCGCACCAGCCCGCGCACCGAATTGCCCATGTAAAATTCCGCGCCTTCGAAATCGGCGAGCCGCAGCACCGCCTCCCGCGCTCGCCCCTCGCGCAATAGATGCGCGCGCAGGGTTCCCGGCAGCAGGCCGCTGGACAGCGGCGGCGTCAACAAGACCCCTTCCCGCGCCAGAAACACATTCGCGCGCGCGCCTTCGCAGACCTCATCGCGTTCGTTGAGGAAGAGGACTTCGTCGGCGTTCGCGCGCGCGAGTTCGGTCTCGTAGAGTTCGCGGCGCGTGGTCTTATGCCGCAGCAGAGGGTCGCCCGAGTCAAAGCGCCGCTCGGCGATCGCGACCGTCCAGACCGCGTTCGCGGCGACGGGCTCGATCTGGGCGGCGCTCGATTCGATCGCGCCGTCCGCGCTCAAGACGATTCTCACGCGCAAACGCGCGGCCGCGGCGCCCGGAAAACTTTCCGCCGCTCCCGTAAGCGCTTCGACGACGCGCGATTCGTCGCAGCGAAAGCCCAGTCGCGCCGACGAACGGCGCAAGCGCTCCAAATGTTCAGCGAGAAGGAAAAACCCCTCGTCCCTCGTCCAGAGCAGTGTTTCGATCAGTCCGAAATCGCTCACGCGCCGGTCAGGAATCGCGCCTTGATCAGACATTCCTCATACTCTTCGCGCGCCGTCGAATCCGCGACGATGGCGGAGCCGACGTTGCAGACCAGCTCATGATCGGGGAAGATCGTCAGCGTGCGGATCGCGACGTTGAAACGCATGTCTCCGTCCGGCGAAATCACCCCGAGCGACCCGCAATAGACGCCGCGCGCCGCGCATTCGAGATCGCGGATAATCTCCATCGCGCGGATTTTCGGCGCGCCGGTCACGGAGCCGCAAGGGAACAGCCCCGAAAACAGTTCGGCGAGCGTCACGTTTTCGCGCAGCTTCGCCTCTATCCCCGAAGTCATCTGGTGCAGCGTCGGATAGGTCTGCACGGTGAAGAGATCGGTGACCTTGACCGAGCCGACCTCGGCCAGCCGCGACAGATCGTTGCGCAGGAGATCGACGATCATCAGATTCTCGGCGCGGGACTTTTCGTCCTCGACCAGATATTGCGCCCGCGCCATGTCCTCGGGCGGCATGAAGCCGCGTCGCGCGGTGCCCTTCATCGGGCGGGCGCGAATTTGCCCGTCGCGCGCGTCGAAAAACACTTCCGGCGACAGCGACACGATCGTCTCGCCGCCCAAGGCCACGACCCCGCCATAGGCGACCGGCTGGCGCTTGCGCAGGGCGCGATAAAGCGCGAGAGGCTCCCCCTCGAAGCGCCCGTAAAGAGGAAAGGTCAGGTTGATCTGATACACGTCGCCGGCGAAAATATAGTCGCGGCACTTTTGGAATCGCTGGGCATATTCCTCGGAGGTCCAGGCGGGCTGAAGCGAAATCCGCGAGTCCGGGAGATCCGCGCCAAAGTCCTGGTTGACGGCGCGGGGCGCGGCGAAGGCGCCGAACAACAACAGCGGGGTGCGCGACTCGGGCGACGGGCGCGCGGCTAATTTTGGTTCGAGCGCGTAGCCCAGTTCGTAGCTCGCATAGCCCGCGAGATGCAGTCCGGCGCGCGACGCCGCCTCCATGCGGGCGAAGGCCCGCGCGACCTCGCTGGCGTCGCGGGCGACGATGATCTCCTTGGGCGCGTCGAACAGCAGCGCGCGGCCATGGTCGCGACCGTCCTCGAACAGCACATACGGGCGGCCAATCGTCTCGGTGCGCGATTGGCGAACGGCGGGTCCGGATAGATCGGCGGTGTTAGGCATCTAAGGAGGCGCTCACATTGGACCTACCACTATAGCATCCGTATCCCCTAAGGAATGCCGATAGGTTGAGCAATCCCCTTGAGAGCGCCAATTCTGACCGGCCTTGCGAATTGCTCGCGCGTCCGCGGCGCGTTAAGGGCATTGGGCGACCTCCGCCACGAAAGATCCCATGAACGATTCGACACCCGCCCCGCTCCGTCTGCTGTTCATCGGCGATGTGATCGGCCGCGCCGGCCGTGCCGCCCTGCTGGCGCGGCTGCCGCGGCTGCGCCAGCTCTGGAAGCTGGATTTCGTCGTCGTCAATGGCGAGAACGCCGCCGGCGGCTTTGGCATCACCGAGACCATCTGCGACGAATTTCTGCAGGCCGGCGCGGATTGCGTGACGCTCGGCAATCACGCCTTCGACCAGCGCGAGGCGCTGGTTTTCATCGAGCGGCAACCCCGTCTGCTGCGGCCCGTGAACTACCCGCCGGGCGCGCCGGGACGCGGAGCGAATATTTACACGGCGGCGCGAGGCCAACAGATTCTCGTGGTCAATGTGCAGGGCCGCGTGTTCATGGACGCGCTCGACGACCCCTTCGCGGCGATCGAACGGGAGCTTGGCGCCTGTCCTCTCGGTGTCGCCAGCGACGCGACCATGATCGACATGCACGCCGAGACCACCAGCGAAAAAATGGCCATGGCGCACTTTGTCGACGGCCGCGCCTCGCTCGTCGTCGGCACGCATACGCATGTGCCGACCGCCGACAGTCAAATCCTGACGCATGGCACGGGCTATATTTCGGACGCGGGAATGACCGGCGATTATGATTCGGTCATCGGCATGGACAAGGAGGAGCCTCTGCGCCGCTTCACCCGCAAGACGCCCGGCGCCCGGTTCGAGCCGGCGCAAGGCGAGGCGACGCTGTGCGGGGTCGCGGTCGAGATCGGCGCGGACGGTCTGGCGACAAAAATCGCGCCCGTGCGACTGGGCGGAAGGCTATCCCCGGCTTGGCCCGAGTTCTGGGGCGCGCCATAAACGCTGAATCCGCGGAGAATTTCGCCGGAGCTTAGAGGAGCCCTAACGGCGCCGAATTGGGGTTAGGCGCTAAAACTTTTGTTTTCGACTGGAAAAGCGCATTGATGAGACGCTGATGCGCGAAAGATGTCACGCCGGGGCCGCGGCCCCGGACGTGAACTCAATTGATCAGCTTACTTGATCATGCGGGCGGTCGAGCCGACCCCAGCGCCTTCGATGCCGCCACGGTTGCCCGTGCCGTTGGTGCCTTCCGGCGAAATCCAGTCCGGCACCCAGGTCAAGGCGACGACGACGAAAGCGACGATTCCGGCGATCCAAAGAAGAGTCCGGCCAATTTCAGCAGTGCTGTGAACGCTGGCAGCCATGTTATTTCCCCCTGTTGTTGTTTTCTGCACCAAAATGCTTGCCGCATCGCCGTCAGGGTAACGCGATTTGAAATCGTTGGCAATGCGGCGAATAGCGCATTTTAAAATTATGCGAAATTCAAAAATAGACCATTCGTTTTCAATGACTTGCTGCGTGGCGCTCGCGCTGCCGGGGACATGCGCGCGCAATTTCGGTATCATTTTATCATGACGCTTTGACGTGTTCGGCTCGCACCCGATTCTCGTTTGTCTCAAAATCGCGAGCCGCGTCCCGAAGTTTCGAATGGCCCCGCCCGCGCCGTTCGCGGAACCGACGCCTTCCTGCTAAAAGGCAAAGCATGACCTCTGCCCAAAACACACTTGGCCCCGGAAGCCATGTTTTTCTCGTCGATGGCTCGTCCTTCGTGTTTCGCGCCTATTTTCAATCGATTAGGCAGGACGCAAAATATAATTACCGCTCCGACCGGCTCCCCACCGGGGCGGTGCGGCTGTTTTGCGCCAAGCTCCTGCAATTCGTGCGGGAAGGCGCCGGCGGCATGACGCCGACGCATCTCGCCATCATTTTCGACAAGTCGGAAAACTCTTTCCGCAAGGAGCTTTACCCCGACTACAAGGCGCACCGCCCCGACCCGCCGGAGGACCTCGTCCCGCAATTTCCGCTGATGCGCGCGGCCGTGCGCGCCTTTGGCCTGACGCCGATCGAGCAGGACCGCTATGAAGCCGACGATCTGATCGCCACCTACGCCCGGCAGGCGCGGGAAAAGGGCGCCGACGTGCTGATCATCTCCGCCGACAAGGATTTGATGCAGCTGATCGGCGAAGGCGTCGCGATGTACGACCCCGCCTCGGGCGAGCAGGGCAAATTCGGCGCCCGCGCCGAGAGGTTTATCGGCGAGAAAGAGGTCGTCGACTATTTCGGCGTGCCGCCGTCGAAAGTCGTCGATGTTCAGGCGCTCGCCGGCGACAGCACGGACAATGTGCCGGGCGCCAAGGGCGTCGGCGTCAAGACCGCCGCCCAACTCATCAACGAATACGGCGATCTCGACACGCTGCTGGTGCGAGCCGGAGAGATCAAGCAGCCGAAACGCCGCGAGGCGCTGACGGATCCGCAAAGCGTCGAATTGATTCTCATCTCGAAAAAGCTGGTCGAACTGGTGCGCGACGTAGCCGTTGAGACGCCGCTTGAAGATCTTGCGCTGCATGAGCCCGACGCCAGGAAGCTGGTCGCTTTTTTGCAGGCGATGGAGTTCACGACCATCACAAGGCGGGTCGCGGAGCTTTACGATGTCGACCTCGGCCAAATCCAGGCCGACCCCGAATTTGTCGGGCCAGGCGGATGGCGCGGGCGTAACGGCGAAACGACCGAACGCGCCGCCGAAGCGCCCTCCCCCTCCTCGCCCCAGACTCAAAACGAGACGGCGCAAACGCCTGCGATGCTCGTCGAGGCGCGGGCGAAGCAAGCGCTCGCGACGCCCATCGACCGAAGCAAATATGAGACGATCCAGTCGCTCGAGCGGCTCGACCAGTGGATCGCCGACGCCTTCGCGGCCGGCGTCGTGGCGCTGGACACCGAAACGACCTCACTCGACGCGATGAGCTGCGACCTCGTCGGCGTGTCGCTGGCGCTGGGGCCGGATCGCGCCTGCTATATTCCGCTCGGCCATCTGGCGCCGGGCGCGCAAGATCTCTTTGGCGGCACCGGTCTCGCGCCGGGCCAAATTCCGCTGGCGGCGGCGGTCGAACGTCTAAAGCCGCTGCTCGAAGACGCGGCGACGCTGAAGATCGCGCATAATATGAAATACGATCTTCAAGTGCTGTCGCGTCATGGCGTCAATGTCGCGCCGCTCGAAGACACGATGCTGATCTCTTACGCGCTCGACACTGGCCGCAACAATCACGGCCTCGACGAGCTCGCGTTAAAACATCTCGGGCACAAGAACATCACCTTTGGCGAGGTCGCCGGCATGGGGCGCAATTTCATCGGTTTCGCGCGCGTCGCGCTGGACAAGGCGACCGAATACGCCGCCGAGGACGCGGACGTTTGTTTACGGCTGTGGCGCGTATTGAAGCCGCGCCTCGTCGCCGAGCGCATGACGAATGTTTACGAGACGCTGGAGCGTCCCATGGTCGCGACGCTCGCCGCTATGGAGCGGCGCGGCGTCGCCATCGATCGGACGATTCTCTCGCGTCTCTCCGGGGAATTCGCGCAGGCGATGGCGCGACTGGAGGGGGAGATTCACGCGGCCGCGGGCGAGCGCTTCAATCTGGGATCGCCCAAGCAGCTCGGCGATATTCTGTTCGGCAAGATGGGACTTCCCGGCGCCAAGAAAACCGCGACCGGAGCTTGGTCGACCTCGGCCAGCGTGCTCGACGAACTGGCCGAAGGCGGCAACGCTTTCGCGGCGCTCATTCTCGAATGGCGTCAGCTCTCCAAGCTGAAATCGACCTACAGCGACGCCCTGCCCGGCTTCGTCAATCCGCGAACGCACCGCGTCCACACATGCTATGCGCTGGCCGCGACGACGACCGGACGGCTCTCCTCCTCGGAGCCGAATTTGCAAAATATTCCGGTGCGCAACGAAATGGGGCGCAAGATCCGCGCGGCCTTCGTCGCGGAAGCCGGACGCGTGTTGATCTCGGCGGATTATTCGCAGATCGAGCTGCGGCTGCTCGCGCATGTCGCGGATATTCCGCAGCTCAAAAAGGCCTTCGCCTCGGGGCTCGACATTCACGCGATGACCGCCAGCGAAATGTTCGGCGTTCCCGTGGAGGGCATGCCTTCCGAGGTGCGGCGCCGCGCCAAGGCGATTAATTTCGGCATCATCTACGGCATCTCGGCCTTCGGCCTCGCCAACCAGCTCGGCATTTCGCGAGAGGAGGCGGGCGCCTACATCAAGCGCTATTTCGAGCGCTTTCCCGGCATTCGCGACTACATGGACAAGACGCGCGCGACCGTTCGCGAACATGGCGTGGTGACGACGATTTTCGGGCGCAAATGCCACTTCCCGAAGATTGCCTCGTCCAACGCCTCGGAGCGCGCCTTTTTCGAACGCGCGGCGATCAACGCGCCGATTCAGGGCGCCGCCGCCGACATCATCCGCCGCGCGATGACGCGCATGGACGCGGCGCTCGCCAGGGCGGGTCTCGACGCGCAAATGCTGTTGCAGGTGCACGACGAACTGGTGTTCGAAGCGCCGGCGGATCAAGCGGAGGCGACGATAGATCTGGCGAAGCGCGTGATGTCGGAGGCGCCGCTGCCAGCGGTCGCGCTGTCCGTGCCTCTACAGGTCGACGCGCGCGCCGCGAAAAACTGGGACGAGGCGCATTAAGCCAACCGCTAGCCCGCAGCTGACCTTCGGGGACGCCGCCGGCCCGGCGCCCGGGATGAAATCCCGCGCGGCCCATGCTACACCCCGCGATCCGGCGCGACTCGTCTCTCGCCCGGCGTATTTCGCGCTCCCTTCTCGGTTGGCTCAATAATGTCGCAACAGGTCGTCACACGTTTCGCCCCTTCACCCACGGGCTTTCTCCATATCGGCGGCGCGCGCACCGCGCTGTTCAACTGGCTTTACGCCCGGCACACCGGCGGCACGTTTGTGCTGCGCATCGAGGACACCGATGCCGCGCGCAATT
>PLAI01000102.1 GCA_003134075.1 Methylocystaceae bacterium | reverse complement strand
TCGCCACGGCCTCGATCGTCGCGCCGCCGATTTGGAGGGTCTCGCCGTCCGACATCACGCGACACGGCGCATAATCGCGGTCGTGCGAGGCGTCGAGGCCGTGGCCCGCTTGGTCGGCGCGCGCCGCGTAGGGCGCGCAGCCGATCACCGGCGCGCCGGTTCTTTCCCGCAATAGGCCGGCGGCGGGCGAATGATCGCGATGCGTGTGGGTGACGAGGATCGCCGCCAGCTTTTCGCCGGCGAACGTCTTGAGCAGCGCATTGATATGGCAGGAGATCGCCGGCCCGGGGTCGATGATCGCGACCTCGCCTTGGCCGACGATATAGGAGCAAGTGCCGGTGAAGGTGAAGGCGCCCGGATTGGGCGCGATCAGCCGGCGCGTCAGCGGCGACACGCGCGCGAGTTCGCCCGCCGGCGCGGCGAAGGAGAGATCGAAGACGGGGACGAGGCTGTCGGAGGACATTTTGGCTCTCGATCGGTCCGGCGAGTTTATAGCGCCCTCTGGGCGTAAAGCGATTTCTTTCGCGCGGGGTTGCCGCTGCAATCGTTTGCTCAACAAAAATTCCTCGCCCTTGGCGTCGCGGCGCTCGCTCTTTCGATCTTGCGCAGATCGGCGGAAATATCCTCGACCTTGCGGGCGATGAGATGGACGACGCCCGATTCCACTTGCGCCTCTCCGGCGATGGCGACGAGCCTCGCGCCGAGCACTTCCGCGCGCTGCTTCTCGAAAATCTTGGGCCAGACGATGATATTGGCCGCGCCGGTCTCGTCCTCGATGGTCATGAAGATGACGCCCTTCGCCGTGGCGGGGCGCTGGCGCATCAGCACCAGACCGGCCACGGTGACGCGCGAAGGCAGCACGCCGCGCGAGCGCGCGAGTTCCGCGCAGGGCAAGATTCCCTTAGCCGCGAGCCCCGCGCGCAAAAAAGCGACGGGATGGCCCTTCAGCGACAGCGACAGCGCGCGATAATCCTCGATCACCTCTTCGCCCGGCGGCATCGGCGGCAGTCTGGCGTCCGGCTCCAGCGGCGCGAAGGCGAGGGCGCGCAGCAGCGGCAGATCGTCCTTGTCGCCGGCGCGGTTAAGTCCCGCGGCCGCCCACAGCGCCTCGCGGCGCGTGAGGCCAAGGCTGGCGAAGGCGTCGGCCTGCGCCAGTTTTTCCAGCACGGCGGGCGGCAGGCCGGTGCGCAGCCATAAATCGCGCACGGAGTCGTATCCAGAGCCGCGCCGCGCCGCCAGCAGGCGCATATGGTCCTCGGCCACGCCGTGGACCTGGCGAAAGCCCAGCCGCAGCGCGCGGCGACCCAAAATATCCTCGGCCATTTCGGCGTGGCGCGAATGCACGGACCCAAGCTCCCCCGCCGGCTCCAGTGTGCAATCCCATTGGGAGGCGTTTACGTCGACCTCGCGCGCCTCGATTCCATGTTCGCGCGCGTCGCGCAAAATCTGCGCGGGCGCGTAAAAGCCCATCGGCTGGGAGTTCAGCAGCGCGCAGGCGAAAACGTCGGGGTAGCGGCATTTCAGCCAGGCGGAGGCATAGACCAGCAGCGCGAAGGAGGCCGCGTGGCTCTCGGGAAAGCCATAGGAGCCAAAGCCCTCGATCTGCTTGAAGCAGCGCTCGGCGAAATCGCGCTCATAGCCGCGCGAAACCATGCCGGAAATCATCTTGTCGCGAAATCCGCCGACGAGTCCGGCGCGTTTGAACGTCGCCATGGCGCGGCGCAATTGATCGGCCTCGCCGGGAGAAAATCCCGCCGCGACAATGGCGATCTTCATCGCCTGCTCCTGAAACAGCGGCACGCCGAGCGTCCGCCGCAGCACCGGTTCGAGCGANNCTCGATGACGAGATCGTAAAAACATCGCGGCTTCAGGCGCGGCAGCATCGACATTTGCGCGCGGCTTTCGATCTGGAACACGCCGACCGTGTCGGCGCGCGAGACCATCGCGTAAACGCGCGGATCTTCCGCCGGAATGCTCGAGAGGCGATGGCTTACGCCATAATGCGCCACCAGGAGGTCCAGCCCCTTGCGCAGACAGGTGAGCATGCCGAGCGCCAGCACGTCGATCTTCAATATGCCGAGCGCGTCGAGATCGTCCTTGTCCCACATGATCGTGGTGCGGCCGTCCATCGCGGCGGGCGCCACCGGGACAACTTCGTCCAGCCGCGCGCGGGTTATGACGAAGCCGCCGGAATGCTGCGTCAGATGGCGCGGAAAACCGGCGAGTTCTTGCGCCAGGGCGAGCGCCGCCGCGAGGCGCGGCTCGCTAAGGTCGTAGCCCGCGTGCGCCAGATCGGCGCGGCGTTGCTCACTGTCGGCGCCGCCGCCGGCCATGCGCGAATGGCGCGCCAGAAAATCGTTGGAGAGGCCGAACGCCTTGCCGATCTCGCGCATCGCCGAGCGCGCGCGATAGGTGACGACGGCGGCGGCGAGACCCGAATGATCGCGGCCGAAGCGCTTGTAGATATATTGGATCACCTCCTCGCGCCGCTCATGCTCGAAATCCACGTCTATGTCGGGCGGCTCATTGCGCGCGGCCGAGACGAAACGCTCGAACAGAAGATCGTGCTTGGTCGGATCGACCTCGGTGACGCCAAGGCAAAAGCAAACCGCGCTATTGGCCGCCGAGCCGCGTCCTTGCGCGAGAATCCCCTGTTCGCGGGCGAAGCGCACGATGTCGTGGACGGTGAGGAAATAGGCGGCGTAGTTCAATTCGCCGATGAGCTTCAGCTCATGCGCGAGTTGCGCCGCCACATGCGCCGGAACGCCTTCGGGATAGCGCGCCTTCGCGCCCTCCTGCGTAAAGGCCTCCAGCGCTTCCTGCTCGCTGGCGAAGCCCTCGCGCAATTCGCTGGGGTAATCATAAGCGAGATCGGAAAGCCGAAACTCGAGGCGTTCGATGAAGCGCGCGCTTTCGTCCACGGCCTCCGGCGCCTCGGCGAACAGCCTTGTCATTTCGCCGGCGCTTTTGAGGTGGCGCTCGGCGTTGGCGGAGAGCAGAAAACCCGCGTCCTTCAGCGTGACGCCTTCCCGGATGCAGGCGAGCGCGTCGGCGAGCGGACGGCGTTCCGCGACGTGATAATGCACGTCGTTCACCGCGACGAGCGGCAGGCCGAGTTTGCGCGCCTGCACGATGCGTCGCCGCATTTTTTCGCGCATATTGGCGTCAAGCAGCGCCGTCGCGGCGAGCCACAGCCTGCCATCGAACGCCGCGCGCAGCGGGGGGGGGGGCGCGGCCTCGCCCAGCGCGACAAGCTGCTGGCCTTCGCCGAACTCGAGGAGATCGTCCAGAACCAGCGCGCAATCGCCCTTTTGCGCGCGCATATTGCCGCGCGTCAGCATCAAGCACAGCCGGCCATAGGCTGCGCGGTCGCGCGGATAGCACAGGATTTCCGGGGTCTTGTCGGCAAAGACCAGCCGCGCGCCGACCGCCAACTTGAAGTCGTCGTCCGAAACCTTATGCGCGCGCAAAAAGGAGAAGGCGCGCACGACGCCGGCCACAGAATTGCGGTCGGCGAGACCCATGCCGCAATGCCCCAGCTCCAGCGCCTTCGCGACCAGCTCCTCGGGGTGCGAAGCGCCGCGCAGGAACGAGAAATTGGTCGTCGTGGCGAGTTCGGCGTAGCGGGGCAGGGGAATGATCACGGGCGGCTTCGACTGCTGTAACGCGAACGGTGTTCCTGTATTGTTCTTGTTTCGAGGGCGGAGTCAAGGGAGGGAGATTTTTGACGAAGACTTCGATGACCGAGGTTCTGTCACTCTCCCCTTGGCGACCTTCGCGCCATGGTGGTGGAATTATCGACCACGAAGAACAGGAAGAGCCCTCACTCCGGCGCCTCGGGCGGCTCGCCCTTGGGCGCGCGCCGCGCCTCGGCCTTCGCCGCCGCCTCGCGCGCCTCCTGCTCCTCGAGCTTCTTGCGGCGCCTCGCGTTGGGTTCGCGGCGCGGGCCTTCGACGAGGCGCACCACGACGCCCCAGAGCGTGCGGACATCCTGTTCGGTCAGGCTCATGCGGTGGAACATGTTGCGCAGATTGCGCGCCATCACGGGTTTCTTGGTGATGGGCCGGAAGAACTGCCGCGCGTCGAGCTGTTCCTCAAGAAAGTCGAAAAATGCCGCCGTCATTTCGCGCGTGGCGGGCGGCGAGCGCTCGCTGGTGTCGAAAGGCAACACATCGCCATGGGCGGCGCGAAACCACTCGTAGCCGGTCAGCAGCACCGCCTGCGCGAGATTGAGCGAGGCGTAGGCGGGATTGACCGGAAAGGTCAGTATGGCGTCGGCGAGCGCCACGTCGTCGTTGTCGAGCCCGGTGCGCTCGGGGCCGAACATCACGCCGCGACGCTCGCCGGCGGCGATCGCCTGGGCGGCGAGCGGCATGGCTTGGGCGGGGATATGCACGGGCTTCATCTGGCCGCGCCCGCGCGCCGTGGCGGCGTGGACGAAGGACAGATCGACGATCGCGGAGGCGACATCGGGAAAAACCCTGGCGCTTTCCAGAAGATGCACGGCCCCGGCGGCGGCCGCGTAGGCGCCCTTGCGATATGCGCCGGTGCGCGGCCAGCCCTCGCGCGGCGCGACGAGACGCAGATCGGAAAGGCCGAAATTGGCCATCGCCCGCGCGCACATGCCGATGTTAACCGCGAGCTGCGGGCGCACCAGAATGATCGCGGGCCCGCCTTCGAGCTTGGGCTTGGTGTGGTCGGTGCCGGCGCCGGTCATTGGAGGGGGTCGCCCGGGTTTGTCGTTCGCGCCCGGCGCCCCTCATCCGACCCCACTTCGTGGGGCCGGATGAGGGGCGCCGATTGATTAATTTCAGCGAAGAAAAAAACAAGGGCGCTNNCTTGTGGGAGAAGGTGGCCCGGGGCAGCCGGGTCGGATGAGGCCCGGCGGTCATCAATCTGGTTTCTTGGGGCTTCAATTGGACAAAAGACCTCAGCTCGCGCATTTACCGGCCTGAGCGCTTCGCATTTCGATGCGGGCGCGGGCTTCGGCGATCGTGTTTTCTCCGCCCTCCGCCAGCGACGCCTCTATCGTTTCGCGCAAACTGTTGAACTTGGCCTCGCGCTCTTCGACGAGGCGCAGACCTTCGCGCATCACCTCGGTCGCCGAGGCGTAGCGGCCGGATTTCACCAGCGCGTCGATAAATTCCTCCCAGCGTTTGCCGACTGATACGTTCATGGCCGCGCTCCTCCGCCCGCCTTATAACACAATATGCGCATAATATGTTATTGCTTCTCCGCCCGCTCCAGATTGGGCGCCAGCAATCTCGCCAGCGCGTCCTCGGTCGAGATATCCTCCGGCCAGCCTTAGGCGGAAGCCGCCGCGCGGTCCAGTTCGGCGTGGGCGCTGTCCAGCCAACTCGGGCGCTCGTTATAGAGATTTCTCAACGTGCGAGTCTTTAGCTTCGCGGCGGCCTCGGCGGTTTTGGGCGCCTCGGGAACGATGTCGACGAGATCGGATTGAGCCAGTCGCGGCGCAAATCGTCGAGCTTTTTCGCGGCTTTCGCGATGCGTTTGGCGCGAGTGTCGTCGGCTTAGCGGGGTGGTCACGAACGAAAACCGCGCCTCCAGTGCATGGGGCGCAGGGAATCATTCATCCGCCCGCCGCGATCTTCGTTCATCTCGCGAGCGAGCGCAAAGCCGAAGGGATTCACACCCGCTTCGTCATCGGCACATAGTCGCGCTGGACTTCGCCGGTGTAGAGCTGGCGCGGGCGGCCGATCTTGGAGCCTGAGTCCTCGATCATCTCCTTCCACTGCGCGATCCAGCCCACCGTGCGCGCCACCGCGAAAAGCACGGTGAACATCGTCGTCGGAAAGTTCATCGCCTTCAGCGTGATGCCCGAGTAGAAGTCGATGTTGGGATAGAGCTTCTTTTCGATGAAATATTCGTCGTGCAGCGCGATGCGCTCCAGCTCCAGCGCCACGTCGAGCAGCACATCCTTGACGCCAAGTTCATTGAGCACTTCGCGCGTCGTCTGCTGCATGATCTTCGCGCGAGGATCGTAATTCTTGTAGACGCGGTGGCCAAAGCCCATCAGCCGAAACGGATCGTCCTTGTCCTTGGCGCGGGCGATATACAGTGGAATGCGCTCGACCGAGCCAATCTCTCCGAGCATTTTGAGCACGGCTTCATTGGCGCCGCCATGCGCCGGCCCCCAAAGCGAGGCGATGCCCGCCGCGATGCAGGCGAAGGGATTGGCGCCCGATGAGCCGGAAAGGCGCACGGTTGAGGTCGACGCATTCTGCTCGTGGTCGGCGTGCAGGATGAAGATGCGGTCGAGCGCCCGGGCCAGCACCGGATTGACCTTGTAATCCTCGCACGGCACCGCGAAGCACATGCGCAGGAAGTTGGAGGAATAATCGAGGTCGTTCTTTGGATAAACGAAGGGCTGGCCGACCGAGTATTTATAGGCCATGGCGGCGAGCGTCGGGATCTTGGCGATCATGCGCGTCGAGGCGACCATCCGCTCCGTCGGGTCGGCGATATTGGTCGAGTCGTGATAGAACGCCGACAGTGCTCCAACCGAGGCCACCATGACCGCCATCGGATGCGCGTCGCGGCGGAAGCCTTGGAAGAAGCGGGCCATCTGCTCATGCACCATGGTGTGGCGCGTGATCCGATAATCGAAATCCGCCTTTTGAGCGCCGGTCGGCAGTTCGCCATAGAGCAGAAGGTAGCAGGTCTCCAGAAAATCACCGTGCTCGGCGAGCTGCTGAATGGGATAGCCGCGATAGAGCAGAACCCCTTCGTCGCCGTCGATAAAAGTGATTTTCGACTCGCAGCTCGCGGTCGAGGTGAAACCGGGGTCGTAGGTGAATATGCCCGTCTCGCTGTAAAGCGAGCGAATGTCCAGGACATCCGGCCCCATCGTGCCCTTTTTGATGGAGAAATCGACCGACTTGTCGGCGACCGTAATGGAACCCTTGGCTTCGGTCATCGCTCCACCTTTCCTGATCTTAGCTTGAGAGAGCCCGCCAAGCGCGCTAGCGGGAGACGCGCGAAAGCATTCTCCCATCGCGGCGCGGCGAAGACGATATTTCCTCTATTTGGCCCCATCGGCGAATTGTGCATTGCACAACGCTATAACAACGCAGCGCCTTGTCAAGCGACGCTAGAGGTCTGCTTGCGCCCCAGCCTGATCGGCCAGCCTCCCCAGGCTCTCGTCGCGACCAAGAATCTCCATCACCTCGAAGATTCCGGGCGAGGTCGCGCGACCGGTCAGCGCGGCGCGAAGCGGTTGCGCGAGGTCGCCGAGCTTTACGCCAAGCGCCTCCGCCGTTTCGCGCACGGCGCCCTCCGTGGCCGCCGCGGTCCAGTCGGAGAGCGCCGCGAGGCGCGGCGTCAGCACGCCGAGTCGCATTCGTCCACCCTGCGCCAGCAGCGATTCCGCCTTCGCTTCCAGCGGCAAGGGCCGCGCCGCGAACAGGAATTGCGCGCCGTCGAGCAATTCGTTCAGCGTTTTCGCGCGCGCCTTGAGTCCAGACATCGCCGCGAGCAATTGAGCCTTCTTTTTTTCGTCGAGCTTTTCCGAGATCTCCGGCCCGCCCTTGAGATAGGGCAGGGTGGCGACGAGCGCGTCGAGCAATTCGGCGTCGCCCATCGCCCGCATGAAATGGCCGTTCATATTTTCGAGTTTCACGAAGTCGAAGCGCGCCGGCGAGCGATGCACCTGCGCGAGATCGAAGGCCTCGATCAATTCGTCGCCCGTGAAAAACTCCTTGTCGCCCTGGCTCCAGCCGAGGCGCGCGAGATAATTGCGCAGCGCCGCCGGCAGATAGCCCATCGCGCGATAGGCGTCGACGCCGAGCGCGCCGTGGCGCTTGGAGAGCTTGGCGCCGTCGGGGCCGTGGATCAGCGGAATATGGGCGAAGGCCGGCGTCTCCCAGCCGAGCGCCTCATAAATGTGCTTTTGCCGCGCGGCGTTGGTGAGATGATCGTCGCCGCGAATGATTTGCGTGACGCCCATGTCGTGATCGTCGACGACGAC
>PLAI01000114.1:300-17320 GCA_003134075.1 Methylocystaceae bacterium | reverse complement strand
CAACTCCACCACCTTGACGTCGCGCTTCTGCGCGCGAATGTCGAGCAGATGGCGACATTCCTGCGCGATTCCCGTCAGCGAAACGCTTTCTTCCTTCAACTCGTAGCGCCCCGCCTCCACACGCGACAAATCGAGAATCTCGTTGATCAACATCAGGAGATGCTGTCCGCTGGCGTGAATGTCGTTCGCGTAGTCCTTGTAGGTCGGATTGACATGCGGGCCGAACAACTCGCCCTTCAGCACCTCCGAAAAGCCCAGAATGGCGTTGAGCGGCGTGCGTAATTCGTGACTCATCGTGGCCAGAAAGCGCGATTTGGCGAGATTGGCCTCCTCCGAGCGCCGGCGCGCTTCGTCGGAGTTGGCCTTGGCCTGCTCCAGTTCGGTGATCAGTTCGCCTTTCTCCGCGCGATAAAACACACTCTCGCAGGAAAGCTGATGAAAGCGCTTGGCGAGAACGAAAAAGAACAGTTGCGCGGAGCCGACGACCGCCAGCAGAGCCGTGGAGGCATCCGAAAAATCGCGAAATCCGATCGCCAGCAACGTCGCCAGGGAGATCGGCAAGATCGTCGCGTAGACCGCCAACGGTATCGTCGCGGTGATCATGCAGTTGAAGGCGGCGGCCAGCAAAAGTATGACAATCATGAAGATCTTGGCGTTCGCGTCGGCGACCGGGCCAAGCAACGTCACGAGGCTCGCCCAGGCGAGTCCGTGAACAAATTCCGCCGCTATGAACCGAGTGCTCCATAATTTGACGGTGATGCGGTCGTCCTCGAGATCGCCGAGGTTTTTCGCGACGCCATAACATAGGATCAGGCTCGAGCAGGCCATCACCGCCCAGATCAGGACGACATTGGACTTGATCCAGTAGAAGGCGAGGAAAGACACCATCGCGATCAGATAGAAGCCGGAAATCGCCGAACTTTCGCGCGTGCCCGCATAGGCGCGCAGCAAAGCGAGATCGCTGCCGCGATGCCCCGTGTCCGAAGTGGTGAGGCGCTCTCTCGCGCGCTGAACCCTGGCGCCGCGCTTGCGGCGCGCGGTGGCGACCCTGGGATCGATCCCACGGCCGCGCTCGATCATCTCGGCTGTGACTTCACTCATGTCGGATACGCTTACAAACAGAGAACTGCTCGACCGAAGCCGGAGTTTCGAGCCTGACAAAGGCGGCGGAGCCTGGCGGCTTGACGCTCGGGGCGACAGAGGATCGAACGCGCCCACATTGCCGTGGAAACATTAATGCGCGCCTCACAAATCACGGTCCATTTTTGTTAATATTAAAGAAACGAGCGTTTTTCGCGGGTCCGACTCAAATTCCCGCGTCGATCACGTCATGCACCTGATCCATGGCGCTGGCCGGCTCCGCGGCGCCCGCCTCGCCGACGATGCGCGCCGGCACGCCGGCGACGATTTTATGCGGGGGCACATTGTCGAGCACGACCGATCCGGCCGCGATCAGCGCGCGGGCGCCGATCTCGATATTGCCGAGAATCTGCGCGCCCGCGCCGATCAGCACGCCATGCCGCACCTTGGGGTGGCGTTCGCCGGCGGCGGTGCCGCTGCCGCCGAGCGTCACGCCATGCAACATGGAGACGTCGTCCTCGACCACGGCGGTCGCGCCGATCACCACGCCGGTCGCGTGATCGAGAAAGAAGCCGCGGCCGATTCTCGCGGCGGGGTGAATGTCCGTTTGAAAAATCTGCGCGGACAGCGATTGCAGGCACAGCGCGAAGTCGCTGCGCCCGCTGCTCCATAGCGCATGCGCCAAACGATGGGTTTGGATCGCATGAAAGCCCTTGAAGTAGAGAACGGGCTCCAGCAGCCGATTGCAGGCGGGGTCGCGGTCGAGCACGGCGAGCAGATCGGCCCGAATCGCCGCGCCTATCTCCGGGGCGCGGGCCACATGTTCGGCGAAGGCCTGACGAATGACTGGATAAGGCGCTTCCGGGCGATCGAGCCGTTGCGCGAGACGGTGGCCGATAACGCTTTCCAAGCTGTCCTGGGCCAGCACCGCGCCATAGATTAGGCCGCCAAGATCGGGCTCGCGCCGCAGCGCCTCCTCGGCCTCGCCGCGCAGCCGGAGAAACATCGGATCCATTGCGGAGCTGGAGGCTGGTTTCGCGCGGGCCATTTGGTCCCTCGTCTCGCCGTTATCTCGCGCCCGAAAGGGACGTGGGACTCCGCGGCGGCGGGTGTCTCAATTAGGGGCGCGCCGCCAGAAATTCCAGCACGGCCTGTTTGTAAATCCGATCGCCGACGGCGCGGTTGTGGTCGCGCCCGGGAATGTCGACAATCCGCACATTCGGGATGAGCGGCGCGAGCGGATGCGGGTCGCCGGCCACATCGTCGCGCGTGCCGACGCAAACCAGGGTCGGAGCCGTGATTTTCGAAAGGGCGGCGGGATCGAGCCCTCTGCCGCAACCGCGCGCGCAGGCCGCGAGCGCCCGAAGATCGCTGCGGGTCGATTCGGCGAAGCCCCGAAATATCTTGAGGCCGGGGTCGTCGATGTCCTCGATCCGTTCGATCTCCATCGCCTCCGCCATCCCGGGCGCCATCGCGTCCCGTTCGATCAGACTGACGCCGACCCCTCCCAGCAGCAAGGATCGCGTGCGCTTGGGATTGGCCAGGGCGAAGTAAGTCGCGATGCGGGCGCCCATCGAATAGCCCATGATGTCCGCCCGCTCGATCGACAGATGGTCCATGAGGCGCGCCACGTCGCCCGCCATCGCGTCATAGCTGTAGGCGGCGGGATCATAAAGCTTTTCCGAACGGCCGTGCCCGCGGTTGTCGAACAGGACGACGCGCCGTCCGTCTTCCGTGAGCGTCTTGACCCATTGCGTGAAGAGCCAGTTCACCGCATGGGTGGAAGCAAATCCGTGTATGAGCACGATCGGCTCATGCCGATCCGCAGTCAGCGGCTCGAAATCCAGATACGATATTCCGACGCCATCCGAGAGAAAATCTTCCATTGCGATTCCTTGTTACAACTGGTGTATTTAACTTAGATTCTCGACTATGCAAGCGTGCGCCCGCCACAAAGTCGCGCCCGCCAAAAATTATTCAAATCGCCGCTTTGGCGAGCAAACGAACCCTACGGCGCCTCGAAAATTGTGCGGTTAAATTTATAGTTAGAGTATGTGTCGTTTCGCGCCAGGTTGCAAACGAGACGCTGGAGCTACCCTATGGACACGGTGCGCCGCCGACCGACTTGCGTATTTTTATTCGCGCTTATCCGCGCCGGCGGAGATCGAGCGTGACTTTGATTGTCATCTTGCTCGTCGCCGCGTTCTTGCTCGCGGCGAAGGTGGCGGTTTTCGCGCTCATCGATCGCGGCGCGCGAGACGCCATGTTGCTTTCCCTCGCGCGAAAGCAGCGCTGGATCGCGCCGCAAGTCATTGTCGTCGGCGACAGCTTGGCGGCCTGCTGTGCGTTCGCGAAGTTGTCGTGGCGGCCCTTGGGCGTGCTGACCTTGGCGAAGGGCGGCGCGACGCTCAAGGACATCGGCGCGCAGATCTCGCGGGCGCGGGGGATCGCGGCGCGATATATAATCATCGACGGCGGCCTCAACGATATTCTCTCTTACGATGCGCCGCCGGAGCAAATCGAGCATGATTTTCGCGCGTTGCTGCGTCATCTGGACGATGGCGCGCAAGCGATATTCACCCTCATGCCCCATGTCGCCGACTCCGCCTACAGCGAGCGAATCGAGGCGGCCAATCGCCGGATGGCGGCGCTCTGCGCGGAGCGCGGCGTCGCCGTGCTCGATCTCAACCCGGAGGTCTCGACGGGCGGCGTCCGCAGACCAGAGATGACCAACGATGGACTGCATTTCTCGGCCCGCGCCAATGAGGCGTGGATCGTGGCCATACGGCGGATGATGGCGTGACGACAGCCTTCTAATCCGCGCGCGGATGCGCCAGACGATAGGCTTCGAACAGGCGGGTCTTGTCCACGGCGGTGTAAATCTGCGTCGTCGAGAGCGAGGCGTGGCCGAGCAATTCCTGAATCGTGCGCAGATCGCCGCCCCGCCCCAAAAGATGCGTCGCGAACGAGTGGCGCAACGCGTGCGGCGTCGCGCTGTCGGGCAGGCCGAGAGCGCCGCGCATACGCTGCACCGCGAGTTGCACGATGCGCGGCGACAGCGGTCCGCCGCGCGTTCCGACGAACAAGGGTCCGCCGGAAAGCTCGAATGGGCAAAGATCGAGATAGTTCTCGACGAGCCTGCGCACCGGCTCGATGACCGGCACGGTGCGGGTCTTGCCGCCCTTGCCCAGAATCGTCACGCGGTCGATCGCGCCGATGGGCGCGCGCGCGCGCTCGATCGACAGCGCCTCCGAGATGCGCAGTCCAACGCCATAAAGCAGCGCCAGCACGGCGGCGTCGCGCGCCAACACCCAGGGCTCGCGAGCCTCGCCGGCGCGCGACTCCTGATCGATCAGATCGCGGGCGTCGGCGATCGCTAGCGCCTTGGGCAGGCTACGCGGACGCTTGGGCGCGCGCACGGCGCCGAACAGATCGGTCTTGGCGAGACCTTTTTTTTCGAGAAAGCGGAGGAAGGAGCGCACGGCGGCGAGCGCGCGCAGCAGCGAGCGGCTCTCCAATCCTTCATTGCGCCGCTTGGCCAGGAAGGCGCGCAGATCCGCCGGCTCAAGCGCCCTCAGCGCGGCGAAGTCCGCCAAGGCGCCCTGGTGTTCGGCTAGGAAGCCCAAGAAAAACCGCAGATCGCGGCCATAGGCGTCAATGGTGTGGCGCGACGAGCGCCGTTCCCCGGCAAGGAAGCCAAGCCAGCGCGCCGCCTCCTCGCCGACTTCCGCGCTGGCGAGAAAGGCGGAGGCGGCGGGGAGTTTGACGGCTTTCGATTCGCTCATGGACCCCATGATTACGCCATAGCGTAAACAAAGGCACGCGCTCGCGCGGCCAGGCCGACGGAATTACGCGCCCGACTTGATCTCGGCGTTGGCGGTGATCAGCAATTCGTCCATGGTGCGGCGAATCTGGTGCTCGGACTGGTCGACGCCGGCGGCGGCGAAATCCTTGAGCACGCGGGCCACCACCAGATCGCTGGCGTTAGGGGCGGTCTCCGCGGCGACGAGTTCGTCGGCGTAGGCTTGCGCCTCCGCGTCGGTCTTGCCGAGCTTCTTGGCCGCCCAGAGGCCGAGCAATTTGTTGCGGCGCGCCTCGGCGCGGAAATGCAACTCCTCCTCGTGGACGAAACTTTTTTCAAACGATTCCTCGCGTTTGTCGAAGGTGCTCATAGTCCGTCCTCGGTTATTCAGGTCACCGCCCGGCGCGGCTTCTCGCCGGCGTCGCGTCATCCGAGCGGATATACGTTGATCCGCCGCAAAATCCAATGGCGAAGGTTGGGCGCCGCGCTCCTGAAATAAGAAACCCGGCCGCGAGGGCCGGGTTTCACAGTTAGACGCGCCTTTCGCGATCAGTATTTGGCGACGATCGGAGCCGGCGCGAAGGGGTTGAAGTGCCAGTTCAGGCCAGCGCGGACCGTATGGAAGCGGGTCGGCGAGTTGTAGGTCGCGCCATACACCGGATTGCCGCCGACGCTCACGCCTGAAACGCTCGTATTGCCGAGATCGACATAGAGATATTCGACCTTGACCGACCAGGCCGGGAAACCCGTCGGGCTCCACTCGATGCCGCCGCCGGCGGTCCAACCCGTCGAGGTGCTGTCATATTGGGCGGTCGCGATGCTGGAAGGGCCGCCAGTCGCGCTAACGTAACTGTATATGTCCGAGAAGCCGACGCCGTGGTTAACGCCGCCATAAGCGAAGCCGCCGGTGCCATACAGCAGGAGGTTGGGTATGAACGGCGCGACGCCGATGCGGGCGCGAACCGTGCCATACCAATCGACGCTCTTGGTCGAGGTCGCGGACTGGATGTGCGTGCCGAAGGCGTCTTGCACGACGGCGGAGGAGTTCACGGTGTTATGCACGTCCGAGGCCTGAATGTCGGTCTCGATGCCGAAAACCAGCCACGGCGAGAACTGCCAGTTGTAGCCAACCTGGCCGCCGCCCAGGACGCCATTCAGATTGGATGCGCCGCCCAAGGCGGATCCGCCCGGGAACGCCACGGGCGGCACGTCGAAATTACCTGGCACGGTGCCGGGACTGATATAGCCGATCCCGCCATATTCCTGGCCGCCAGCACCGAAGCCGTAGCCGATGTTGATACCGCCGTAGAGGCCGTTCCAGCTGAAGGAAGGCGGCGGCGGGACGTAAACCGGGGCTTCCTTGCGGTAGGGGAGATCGGCGGCGAAGGCCGATCCGGCGACAAGCGCCAGAGCGACGCTGGCGGCGGCGGTGAACTTGTTCATTTTATTTCGCCCCATATAAATTTGCGATTGGTGGATTCGGAAAGCGAAGAAGCGTTCGCGGGCCGGAGCCACATTGCCTGGCGGCAAGTCAAAATGACCGCGCCGATGATTTAAATTTACGCTGGCGCCTTCGGGACGGTCAATTCAAACCAAGCGTTTTGCGTCGCCGCCGGTTCGATTGTTGGGAGGCGTGACAAATAGGTCACAGCCGCGCGATTATTGACCTATATCAATTCATTGAAATTACAGGCGCTTCTCACGATTTACCGCGATCGTCGCGCAACTTGCGCCAATAATCGAGACGCTTGCCGAGCTCGCGTTCGAAGCCCCGTTCGACCGGCGCATAGAGTTTTTGACGCCCGAGCGATTCGGGCCAGTAGTTCTGGCCGGAAAAGCCGTCGGGCGAATCGTGGTCATATTCGTAGCCTTCGCCGTAGCCCTCGCTTTGCATCAGCTTGGTCGGCGCGTTGAGAATGATTTTCGGCGGCGTCAGCGAGCCATGCTCTCGAGCCAGCCGGCGCGCCGCTTTATACGCGACATAGGCGGCGTTGGATTTTGGCGCGCTCGCCACATAGATAACGGCCTGCGCGAGCGCCAGTTCGCCTTCCGGGCTGCCGAGAAAGTCGTAGGCGTCCTTGGCGGCGTTGGCGACGACGAGCGCCTGCGGATCGGCGAGCCCCACATCCTCGACCGCCATCCGCACGATTCGCCGCGCCAGGAACAGCGGGTCTTCTCCAGCGTCCAGCATCCGCGCCAGATAATAAAGCGCCGCGTCGGGGTCGGAGCCGCGCACGCATTTGTGGAGCGCGCTGATAAGGTTGTAGTGACCTTCCCGCGCCTTGTCGTAGATCGGCGCGCGCCGCTGAACCACTTCGATGAGCTTATGGCGGTCGAAGATTTCCCCCTCCGCCGCCGCGCGCCAGATTTCCTCGGCGAGCGTCAGGGCCGCGCGGCCGTCGCCGTCGGCCATGCCAATCAGGGCGAGGCGCGCATCCTCCTCGAGCGGCAAAGTTTTGCCTTCCACTTCCTCGGCGCGCGCGAGCAGCTTTTCTATCGCCGGTTCGTCGAGCGCGCGGAAGACCATCACCCGCGCGCGCGACAGCAGCGCCGCGTTCAGTTCGAACGAGGGGTTTTCGGTGGTGGCGCCGATCAGCGTCACCGATCCGTCTTCGACCACGGGCAGGAAACTGTCCTGCTGCGAGCGGTTAAAGCGGTGGATCTCGTCGACGAACAGCAATGTGCCCTGGCCCGCCGCGCGGCGGGCCCGCGCCGCCTCGAAAACCTTTTTGAGCTCCGCGACGCCGGTGAAGATCGCTGAAATCTGGACGAAAGTGAATGTGGTCTCTTGCGCCAGGAGACGCGCCACCGTGGTCTTGCCCGAGCCGGGCGGCCCCCAGAAAATCAGCGATCCGATCGCCTTCGCGCGCAGCATTCGGGTGAGCGCGCCGTCTGGTCCGAGCAAATGGTCCTGGCCAGCGACTTCGCTCAGACGCCGCGGACGCAACCTGTCCGCGAGTGGGCGGGGCGCGTCTTTCTCCAGGCCGGCGGCGCGAAACAGATCGCTCACTTTCGCCCCCGCGACAAATTTCTCTGGGAAAATAATCGCATGCGCTTGCGCGCCTCCGCAGCGCGCACCCATTCCGCGCCGAGCGGAAGCAAAAAAGTTAGGCGCGCGTTTACCATTCGAGGGCCGTTATTAACCAAAAATTAACTCCCTTACAACTATTACGATACTGTGAACGCCGATGCGGAATTTTCAGTCTGATGGAATTTTGTCGGCTCTCCAAAGTGCGTTCAGCGTGGAGTTCGGCGCGGCGTCAACACCAAACCTCCAACACGGATCTACGAACATGCGCACAATCGCATTCGTCACGCAAAAGGGCGGAGCCGGCAAAAGCACACTCGCAAGCAACATTTCCGTCGCCGCGAAACACGCCGGCGAACGGGTATTCGTCATCGATCTCGATCCGCTGCAATCTCTCGTCAAATGGTCGAAATTGCGGGGCCAGAGCGAGATCGCGGTTGAACATATTCCCGCGTCGAAGCTCGTGAAGGCGCTCGAAGCCCTGGAAAAGAAGGGCGTCACGCTGGTGGTGATCGACGCCCCGGGCGAGGATAGCGAAAATCTCGCGGCGGCCATCCGCGCCGCGGATCTTTGCGTCATTCCGGCGCGGCCGAATGTTTTCGATCTATGGGCGAGCGAAGTCACCCGCGCGAAAGTCAAGGAAGCCGGCAAGGAATATATTTTCTTGCTCAATCAAATTCCGCCGGCCCAGCAGAGCGCCCGCGTCGAACAGGGCGCCAAGGCGCTGCAGGCGATGGGCGGATTGCTCGCCCCCATGGTTTCCGCGCGAGTCGATTATCAGGAAGCCGCCCGGCACGGGCTTGGCGTCGCGGAACTGCATCCGAGCAGCGTCGCCGCGCAAGAAATGCGCGAATTGTGGGCCAGCGTGAAGCGTCGCCTCAAGAAGGGCGCGACGGCCGCGAAGGCCGAGGCGAAACAGGTCGCGAAAGCCGACGCCAAGGCCCCGACGAAAGGCGCCGCGAATGCCGAGCCCAAGGCCCCGGCGAAGGCCCCGGCCAAGGTCGCCGCGAGCGTCGAACCCAAGGTCGCCGCGAGCTTCGAGCCCAAGGCCGCGGTGACCGCCGAACCCAAGGCCGCCGAACCGAAAGCCGCGGCCGATTCGACCGAGCCGAAGCCCGCTCTCGCCCTGGCGGCTAAACCGGCGCATAAGCCCTCGCAGAAACCGGCGCGCAAAGCCGCTTAACCCGGCGGGTTGGTCGGGCGAAGGGCTGGTCCGGCGAAAATGACGAGCGAAGCGGCGTCGCGGCCGTTTCCTCGTCCTATTTTTCTCGGGGACGCCGATCGCTTTGATATCCGCGCTTTCGCGCCAATGTCACGCGGCGCTTCCAAACGCCGGCGCAACCCTCTAAACAAGCCAGCATGATCTGGCTCATCTTCGTCTTTCTCACCGGCGCCGCCGTGCTGGCCGTGCTCGCGCCGCTCGCCGCCAAAAGCGCCTCCGCGAGCGACGCGTCGACCGACAAGGCGTTTTTTGGCGAGCAACTGGCGGAAATCGAGCGCGAGCGCGCCGAGGGCCTGCTCGATCCGGCCGACGCCGAGGGCGCGCGGGTGGAAGCGGCTCGCCGGCTGCTGCGCGCCAGCGAAACCGACGGCGCGACGGCCCAGCCTTCCAACCGCAAGACGCGAGTCGTCGCGGCGCTCGCGACGCTGCTGCTCGTGCCGGCGCTCGCCATTCCGCTGTACCTTTCCGTCGGCGCCGCCGGCCTGCCGGATGTGCCGCTCGCCGCGCGGCTCGCGGCGACGCCGCCTCACGCGGACCTCTCCGCCGCCGTCGCCCAAATCGAGGCGCATCTCGTCGAGCGTCCCGACGACGGGCGCGGCTTCGAAGTGGTGGCTCCTTTTTATCTGCGCAATGGCCGCTACGACGACGCCATACACGCCTATGTCGAGGCGCTGCGCCTGCTCGGGGCGACCCCGACCCGTTATGCCGCCCTGGGCGAAGCCTATGTGATGGCGGCTCAAGGGGAAGTAACGCCGGACGCTCGCCGCGTTTTCGACGCCGCGCTGGCGTTGGACGCGACGCATCCGATGTCACGGTATTATCTGGCGCTGGCCGCCGCGCAGGACGGCGATACGGCCAAGGCGGACGAATTGTGGTCGAAACTGCTCGCCGACGCGCCCGCCGACGCCGGCTACCGCGAGCTCGTGCGCGCGCAGATCGAAAAGCTGAGAGGCGAGGCCAGTCAAAGCGCGCCATCCGGCGAAGCGGGCAAGTCGAGCGGCGAAGGTCCTGCCAGCGAACAAGGCAAGGCCGTCGCGGCGATGCCCATGGCCGATCAGCAGGCCTTCATCCGCTCCATGGTGGAGCGCTTGGCCGGCCGCCTCGCGCAAAATGGCGATGATGTCGAGGGTTGGCTCAAATTGCTTCGCGCCTATAGCGCGCTGTCGGAGCCGGAAAAGGCCAAAGCCGCGCTCAAGGACGCAAGCAAGGCGCTCGCGGGCAAACCCGCCGACTTGGCGCGCGTCGAGGCGCTGGCGGCCGAACTGAATATCGAGAGGTAGCGGGAGCATGACGCGCAAGGGGAAGCGGTTGACGCTGATTTTCGGCGCGCTGGCGGTTCTGGGCTTGGCGGCGGGCCTGATTATGTTCGCGCTGCGTGACAATATCGTCTTTTTCTACACGCCGACGCAGCTCGCCGAAAAACACCCGGCGCCCGGCGCGCGTCTGCGAATTGGCGGACTGGTGAAACAGGGTTCGCTGGTCAAGGGCGAGGGCCGCGACGTGAGCTTCGTCATCACGGACAATGAGAATGAACTCGCGACCACATACACCGGCCTGCTGCCCGACCTCTTCCGCGAAGGCCAGGGCGTCGTCGCCGATGGCGTGCTCGCGAGCGACGGCAAATTTCGCGCCGACAGCGTGCTAGCCAAGCACGACGAGCGCTACATGCCGCGCGATGTCGCGGAGGCGCTGAAGAAACAGGGTGTATGGCAGGGCGAGAAGAAATGAGGCGCATATGATCGTCGAAACCGGCCATTTCGCTCTAATTCTGGCGTTCGCGCTGGCGCTGGCGCAAGCCGTCATCCCCTTCGCCGGAGCGAGGCTCGGCGATGGCGCGCTGATGCGGGTCGCGCGCCCGACGGCGCTCATGCAATTTCTTCTGGTCGCGTTCGCCTATGGGGCGCTGACCTATGCGCATGTCGTCTCGGATTTCTCGCTCGTCAACGTCATCGAGAACTCCCATTCGAGCAAGCCGCTGATTTATAAAATCTCCGGCGTCTGGGGCAATCACGAAGGCTCGATGCTGCTGTGGGTGCTGGTGCTGTCGCTTTGCGGCGCGCTGATCGCGCTGTTCTCGTCGGCCATGCCGGCCAAGCTGCGCGCCGACACGCTCAGCGTGCAGGGACTTCTCGGCGCGGCGTTTCTTTTGTTCATTCTGCTCACGTCAAATCCGTTCGCGCGCGTGTCGCCCGCGCCCTGGCAGGGCCGCGACCTCAATCCGATCCTGCAAGACCCAGGCCTCGCGATCCATCCGCCGCTGCTTTATCTTGGCTATGTCGGCTTCTCCATCGTGTTCTCCTTCGCCGCGGCCGCGCTGATCGGCGGGCGCATCGACGCCGCCTGGGCGCGCTTTGCTCGGCCGTGGACGCTGTTCGCCTGGATCAGCCTGACGCTCGGCATCGCCATGGGCTCCTACTGGGCCTATTACACGCTGGGCTGGGGCGGTTTCTGGTTCTGGGATCCGGTCGAAAACGCGTCGCTGATGCCCTGGATCGCCGGCACGGCGCTGCTGCACAGCGCGGCGGTGATGGAGAAGCGCGAGGCGCTGAAGGTCTGGACGATCTTCCTGTCGATCCTCGCTTTTTCGCTCTCGCTGCTTGGCACGTTTCTGGTGCGTTCGGGCGTGCTCACCTCGGTTCACGCCTTCGCCAGCGACCCCGAGCGCGGCGTGTTCATTCTGGCGATCCTGGTGTTCTTCATCGGCGGCGCGCTGGCGCTGTTCGCGCTGCGGGCCGGCGCCTTGCCGGTCGGTGGGCTGTTCGCGCCGATCTCGCGCGAGGGCGCGCTGGTGTTGAACAATCTTCTGCTCACCACCTGCTGCGCCACGGTCGTCATCGGCACGCTCTATCCGCTGGCGCTGGAGGCGATCACGGGTGAAAAAATTTCGGTCGGCGCGCCTTTCTTCAATACGGTGCTGATCCCGATCGCGCTGCCGCTGGCCCTGCTGATGCCGATCGGCCAGATGCTGGCCTGGAAGCGCGGCGACCTTTCCGCGGCCCTCGCGCGACTGCGCGTGGCTTTCGTCATCGGCGTGGCGGCGCTGGCGGCCTTCGGCGCACTGCAGGGCGCGCCCTATCTTTCGGTCGCGGCCGCCGCCGTCGCGGTCTATCTCGTCGTCGGCTCGTTGAGCGATCTCGCGCTGCGCGCGAACGCACGCGCCGCCGGTCCGCGCGCCGCGCTGGCGCGTCTCCTTGGGCTGCCGTTGTCGGTGTTTGGAACCGCCTTCGCCCACGCCGGCATGGGACTGACGCTGCTTGGCCTCGCCGCTACCGGCTGGGGCGTCGAAAACATCACGACGATGCGCGTCGGCGATTATGCCGATGTCGGCCCCTATAAAATCGTCCTCGAAGAAATGGCCGCGCGGCCGGGTCCGAACTATTCCGAATCGTACGCTGTCATGGCGGTGCGCTCCAACGGCCAGACCGTCGCGCGGATCGAGCCGGCCAAGCGCTTTTATCCCGCCCGCAAGACCGCGCGCACCGAGGCGGGCATCGTGACGCTGGGGCTCGGCCAGGTCTATGCGGCGCTGGGCGAGGGACACGATGACGGAAGCATCGACGCGCGAATTTATTACAAGCCGCTGGTGACGCTTATCTGGATCGGCGCCTTGGTCATGGCGCTCGGCGGGGCCTTCTCGCTCGCCGACCGTCGACTGCGCATCGGCGTCGCGCGCCGCGCGGCGGCCCCTGCCCTGCCCCAGGCCGCCGAATGAAGCGCGCGCTCAAAATTCTCGCGCTCGCGGCGGCGCTGCTGGCGCCTTTGGGCGCCCAAGCGGTCGAGCCCGGCGAAAAGCTCGCCGATCCCGCGCAAGAGGCGCGGGCCCGCGCCATCGCCACCGAATTGCGCTGCCTCGTTTGCCAAAACCAGTCGATCGATGATTCCGACGCGCCGCTGGCCAAGGATCTTCGAATGTTGCTGCGTGAGCAAATAAGGAAGGGCGCGAGCGACAAGGAGGCGCGCGACTACATCGTCGCGCGCTACGGCGATTTCGTGCTGCTGCGCCCGCCGTTCAAACCCGAAACCCTGCTGCTATGGGGCGCGCCGCTGATCGCGCTCGCCGGCGGCGCCCTCGCGCTGTGGGCCGCCTACCGCCGCCGGAGGGTCGCCGCGGCGCCGGCGGCGTTGAGCGAGGCGGAGCGGGCGAAGCTGCGGGCGTTGGGGGTTGAGGGGCCGGACGAGGGGTGAGGTTTCGCGTGGAACGATCCTGCGTTTCCCCTGTTGAACTATCCGGCTTTGTGCTAGGAAAAGCCATGCCGATCACGCTCACGCCCGAACAAGAGGCTTGGCTGCGAGCCCATGTCGCGGCCGGCGATTTCGCCTCGGTCGCGGACGCCGCGCGCCAACTCATCGACGAGCGCATCGCCGAGCGCGCGGCTGAAGACGATGAGGATTTGGCGTGGGCGAAACCCTTGGTGGACGAGGCACGCGACGCCGTGGCGCGTGGCGAGTTCGTCTCCCTCAATGAACACAAGGCGCATATCGAGGCGCTTCTCGAGTCTCTCAAGGCGTAATGTCGCGTCTCATTGTCTCCCTGAAGGCCCGGGCCGACACGAGCGATATTATCAAGGATCTGGCGAACAAAGCCGGTTACGGCGTCGCCGCCGCTTACGCCGCGTTTTTCGTAAGGGTCAATGAACGATTGGCGGAGTTTCCCGACAGTGGCGCGCGGCGCCCCGTCCTTGGGCCGCGCGCGCACATTTGTGTCGTTTCGCCGTACGTCGTCATTTACGAACACATGGAAGCCGACGACACTGTTGTGGTTTTGCGCATCGTTCACGGACATCGCAAAATCGGACGAAAATTTTTGAGGGAATCGCGAGCGGACCGCAGCCGCCGCCATGCGCTGGACCGTCCACCGCCGCCGCGAATTATTCTCGAACGGCGTCGATTGATTCGATTATGTCCGCGAGTCCGGGGATGAGAGAATTCGCTTCGTCCCGTTTCATGGATTCGCTTTTAGCATGGAAGGAACCTCCGTTTCCGCAGTGCGGCACGGCGGCCCGCCAACGCAGCCGGGCGTTCGGGCTCCCCGCGATTCGATTTAATCCAAATCATGTATAAGACCCACGCCTTCCGCCCCCAACGCTGGTCCCGCCATGTCCGATCCAATTGACTTCCTCCCCGGTTTCGCCTCGCTCTGGATCGACACCGACGCCGGCCGGATTTTCGCGCGCTCGCATGGCGCGGGGCCGCCGGTGCTGCTGTTGCACGGCTTTGGCGAGACCAACATCGCCTGGCGCAAAATCGCGCCGGCGCTGGCGCGGCGCTTCACCGTCGTCGCGATGGATTTGCGCGGCTATGGCTGGTCGGCGGCGTCGGATAGCAAGAACGGCGAGGCCTATACAAAACGCCAGATGGCCGCCGACGCCGTGAAAGTGATGGAAAATCTTGGGCACATTCAATTCGCGCTGGTCGGCCATGATCGCGGCGCGCGCGTCGGGTTGCGCCTCGCGCTCGATCACCCGGGGCGGCTGGCCAAGCTCGCCCTGCTCGACATCGCGCCGCTGGAGGAAGGCATTGGCGACGCCAATCTGCAACGGGTCGGCCGCGCGAAGTTCCTGAGCTTCGAGGCGCCGCGCCCCGAAAACCTGATTGCGCTCGACGCGATCGGCTTTCTAAACGACGCGCTGCAAAGCGGGACCAAATCGAAGAAGTTGGACATTTTCGGCGCGGCGGCGCTCGCGGCCTATGCCCAAGCCTTCAACGATCCGACGCGCATCCACGCCTTTTGCGAGGATTTTCGGGCGGGCGACGGCGCCGACAAGGAGCAGCTCTTGGCCGACAAGGCCAGCGGCAAAAAGATCATTGTCCCGACGTTGGTTCTCTGGAGCGCCGCTCATTTTCCGCAGACGCCATCGCTGCTGGAAATCTGGCGCGACTGGGCGGACGATGTGCGTGGAGAGGCGATCGACAGCGGCCATTATCTCGCCGAGGAAGCGCCGGAAGCGGTGCTGAAGGCGCTGGACGCGTTTTTGTAAAGGAGCCGCGCATGAGCTTCGAGGCCATCCGCATCGACAAGGATGACGCCGGCTATCGCGCCGGCTATGCCGTGATGGACGACGCCGATCTGATGCCGGGCGACGTCGACATCGACGTCACCCATTCGACCATCAATTACAAGGACGGGCTGGCGATCACCGGCAAGGGGCCGATCGTGCGCCGGTTCCCGATGATTCCCGGCGTCGATTTCGCCGGCACGGTCACGCGCTCGACGCACGGGGATTTCGCGCCGGGCGATCTTGTCGTCGCCGGCGGCTGCGGCCTTGGCGAGGCGCATTTCGGCGGGTTCGCGCAAAAAGCGCGGGTGAGCGGCGACTGGCTTGTCCCACTGCCGACGGGCCTGTCGCCCGAAGAGGCGATGGCCATCGGCACGGCGGGCCTCACGGCCATGCTCTGCGTGCTCGCGCTAGAGCGCTTTGGAATGACGCCGGATAGCGGGACGATGGTGGTGACCGGCGCCTCGGGCGGCGTCGGTTCGGTCGCGGTGGCGCTGCTGGCGCGGCTCGGCTGGCGCGTCGCCGCTGTCACCGGCCGACCGGAGGAGGCGGATTACCTCGAAAGCCTAGGCGCCCGCGAGGTCATCGACCGCGCGGAGCTGGCCGAGCCGGGAAAGCCATTGCAGAGCCAGCGCTTCGCGGCGGGCGTCGATACGGTGGGATCCGTGACGCTGGCCAATGTGCTGGCGCGAACGCAATTCGACGGGGCCGTCGTCGCCTGCGGCAATGCGCGCGGAATGGATCTGCCGGCCANNATGAGCGAAACCATTCGGTTTAGCGAGGCGCTGGAGCGCGCGAAAAAAATCGTCGAAGGTCGGGTGCGAGGCCGGATCGTCGTGGCGATTGGGTGAGGCCGCGGCGGATTTTGCGCCGCGGCGAGAAGCGGCTATTAACGCGTCAAGCTTCACCATACCCGCAAGGCGAGACGGCGTGACACAAATTCGCGAAGGCGATGACAAGTTTTATGGCGCGGCGGCAACGATGTTTCTGCTCTCCGCTTTCGCGCTCGCTTTTCCCTTTCTGTCCGGCGACTACACCATCCCCTGGGACGCCAAGGCGCATTTCCAGCCGCAATTCGTGTTTCTCGCTCACGCGCTGCACTCGGGCCAATCGCCTTTTTGGACGCCCAATGTCTTCGCCGGCATGCCGCAGATCGCCGATCCGCAGTCGCTGATTTTTTCGCCGTTTTTTCTTCTCGCCGCCTGGGCTTCGCCCGAGCCGTCGTTCCGGCTGGAGGACGGGGTCGTCTTCGCCATGCTGGCGACGGGCGGCCTCGCGTTGATGCTGTATTTCCGCGATCGCGGCTGGCATCCGGCGGGCGCTCTGCTCGCGGCGCTGGCATTCGCCTTCGGCGGCTCGGCGAGTTGGCGCATCCAGCACACCGGGCAGGTCATGAGCCTGGCCTGGCTCCCGATGACGCTGTGGCTGCTGGCGCGCGCGCTCGACCGGCGCTCGATGGCCCCTGGCGCCGCCGCCGGCGCGGTCGCCGCCTTTCTGGTGCTCGGCNNGCTCGGCCGCGATCAGGTCGCGTTTTTATCGGTGTTGCTGCTCGCGGCCTATGCGCTGTTTCGCGTCATGACCGACGGGGAGGACATGCTGAGCGCGGTAAAGCCTCTGCTCTCGGGCGCGCTGACGGGCGCGGCGATCATCGCGCTGCCGCTCGCCTGGACGCTGGATCTCGCCGCCAGTTCCAACCGGCCGATGATCGATCTCGACAGCGCTTACATAGGCTCGCTGCCGCCCGCTTCGTTCCTGACGCTGATCTGCGCCAATCTTTTCGGCACGGACGGACCGCTAAAGGATTTTTGGGGCCCGCCGTCGCAGGTTTTCGGCACGGATAAAATCTATCTCGCCCGCAATATGACTGCGGTCTACATGGGCGCCTTGCCGAT
>PLAI01000114.1:0-239 GCA_003134075.1 Methylocystaceae bacterium | reverse complement strand
CGGCGGCGGCGCTGCTGGCGCTTTGCGCCGGCGTCGCCTTCGCCAAGGACCGGCTTACGCAGGCCAGCGCGCCGCTGCTCATCGGCGCCGGCTTTTGGGCGCTGGCTTTCGCGGTGGTCGCCTTCGCTCCGCGTCTCGCGCAAAAGAATTCGCTCGCGGCGCTGGCGTTGGTCGGCGCGGTCGCGACGCTCGATCTCGCCATCGGCAACGAACCCAACGAATCAACGGCGCTGCCGCCG
>PLAI01000009.1 GCA_003134075.1 Methylocystaceae bacterium | reverse complement strand
GCTCTCAGTGGAAATCAACAGCGCTTCGCTTCCAACCAATCGGCGATGGCCAAGCCCGAAGCTCGTCTCACCTTCCGCTGTGATCCGAAATGCGCGCGTATCCTCGCAACGAACAAAGACTTTAGTTCCAGTTGGAAGTCGCGCTAGCCCTGGAAACTACTCAGGCGAAGACGGCGGCCCATCGGCCGTAGGGCTATTGTCGGCGGCCGCGTCGAGCTTGGCCGTGAATTGTTCGGCGTTGTCTTTACGATCGACCTGACGCTCCACCTCGACGTTCAATCGTTGGTAGGCTCCTAACCCGAGAACGATAAGAATCGCCGTCGCGAGCAGAGCGGTCGGGTAAGGCATTTTGTCCACGTCGTGTTTGCTGACCTGAAATACGATGACCAATCCTTCGATGAAAACCGCGATGGCGATCGTCGAGATGAATTTCGTGAGACTGCGCCGGACATCGGACGTGGTGACCAGCGAACGATTGCGAAGGACCTCTTCTTCGACGAAATATTTGGCCACGTCGAAGACAGCTAGAGCGATGACGACGTAGCCAATCGCAGTGAGAATCGCGTTGCCTCCTTCATGCCAGTCTTGGCTGAGCGCCGAAACGAGTTCGAATGCTCCGAAGCCCACAAGCGCCAACGCCAAGAGCATCAAGGTGACGCTTGCAACGGCGAAAGTCGCACGCGAGAGAGTTTCCATCATTTTGCGTGCCTCCTTGAAGTAGCGTTGCTTACGAGACTCCAGCCCAGCCTCGATCTTGGGATAATCGGTGTGCGCCTTCGATAGATTAGACCAACGTGCCGACGACGGCCCCAATCCCGGCCGTCACGGCCATCGCTAGCGCGCCCCAAAAGAGAACACGGATAGCCGCCTTCCACATATTGGAACCGCCCGTTTTGGCGCCGACAACGCCAAGCAGGGCGAGACAAAGCAGGGACGCGATCGTGACCGCTCGAACCATCATTTCGTCGGGAGTTGCAATGGCGACCAGTAGCGGAAGGCTTGCGCCGATCGAGTACGCCGCGCCAGAGGCGAGAGCCGCCTGGATCGGCCGCGCTCTGGTCGTCGCGGATATCCCCAGTTCGTCGCGGGCATGGGCTCCTAACGCATCACGAGCCATGAGCTGCTCCGCCACCTGCGTCGCCAGAGCGCCGTCCAGACCGCGTTCGATATAGATTTTAGCCAACTCTTGCTGTTCATCTCCGCGATTTTCGCTCAACTCGCGCCTCTCGCGTCCAATGTCCGCGCGTTCGGAATCAGATTGCGAACTGACGGATACATACTCTCCCGCCGCCATGGAAATCGCTCCGGCGACAAGTCCGGAGACGCCGGCGATCAGGACGCTTTCATGCGAAGCGTGGGCGCTGGCGACGCCGAGGATCAGACTGGAGGTCGAGAGCACGCCGTCATTGGCGCCGAGCACCGCCGCCCTCAACCAACCTAGGCGGCCGACAACATGACGCTCCATATGCCTTCGACCATGCGTCATTCAATTTCCTTGTTCAAGTCAGTCATGTTTGTGCAGCGGCTCGAGGCGACCTGGAGCCTTTCCTTTGCGCGCTTCAGGTCGCATGTCTCTTCACATCGGCGAGGGTCGTGCGCCTAGCGCTGGATCAGGGCCAGAAGAATGATAATCGGTAAGGGAACGCCGAGCATCCAAAGCAGAATTGATCCTCCCATGGTCTGGTCCTGCGGTAATGCAGGAAATTAGCACCCGATCGCCACGTTTGAAAGTGGAGACGCCTGAACCTGTGGACTCGATTATCCCAACGCCTCATGGCCAAGGGCACGGCCAGGATGGCAGGTGGCGACATCGCCTTTGAGTATATGCAAATCGGTTCCGCAGATCGTCGTTTTTGTAACTTTGACGATAGCGTCCGCCGGCTCGACGAGTGTGGGCTTGGGGCGCCCAAAAGGGCTATTTTCCCCACGCCGTCATAGACGAGAGCTTTCATCACGAGATGTCCTCGCTCCTGGGCTGTGCGGGCGCGACTATATTCGGCCCATCAAAACAAGGATGAGCACCACGATCAAGATCGNNGTGGAGCCGAGCGACGGCGGCCAAGGCGCCGTCGCTCGGATGATCGACCGTCTCCACGCCGACGATGCGGGCCGCGACTTCAGGATGATGGCGCATCAAATGCGCGCCCAGTTCCGACTTGGCGCTCATGGCGTGGCTCTGCACTCGCATCTAAAGGTGCCGGGATGGTCGGTTAGTCTCCGATTCTGCTTCGTGTCGAAAAATCGACTTTTGGATTATGGTCCGTGAGAAAAGTCGCGTGCAGGCTCGGAAACTACTCAAAACAACGAGGTGGAACTCCGCAATCGAAGCGTGTGATCGTGAAAGACGCTCAACTGGAAAAGGATCACGATTTCTCCACCAATTGCATGCCATTGAACCGGTCAAGAGGTATGATGAAGGGATGCTGATCGTCAGTTTTCTCGATGGTTCCTTCGCGGACCCGAGGAGGCCGTGGTGGCCACGGCGGAGGCGGAGGACGCGCGGGCCATCGTTGAGACCCTATTCGACCGGAAGACTCGTGCTCGCTGCTAAAATTCAAGCGAGGGGTGACGACAATGACTCATACCAATCACTACACCGGGGCAGCGGTCGTACCGGTGAAGCAATCTTCGTTGGCGACGAGGAGAAAATTCTGCGATGTCTCGGCGCGGCGGCGATCATGAAGTGGGACACGCTGCCGACGAAGTTGCAACGAGAGCTTTTCGAAGCGGCCGGATCCATGGACGAACTGATGGACGCCATTGCTCTCAGAGGACAAATCGCGCGCCCCGTCCACCGACGTAGGGATGAACGGCATTAGAGTTCGTGGGGAAAGCGACTTCGAATGGCGTCCTCCACCCAAACGGATAAGTCGCTTTCTCGCTTGCCGAAGCCATATTGGCGACGAGTTAAGCCGTTCCACAATCGGCTCATTCGCAGCGGTTTCACGCATTTGCGGTGCCGGGGAAGTACACCGCGCAGAACGGAGAAAAACCGCATCCGCAGCAACATCGTATCCCTCCGCAGTGGGCC
>PLAI01000338.1:398-3867 GCA_003134075.1 Methylocystaceae bacterium | reverse complement strand
TCTCGAACGCGCGTATTTCAATTTGGCGTACGCGCTCTCTCGAAACTCCAAATTCGTTCGCGAGATCTCTAAGGGGTATTCGATCTTCGGTAAGGCGGCGCGTCTCCAGGATGCGCCGTTCGCGCGTATTGAGTACGTCGAGTGCGCCATGCAACGCGACGTGACGATTGTCGCTTTTCTCCCGCTCGACGAGTATGTGTTCTTGATCGATGCTGTCGTCGACAAGGGAGTCCTGCCATTCGCCATCTCCCTCCTCGCGCAGCGGGGCGTTAAGAGAAGAGTCGCCAGCCAAACGGCGGTTCATGTCAATCACTTCCTGCTGTGGCACGCAGAGCTTAATCGCGATTACCGCGACGGTCTCCGGATGGAGGTCTCCCTCCTCATAGGCGGAAATGCGGCTCTTGGCCTTGCGCAAGTTAAAGAACAACTTCTTCTGGTGGGCGGTGGTGCCCATTCTGACGAGCGACCAGGATCGCAGGACATATTCCTGAATCGACGCCCGAATCCACCACATCGCGTAAGTAGCGAGGCGGAAGCCGCGTTCGGACTCGAAGCGCTTGACCGCTTGCATGAGTCCCACATTGCCTTCGGAAACGAGTTCGCCCACGGGCAGGCCGTAGCCGCGATAACCCATGGCGATCTTGGCCACGAGCCGCAGATGCGAAGTGACAAGTTTTTGCGCGGCCGTCGTATCTTCGTGCTCGCGCCAGCGTTTGGCGAGCATGTACTCCTCCTGCGGGGCCAGGATAGGGAACCGCCGAATTTCGGATAGATAACGGTTGAGGCCGCTTTCGGGAGAAACCTGATGTAGAGTCGTCGGCATAGTTTTCCTCCAAATGTGCTTCGCTTCCAACCCATCCGCGATGGCCAAGCCCGGAGCTCGTCTCACCTTCCGCTGTGATCCGAAATGCGCGCGTGTCGTCGCAACGAACAAGGACTTTAGTTCCAGTTCGAAGTCGCGCTAGCCCTGGAAACTACTCAGGCGAAGACGGTGGCCCATCCGCCATAGGGCTATTGTCGGCCGCGTCGAGCTTGGCGGTGAATTGTTCGGCGTTGTCTTTACGATCAACCTGACGCTCCACCTCGACGTTCAATCGTTGGTAGGCTCCTAACCCGAGAACGATGAGAATCGCCGTCGCGAGCAGAGCGGTCGGGTAAGGCATTTTGTCCACGTCGTGTTTGCTGACCTGAAATACGATGACCAATCCTTCGATGAAAACCGCGATGGCGATCGTCGAGATGAATTTCGTCAGACTGCGCCGGACATCGGACGTGGTGACCAGCGAACGATTGCGAAGGACCTCTTCTTCGACGAAATATTTGGCCACGTCGAAGACAGCTAGAGCGATGACGACGTAGCCAATCGCAGTGAGAATCGCGTTGCCTCCTTCATGCCAGTCTTGGCTGAGCGCCGAAACGAGTTCGAATGCTCCGAAGCCCACAAGCGCCAACGCCAAGAGCATCAAGGTGACGCTTGCGACGGCGAAAGTCGCACGCGAGAGAGTTTCCATCATTTTGCGCGGCTCCTTGAAGTAGCGTTGCTTACGAGACTCCGGCTTAGCCTCGATGTTGGGGTAATCGGTGTGCGCCTTCGATATATTAGACCAACGTGCCGACGACGGCCCCAATCCCGGCCGTCACGGCCATGGCAAGCGCCCCCCAAAAAAGAACACGGATAGCCGCCTTCCACATATTGGAACCGCCCGTTTTGGCGCCGACAACGCCGAGGAGGGCGAGACAAAGCAGGGACGCGATCGTGACCGCTCGAACCATCATTTCTTCGGGAGTTGCAATGGCGACCAGTAGCGGAAGGCTTGCGCCGATCGAGAACGCTGCGCCAGAGGCGAGAGCCGCCTGGGTCGGCCGCGCTCTGGTCGTCGCGGATATCCCCAGTTCGTCGCGGGCATGGGCTCCTAATGCATCACGAGCCATGAGCTGCTCCGCCACCTGCGTCGCCAAAGCGCCGTCCAGACCGCGTTCGATATAGATTCTAGCCAACTCTTGCTGTTCATCTCCGCGATTTTCGCTCAACTCGCGCCTCTCGCGTCCAATGTCCGCGCCTTCGGAATCAGATTGCGAACTGACGGATACATACTCTCCCGCCGCCATGGAAATCGCTCCGGAGACAAGTCCGGAGACGCCGGCGATCAGGACGCTTTCATGCGAAGCATGGGCGCTGGCGACGCCGAGGATCAGACTGGAGGTCGAGAGCACGCCGTCATTGGCGCCGAGCACTGCGGCCCTCAACCAACCTAGGCGGCCGACAACATGACGCTCCATATGCCTTCGATCATGTGCCATTCAATTTCCTTGTTCGAGTCAGTCATGTTTGCACAGCGGCTTGAGGCGACCTGGAGCCTTTCCTTTGCGCGCTTCAGGTCGCATGTTTCTTCACATCGGCGAGGGTCGTGCGCCTAGCGCTGGATCAGGGCCAGAAGAATGATGATCGGTAAGGGAACGCCGAGCATCCAAAGCAGAATTGATCGTCCCATGGTCTGGTCCTGCGGTAATGCAGGAAATCAGCACCCGATCGCCTCGTTTGAAAGTGGAGACGCCTGAACCTGTGGGCTCGATTATCCCGACGCCCTCATGGCCAAGGATACGGCCAGGATGGCAGGTGGCGACATCGCCATTGAGTATATGCAAATCGGTTCCGCAGATCGTCGTTTTTGTAACTTTGACGATAGCGTCCGTCGGTTCGACGAGCGTGGGCTTGGGGCGCTCCAAAAAAGCTATTTTCCCCACGCCGTCATAGACGAGAGCTTTCATCACGAGATGTCCTCGCTCCCGGGCTGTGCGGGCGCGACTATATTCGGCCCATCAAAACAAGGATGAGCACCACGATCAGGATCGTTCCGAGGGCGCCGGACGGGAAATAGCCCCAGCTGGCGCTATGGGGCCAGGACGGGAACGCTCCGACGAGCAGCAGGATGAGAATGATGAGGAGGATTGTTCCGAGAGACATGAGATTTCCTTTCTTGCAGCGCTAAGAACCAAGATCCGTTTGCGAGATTTGCGGCTGCGAATTGTCCTTGGTGTTAAAGTGGAGCCGAGCGACGGCGGCGAAGGCGCCGTCGCTCGGATGATCGACCGTCTCCACGCCGACGATGCGGGCCGCGGCTTCAGGATGATGGCGCGTCAAATGCGCGGCCAGTTCCGACTTGGCGCTGTCCAGGCCGGCGATCAGGATCGCTTTCGCCTCGGCGGTCGCCTCGGAGACATGCTCGAAGTAATCGTCGTCCAATAAAGACGTGCCGCCACCAATCGAGGTAGCGTTGCGGTGGATGTGCCGCGTCGGACGGCGCGGATGGAGGATCATGCGATCGACTTCGGTCGTGTTTAAATGGAAGAGCTTCGCTTCCCGATGATCGATCCAGAGGATCGCATGATGGTGAGCGGTCATGGCGTGGCTCTGCACTCGCATCTAAAGGCGCCGGGATGGCCGGTTATTAATCAGTTCATAAGTATC
>PLAI01000338.1:0-348 GCA_003134075.1 Methylocystaceae bacterium | reverse complement strand
GCCGTAGCGCACCATTCAAACTGTCGACAAACGCCTTGGTTTTCTTGGCGATATGAGCTGGTCCGCGATCGACGATGAGAAAGATGGCGCGCTTTGCGCCGGCCGTCAATCGTTTCAAAAACTCAATGAACACATCGGCGTTGACGCCGCCCTTCTCGACAAGCATGAACCGCATGTGGCCGCGCGAAGTGATCGCCGATATCAAACTCATCCCGTGACGCGCGCCCGTCGCCTCGACAATCGGCGTCTCGCCTTTCTTGCCCCATGTGCGGCCGGCGTGATGATCGGAACGCATGTGCGCCGCGTCGCCAAAATAAATGTCAGCTCCGACTTCCCGCGCCATGGCCT
>PLAI01000168.1 GCA_003134075.1 Methylocystaceae bacterium | reverse complement strand
CGGTGGTTCGCCGGAGTGAACTAGGAAGCGGGCCGCGCCAGGAAATTGAACCGCGTCCCGAGTTCGAGCCGCTGAGAAATAGCCCAGATCGCGGAAACAATTGGCGAGGCGGGAGCGTTGTTCAGTGGCACCAGTCCAATCCCGCGATTTAATTCCGGCGTTAAAGGAATTGCCGTCAACTCTTCCTGCATCTCGAACAGGGCGAGCAGACTATGCGGCAAGATGCTGTACATTTGGGCGCAGCGGACATTGGAATAGAGAGCGAACACGGAATCGGTTTCGACGACCACGCGTGGTTCGACGTCGGCCCGGCGAAAAGCCGCATTGATAATACGGCGGTTCTGCATGTTTCGCGTCAATAGGCACAAAGGCAGGGCGGCGGCGTCTCGCCACGAGATCGACTCGCGGTTGTTCAGCGAGGCGGCGTCCCGCGCCAGAAGGACGTATCGCTCCCGATACAAGGGCAGGACACGAAAACGTTCCAGCTTCTGGTCTTCGAGGTAGGTAAGGCCAATATCGAGTTCGAAATCGTCCAGTCTGCGAATAATTTCCTCATTGCTCAAAGACCGCACGGTCTGGCGTATGTCTGGGTAAGCGTCCCAATATGGCCCGGTGAGCAGGGAAACGATGGGCATGGTGGTGGGGATCGCGCCGAAGCGCAGAGTTCCGCTAAGTCGCGTGCGCGAGATCGAGGCCTCCTGCCGCAAGCCGTCCCAGGCCGCGATGGCTTGACGCGCCCAGCCTAAAATCCGCTCGCCATCCTCGGTGAAACCGACGAACCTCTGCCCGCGCTCCACGATGTTGACGCCCAACTCCTCTTCGAGGTGTCGTATCGCGCCGGAAAGCGCCGGCTGCGAGACGTTGCAGGCCTCCGCCGCGCGGGCGAAGTGCCGCTCCCGCGCCAGGGTCACCAGATATTCGAGCTGTCGAATAAACATGCTGGATTCCGTCGAATGAGCGACGCTTTAAATTTCCGGTCGATTTCTCGACCGCGCTTATTCCTCCTTAAATCCGTAGTCAGGAGTTCCGTCCGCCGCGCCGTAATACTTATAGGGCAAAAACTTTCCCGACATAATGATATTGACCCGGTCCCCCTTGGGATTCGCGAGCCGTTCCAAGCTCATGTCGAAATCAATCGCCGACATGATGCCGTCGCCAAATTCTTCTTCGATGATGGCCTTCAAGGCCGGGCCATTCACCATCACCAGTTCGTAAAATCGGTAAATCAGCGGGTCCGTCGGCGGCATGGGCGTTCCGCGATACGGAGTTTCGTTCAACATTCGCTCCTCGGTCTCCGCGAGACCGAACAATGCGGCCGCCTTTCGCGCCAGCGGCTTGACGAGTTTGCCTTGGCCCAGCAAGGCGCCGACAATCAGAATTTCGGACATGCCGCCAATTTCCCTCGCGATATGCGCCCAGGACCAACCCCTCTCTCGTTTGATGTCGAGAATCTTCTCGGTCAACTGTTCTCGCGTCATCTTTCGTTCCCGTGCAAAAGGCCGAAATTCTTCTGAATGACGGCGTTGTCAGTTCGATCGATCAGACGCTAAAGCCGGCGCCGAACGACGGCGCCGGCTCTGGAAAGTCGATTTCAGACTGGCGCTTTCGTCTTCGTGAAGCGCGCGGCCTCTTCCGAGCCGCCCGTCGCATCGCCTTCGCTATACGAATGCGCGCCGACGCCGGCCAGCTTGCCGCCCTGCACGACGAGATATTCGTCGCGGATCGGGCGACCTTCGAAGTAGCACTCGAGAATTTCGCGCGTGCCGGCGGCGTAGCGGGTCTGCGCGGACAGGCTCGTGCCCGAAATGTGCGGGGTCATCGCTTGATGTGGCATCTTGCGCCACGGATGGTCCTTTGGCGCGGGCTGCGGAAACCAGACGTCGCCCGCGTAACCTGCGATATGTCCGCTTTCCACCGCGCGAACCAAAGCGTCGCGGTCTACGAGCTTGCCGCGCGCCGTGTTGACGATGTACGCGCCACGCTTGAAAAACTTGAGCGTCTGCTCGTTGATCATATGTTCGGTTTCGGGATGCAGCGGGCAGTTCAGCGTCACGACGTCGCAGACCTTCGCCAAGCTCTCCAGGCTGGAGTGGTAGGTGAGGTTCAGCTCCTTCTCGACAGTCTCCGGCAGACGATGCCGGTCCATATAATGCAGCCCGACGTCAAACGGCTTCAGGAGCCGCAGCACGCGCAGTCCGATGCGACCGGCCGCCACGGTGCCGACCTGCATGGCTTCGAGGTCATATGAGCGCGACACCGCGTCGGCGATGTTCCAGCCGCCATTGACGATGATGTTGTGAGCGGGGACGAAATTACGCACCAACGCGAGAATCGACATCACCACATGCTCGGCGACCGCGTTGCTGTTGCAGTACGTGACTTCAGCGACGGTGACGTTGTTCTTGATCGCGGCTTGAAGGTCGGTATGGTCCGAGCCAATGCCGGCCGTCACAATCAGTTTGAGCTTCTTTGCCTTGGCGAAGCGCTCGGCGGTCATATAAGCTGGCCAGAAAGGCTGCGAAATGACGATTTCCGCGTCGGGGAGTTCGCGGTCTAGCACGCTATCCGCGCCGTCCTTGCTGGAGGTGACGACGAGCGTGTGACCGTTGGATTCGAGGTACTTCCGCAACCCCAGTTCGCCGGAGACGCTGCCGAGCAGCGTGCCGGGCTTGAAATCTATCGCCTTGGGCGTCGGCAGGGTCTGGCCGTCCGGATAGACCTTTGGTTGCGGAACGTCGTCCCGCGCGTAGGTTTTCGGATAGCCGTCGACCGGATCGTCGTAAAGAACCAACACTATCTTCGCCATTTTGGTTTCCTTTCCCTTTGCATCAATTTGCTGGCGCCAGAAGGCGCTTGCGTCGCATGGAGATGCTCCGGTGCTCGCGAGACATGTTCATAGGGACAGGAAATAGGAGGTCTATTCGTTTTGGCGAATGCGGCGATAAGGGCCGCTTATCATGCGGCGAGCAATTGATCAGGAACGTTCAATTGCCTTGGCGNNGCCGCGACCGCGGCGCCGTCCTCGCTGGCGATCACACCGGCGGATTCCCGCGCCCGATGGGCGTAATCCGGCGTCTTCAGCAAAATCCGCAGCTCCCGCGCGAGCTTTTCCGCCGAGATCGTCCGCCCGTCGAACGCTCTCGCGAGTCCAAGACGAACGAGACGCGCCGCGTTATCGGGCTGATCGGCGAGAAACGGCGTCACGAGTTGCGGCTTGCCGGCCCGCAGCGCCTGCGCGCTGGTGCCGACGCCGCCGTGATGGACGACGAGACAGGCGCGCGGAAACAGCTCGGCGTGAGGCACATAGGCCGCGACAAAAGCGTCAGCGGGCGCGCCTNNCGCGCAGGCGCGCCACGTCATCGCCATGGGCGAGCACGACCGCGCGCAAGCCGACGCTGCTCGCCGCCGCCATGCAAGCGCGATAATAATCGCCGCCGCCTTGCGCGACGAAACTGCCGAGCGAGAACACGACCGGCGGCGGTCCCGACGCCAGAAACTCATCGAGCGCGCGCGCCACTTCTTCTTCGGGCGGCGGCCCGCGGTCGTAAAAAATCTGGCCGGCGATCAGAATATCGGGAGAGTGATCGGGCCGCGGCGGCGCCAGCAGCTTCGAGTGCAGCGCGATGGTTTTGACTCCAGGCGCCGCGCCGGCGAACAGGTCAAACCCGCCGCGGCGCGGCAGTCCGACGTCGCGCCGAAATTTTCTCAAAGGCGCCGCCCAAAGCGCGGCGCCCCAGGCGAAGGCGCGAAGCAGCGCGCGGTTGTAGGCCAGCGCGAGCGTCCGGCGCGGCGCGGCGACGAATGGCGCGCGCGTGCCCAGCGGCGGATCATAGGCCGAGTAAAGCATCAACGGCGAAAGCGTGACCACGAACAGCGGCAGCCCGCGCTTTTCCGCTACCGCATGAGCGGCGAAGGCGATGGAATGCGCGACCACCGCCACGGCGCCCTCGCTCACCGCGTAAAGCTGCTCAAAAGCCTCGTGAAGGAACGGAAAAATCAGCCG
>PLAI01000146.1 GCA_003134075.1 Methylocystaceae bacterium | reverse complement strand
GGAGCTTGCTCAGGCTCTACTAGCATCTTGAGGATAGATGCGATCCTTGCCTCATAGGCGCTCTGGCTTTCGGCAACAAAAGTTCCAGCATGCGACACCGAGAGAGGACCAATTCTGGCCAGCTTACTCAGGCGCTCTTGATAATCAACAATGCCATCAGCACGATTTTGCGCATCGAGATCAACGATATTATCGATGAGCTCGGCTAATGACTCAAAATCGAGCGCTTCGGAGAGCGCTTTAACCCGTTCCAAGCGTCGAGTCGTTCGGACGTCAATGCGATCATTCTCCAAAATGATCGCGCCGATATTCAACCGCTCTCCTCGAACGTCATCCGGGGCAAAGCGGATGATCGCGAAGTTATAGGAGGGAGCCATGACTCAATCCCTTGCGAAGTTTAACGATCCGCTCTTGGCGAGCTCCGTTTGCCCACCATTTGATGAACGCTTCCTGCTCGTCATCGGGCATCCACTCTTTTGGCATCGATCTCATAAAGCCGATAATGCGTTCAGGAGCAAGTTGCGCGAAGCGGTCGAGAACCCTCAATGCGGCGTCTAGATCGAAGCCGTGACGCTGACGAATTGTCCTGCCAACGGCTACGGTATTGTGGTGGGGGCCGGGAAATTGAGTGAAGTTATCCCAAAACAAAGACCTTCCGAGGTCGATCAGGTAAAATTTGCGACATCCATTTTCAAGGACCGATAAATAGTTTTCCACGTGACGATCGACATTATTTGTGAACACGTCGAACGCGTAAATTGCCGAGAGAACCGAAGTTAGGCCCGGCATAGCTCTTGCGCCTGCGCCGACGCTCTTCGATGTCAAAATTGCAGTTGTTTCTGTCTTATCTGCGAGTCCGCTAACGACCCGTGAACCGAATAGTAAATCCCCGTTTTGCAATTGGACGATTTTTGGAGTTGGACAAGGCATGTTCACTGCCTCAGCTATGTGCGCGGCAACCCATTCCGATGCTGGAATGCGGTTGCCGCCTCGTGTTGCCTTAACGATGTATGTTTGGGAATCCTCCGCGAGTACTTCTCCCCATGCGTCAGCCGTTCCCGTTGAGTTGGGAATTTCAACCACAGTTTTTAAAGGCAGAAGATTCAATTGCTCAGGGTGCGAACGGAAGGGATCGCCGATCTCAAAATCGCGTGCCTCCCGTTTGGGTCTATTGCTGACTTCCTGGCTCATTGAAACCTCGCGAAAGGAAAGACGCTCCACAAGCGTTTGTCTTGGAGACATCAGTTTTCAGTCTCCTCAACTACACCCCGTCGTGCTCCCGCAAGTCTCGCACTTCAAACACGTCCCATTCCGCACCAGCGTAAAATTCGCGCACTCGGGACAGGCCTCGCCCACGTACCCCTTCATCCGTGCCTCGGCGCGTTTCTCGGCGACGCCACTCACGGTTTTCGCCGGCTCTGTCCAGCCGAGCAGCGACAGCGGTTCTTCCTCGCGGGCGGGTTCGGCCTTTAGCGCCACCGCCGCGTTTCCTGAGAAGTTTCGCGCGCCACCCCCCTCCGGCTTGTTCACCACGGTCAGCCGCTCCGCCCTGGAGCGCACGAGGCCGCGCGACACCGACGTCGTCCCCTCCGGCGCCTTGCCTTCGTGCTCGCCCTTGCCGAGCACGTCGTGGCCGATGTCCTCGGGCGAGACATGCGCGAGATCGTTGCGGCCGAGGTAGGAGACCGCGAGTTCGCGGAACACGTAGTCGAGAATCGAGGTCGCGTATTTGATCGCGTCATTGCCCTGCACCGGGCCGGACGGCTCGAAGCGCGTGAAGGTGAAGGCGTCGACATATTCCTCGAGCGGCACGCCATATTGCAGGCCGAGCGAAATCGCGATGGCGAAGTTGTTCATCAGGCTGCGGAAGGCGGCGCCTTCCTTGTGCATGTCGATAAAAATTTCGCCGAGCCGTCCATCTTCATATTCGCCGGTGTGCAGATAGACCTTGTGCCCGCCGACCGCGGCCTTCTGGATGTAGCTCTTGCGGCGGTTCGGCAGTTTTTCGCGCTCGCGCACCACCTGATGCACGATGCGTTCGACGATGCGCTCGGCGACCTGGGCCGCGCGCGCCGGGCTGTTCGCCGCGACCAGCTCCTCGACGCGGTCGGGGGCGTCCTCGTCCTCGTCGTCGCCGGAGATCAGTTGCGAGGATAGCGGCTGCGACAGCTTGGAGCCGTCGCGATAGAGCGCGTTGGCCTTGAGCGCGAGGCGCCAGGACAAGAGATAAGCCGCCTCGCAATCCTCTATGCTCGCGTCATTGGGCATGTTGATGGTCTTGGAGATCGCGCCGGAGATGAAGGGCTGCGCCGCCGCCATCATGCGGATGTGCGACTCGACCGAAAGATAGCGCTTGCCGAGGCGCCCGCAGGGATTGGCGCAGTCGAACACGGCGTAGTGTTCGAGCTTGAGGAAGGGCGCGCCCTCCAGCGTCATCGCGCCGCAGATGTGGACATTGGCGGCTTCGATGTCCGAGCGCGAAAAGCCCAGATGCGTGAGGAGATCGAAGTTCTTGTCCTCCATCGCGCTCGCCGGAATCTTCAGCGCGCCGGCGAGGAATTCCGCGCCAAGAGTCCATTTGTTGAAGACGAATTTTATGTCGAAGGCGCCGGCGAGCGACTTCTCGACGACAGCCAGCTTCTCGTCCGTGAAACCCTTGGCGCGCAGCGATCCAGTGTTGATCGCCGGCGCGTTGGAGAGCGTCGCGTGGCCGACCGCATAGGCCTCCATCTCGGCGATCTCGCTCTCGCGATAGCCGAGCGCGCGTAGCGCTTCCGGCACGGCGCGGTTGACGATCTTCAGGTATCCGCCGCCGGCCAGCTTCTTGAATTTCACCAGCGCGAAATCGGGCTCGATGCCGGTGGTGTCGCAGTCCATGACGAGGCCGATGGTGCCGGTCGGCGCGACGACGGTGACCTGCGCGTTGCGATAGCCATAAAGCTCGCCCTGAAGGAGCGCGGTCTCCCAGGCGCGTTCGGCGGCGGCGATCAGCGCCTTGTCGGGGCAGGCGGCGTGATCCAGCGGCGTCGGCGCCGTCGCCAGCTTTTCGTAACCGACGTGCTCGCCGAGCGCGGCGCGGCGATGATTGCGGATGACCCGCAGCATTGCTTCGCGGTTCTCCATGAAGCGGGCGAAGGGGCCGCGCTCCTTGGCCATTTCGGCCGACGTCGCATAGGCGACGCCGGTCATGATCGCCGACAGCGCGCCGGCGATGGCGCGGCCCGCCGCGCTGTCATAGGCGACGCCTGACGACATCAGGAGACCGCCGACATTGGCGTAGCCGAGCCCCAGCGTGCGGTAGTCATAAGAGAGCTGCGCGATCTCGCGCGAAGGGAATTGCGCCATCAGCACCGAGATTTCGAGCACCACGGTCCACAGCCTGACGGCGTGTTCATAGGCGTCGATGTCGATGCGCTTGGTCGCCTCGTCGCGGAACTGCAACAGATTGAGCGAGGCGAGGTTACAGGCGGTGTCGTCGATGAACATATATTCCGAGCAGGGGTTCGACGCCCTGATTTCGCCGCCGGCCGGGCAGGTGTGCCAGTCGTTGATCGTCGTGTGGAACTGAACGCCGGGATCGGCGGAAGCCCAGGCGGCGTAACCGATCTTGCCCCATAGATCGCGCGCCTTGAGGGTCTTGGCGGGCTTGTGGTCGAGGCGGCGGATCAGCGTCCAGTCCTTGTCCTCCTCCACCGCGTGTAAGAAGGCGTCGGTGACGCGCACAGTGTTATTGGAATTCTGGCCGGAGACGGTGAGATACGCCTCGCTGTCCCAATCGATGTTGTAAGTATCGAACTCCATGTCCTTGAAGCCCTGGCGCGCGTATTCGATCACCCGCTTAATCAGCGCGTCCGGAACCTCTTCGCGGCGCGCGAGCTTGATCTCGCGCTTTAGCGCCGGATTCATTTCCGCGTTGAAGCAATCGTCGTTCGACCCCTGGCAGTTCACGCAGGCGCGCAAAATGGCCTTGAGGTGTTTCTTGACGATCTTCGAGCCGGCGACCAGCGCCGCGACTTTCTCCTCCTCCTTCACCTTCCATTCGACGAAGGCCTCGATGTCCGGGTGATCGACGTCGACCACGACCATCTTGGCGGCGCGGCGCGTCGTGCCGCCGGATTTGATCGCGCCCGCCGCGCGGTCGCCGATCTTGAGGAAGGACATCAGCCCCGAGGAGGAGCCGCCGCCCGAAAGCTTCTCCTTCTCGCCGCGCAGATTGGAGAAGTTGGAGCCGGAGCCCGAGCCATATTTGAACAGCCGCGCCTCGCGCACCCAAAGGTCCATGATGCCGCCGTCGTTGACGAGATCGTCGGCGACCGACTGGATGAAGCAGGCGTGCGGCTGCGGATGCTCGTAGGCGCTCTTCGATTTGACGAGCTTGCCGTTGGCGTGGTCGACGTAAAAGTGGCCCTGGCCGGGGCCGTCGACGCCGTAAGCCCAGTGCAGGCCGGTGTTGAACCATTGCGGCGAATTGGGCGCGGCCATCTGCCTCGCCAGCATGTGGCGCAATTCATCGCTAAATGCCTGGGCGTCCTCCTCCGTGTCGAAATAGCCGCCCTTCCAACCCCAATAGGTCCAGGCGCCGGCGAGCCGGTCGAACACCTGCTGGGCCTTGGTCTCGCTGGTCGCGCGCTGGTCCTTCGGCAGATCGGCGAGCGCCTCCGCGTCGGCGACGGAGCGCCACAGGAAGGAGGGGACCGCGTTTTCCTCGACGCGCTTCAAGCGCGCCGGCACGCCCGCCTTGCGGAAATATTTCTGCGCCAGCACGTCGGCGGCGACCTGGCTCCAACTCGCGGGAACCTCGATATTGTCGAGCGAGAACACCACCGATCCGTCGGGATTGCGGATCTCGCTCTTGGTCGTGCGAAACTCGATCGACGCGTAAGGAGACTGGCCGGAGGTGGTGAAACGCCGCTCGATCTTCATCTCGTTCAATTCCTTGTTTTCGCGCGGGCGAAATCGCGCGACGGGCCATCGCTTGGCGCCGGTGGCGGGCCTCGTCCGAGCGAGCGCGCCAAAGCCGACGCCCCTGGTGGGACGCATTCAATCAAATGCACTGGGGAACGCACACGGGACGATAAGCGCGCACATAGCGACCGACTTAACGCCGGCGTCCCAAACGTCGCTTCGAATCCGCGCCGCTTTGTCATCTGGCGTGCTCTCAGAGTGCGTCAAGGAATCTATCTCGTCAAGATATAGAGCTCAAATTCGTTAAAACTCCCATATCTTGTAAATTTTCGTGGATATCGGGGAAAACTGTTCAATTACGCCCCGGCAGGGTTGCTCCGCGTCGAGGATTGCGCAAGCGGCGCCGGGGCGAAATTTTTTCAAATGGATTCGCGTGGCGGCGAGAGCCGGGCCGCTTTCGTCATGCGCGCCTTGACGCGGGGCGTCGCGGCGCCCTTAAAGGAGGGCGAGCCGCACGGACTATCGGCGGAAGCAAGCGCTGTTCTCAGGAGAACCCTTCATGTCCTTTGTCATCCCGCGTCGCGCCCTCATCGTCGCGGCCGTCGCCCTGATCCCGGCCGCGGCTTTCGCGCATGGCCCCTCGCGCCAGAAAGTGGTCGAGAAGATCGAGATCGACGCGCCGCCCGCCAAGGTCTGGGCCATCGTCGGCAATTTCGGCGATCTCTCCTGGTTGCCGGGCGTCGCCAAGACGGAAGGGACGGGCGGCAATACGCCGGATCAGGCCAAGCGCAAGCTCACCCTCGCCAATGGCGGCGTGATCGAAGAGACGCTGACCAAATACGACGAGGCCGGCCAGTCGCTCTCCTACAAAATCGATTCCGTCGACGTGAAGATCTTGCCGGTCAATAATTATTCCTCGACCATCACCGTCAAGGACGTAGGCGGCAAGACCGAGGTCGAATGGAAGGGCGCCTTCTATCGCGGCTTCATGAATAACGACCCGCCGCCGGAGCTTTCCGACGAAGCCTCGCTGAAGGCGGTGACCGATCTCTACAAGGCGGGCCTCGCCTCCCTGAAGGCCAAGGCCGAAGCCAAGTAAGGCCTTGGTGTTCTTTGTGCTCTTCGTGGTCGATAATTTCACCACAAAGGGCGCAAAGAGAGCTAGGTAGGCAACAAGATGTCGCCGCTTGCAGCCTTGCGCGCGATTGTGATCGCGGTGGCCCTTTCGCCGCTCGCCGCGCTGGCTCATGGCGCGACGCCGCAAAAAGTCGTCGAAACCATCGAGATCGCCGCGCCGCCGGCCAAGGTCTGGGCCGTGGTCGGCGATTTTCAGGACATGGGCTGGCTGCCCGGCGTCGTAAAGACGGAAGGGCAGGGCGGCGTCACGCCGGAAATCGCCAAGCGCAGGCTGTTCCTGGCCGGCGGCGGGGTCATCGACGAGCGCCTGGTGCAATATGACGACGCCGCGATGTCGCTGCGCTATATCATCGAACACGTTGATTTCGCTGTTCTTCCGGTCGGCAATCTTTCCGCGACGCTAAAGGTTTCGCCCGCTCCCTCCGGCGGCACGGTCGTCGAATGGAAAAGCCGGTTTTATCGCGCTTTTCCCGGCGGCAATCCGCCCGAACAATATACCGACGAAGTAGCGATCAAGGCGGTGTCCGAGCTATTCAGGAGCGGCCTCGCGGCGCTGAAGGCGCGGGTGGAGCGCGAATGAGTCTTCGCGCANNACGCTCTCGCGGTCGTGTTTCTCGCGTCGCTGCTCGTCGGGGCGGCCCGCGCCGACGAGGCCTTCATTCCGAATCAGTCGAGCGACGATCTGACCATCGTCGATCTTGGCGCGATGACGCCCGGCGCCGCGCTGCCGATTGGCGGCAAGCCGGCGGGGATCGCCGTAAGTCGGGACGGCGCGAGGGCCTATGTGACAAGTCCCGAGGGTCATTTCGTCTCGGTCGTCGACGCGCGCGCGCGGCGCGTCCTCAAGCGAATCGCTTTCGACGGGCAGCCTTTTGGCGTCGCGGTTTCGCCCGACGGGCGCCGCCTCTATGTCGCCGACATGAATGGGCGCGAACTGCTGGAGATCGACCCCGACAGCGAGAAAACCCGGCGCGTCGAGATCGGAGCCATGCCCTCGGGCGTCGCCGCGACGCCGGACGGGCGGCTCGTTATCGCAGCGGCCCGCGACGACAACGCCCTCGTCGTCATCGACGCCGAGAATTTCGCGCGCGTCGCGACCATCGCCGTGGGCCGGCACCCCTACGGCGTGACCATCGACGCGTCGGGACGGCGCGCCTATACGGCCAATGTCGAATCGGACGACGTGAGCGTTATCGATCTCGCCGAGCGCAAGCTTATCGCCAACGCGCGCGTGGGCAGTCATCCCTATGGCGTCGCCTTGGCCAAGGGTCGCGCCTTCGTCGCCAATCAATACGCCGAAACCGTCAGCGTCTTCGACGCGGCGACCCTCGCGCCGCTGGCGACGATCAAGGTCGGCGAATATCCCGAAAGCGTGGGTGTTAGCCGCGATGGCGGGACGATCTATGTGACCAACTGGTTTTCCAACGACCTCTGGTCGATCGACGCGGAGAGCTATAGAATCACGGGCAAAGCCGCGACTGGCGACGGGCCTCGCGCGTTTGGCGCGTTCGTGCGGGCGGTCGATTAGGCGCCCGCGCCTCTGGACATTGGCCCCTCCAGACGCGATAAGAGCGCGGAACTCACGGGACGCGAGGCGCATGTCTTATTTTGTTCGACTGTTCACCTGGTGGAATGGGGCCACGCTCAGCACGGGGCTGTGGACGCTGCTTTATGGCGAGCGCGTCGGCGAGGACGAATTCGGCAATGTCTATTACCGCACGCGTGGCGGCAAGATCGACCCGGCGCTCGGATTCGAGCGCCGCTGGGTGATCTATAATGGCCTCGCCGAAGGCTCCAATACGCCCACGGGCTGGTATGGCTGGCTGCATCACACCGTCGACACGCCGCCCACCGAGGAATCATACACGCCCAAGGAGTGGGAGCTGCCGTTCCAGGAAAACATGACCGGCACGCCCTTGGCCTATCGTCCGCCGGGTTCGATACTGGCCTCTGGCGAGCGCCCGGCCGCGAGCGGCGATTACGACGCCTGGCGCCCGGAGGGTTGAAGCCTTCTTCCCACGATCATGGAATCGCCTTTGTCGCGTGTTTCCTATGCGCGGGAGCCTATTGTTTTCTCGCGGAGGAAGCGGCGCGGTGATCCGAATGTTCTTGCGATCTGACCTCTTTGTTTCGTCCCGCGGCGCTTGGCGCGGCGCGGCCTTCGGCGCGGCGTTCGCGTCGCTCGCCGCTTTTCCGGCCGCCGCCGATCCGATTCGCCATCCGACAGCCGTTTTCGCCGGGCTGGACAAGACGACCGGCCGCATCATCAATTTCGACGTCGCCATCGACGAGACCGTGCAGTTTGGCACGCTCCAGGTGACGCCGCGCGTCTGCAACACGCGGCCGCAGACGGAGGCGCCGCAAACGACGACCTTCGTCGAGGTGGACGAGCAGTTGGCGAAGCCGGATCAAAAGCGCGTCCAGGGCGTCGCGGTCAGGACCGACGCCAAGCCCGAGGCCAAAAGGATTTTCTCCGGCTGGATGTTCGCGGCGAGTCCCGGCCTGCATGGCGTCGAGCATCCGGTTTACGACGTCTGGCTCGTCGACTGTAAGGGCGGCAAGGAGACGGTGGCGCAAGAGGTTGGGCCGGCCGTGCTCCCCGTTGATGGGGCGGACGCGAAGCGCGAAGCGAATGGCGCGCGCAAGGTGGAGCCCGCGGCTCCCAAGGCGGTCGAGGCGCAGCCGATCGGTCCCGCCGACGAACCCGTATTCAACGCCAGCGCGGCCGCGGGCGACAGCGGCGCCGACGCGCCAGAGCAGCAGGCCAAGCCGAAATCCAAGGGGAAGTCGAAATCCAAGCCCAAGAAGCAGCGTGACGCTCAACCGCCGGCTGAGTCCGCGCCGCCGCCCGGCCGCGATCCCGGGCTTTTCTGAGGGTCGCCGAGCGCTTCGAGCGCCTTCGCGCCGCTGACCCGCTGCGACGCCGGCCACGCCAGAAAATTCGCGGCCGGCGGCGCCATCGCGTCGCGCAGCAACCGCCGATATTCCTTGCGCGAAATTTCCCGAGCCCCGAGCGAGGCGAGATGCGAAGTCATGAACTGCGTGTCGAGCAAGCGAAATCCGCCGGCGCGCAGCCGCGCGACGAGATGCGCCAGAGCGACCTTCGAGGCGTCGGTCTCGCGGTGGAACATGCTCTCGCCAAAGAACGCCGCGCCCAAGGCGACGCCGTAGAGCCCGCCCACGAGTCGTCCTTCGCGCCAGCACTCCACGACCTGAACGGCTCCGAGGTTGAAAAGCGCGCGATAGAGGCGCCTTATTTCGCCATTGATCCAGGTGCTCGCGCGTCCCGGCGCCGGCGCGGCGCAGGCGTCGATCACCGCGTCGAAATCGTGATCTATCCGCACCTCGAAAACATCCCGACGCACCGTCTTGGCGAGCGAGCGCGATACGACGAAACCGTCCAGCGGAAACACCGCGCGTTCGCGCGGCTCGACCCAGAACAACTCTTCGTCGTCGGCGCTCTCGGCCATCGGAAACATTCCGATGGAATAGGCGCGCAGCAGGATTTGCGGGGTGATTTCGGTGGGGGCGCCGCGGTTGGACATCGTTCGAGTCTATAACATCGGGACGATTTGACGAGGGATTTGGCTCTGCGCGGAGCCGCGTGACCGACGTTTTTTTCGCGGCGCGCCACGTCGAGATATTTAGCTGGATCGACGCGGCTTTTTTTGCCATGTCATCGAATTGGTTAACTTTGCCGTAACCATCCTTGGCGAGATTCGCCTTTTCCCGAGACGAGGCTCCCACACAAAGGGCGTTTTTTTCGGAGAAGATGCGCCCATCTCGAGCTGTCGTTCCTAGAGAGGTCCAAACCTGATGACTATCAAATCGGCAATCATTGCGACGTCGATTGGCGCTTTGTGCCTGTCGCTCGGCGCTTGCGCCAGCACCGGTCCGGCCACGCCGCATGCGGCTGTCATGCCGGGCCCGGGCAAATCCTACGCGGCTTTTCAGCGGGATGACGCTTTTTGCCAAAACCAGGCACAGGCGGCGATTGGCGGACAATCTCCGGGACAGGCGGCCAAT